>DAOTWB010000001.1:0-3740 GCA_034436235.1 Anaerolineae bacterium
TTTGATCGAAGTGGACGGCAGCTCTGGCGGCAGCAAATCTCAGGCGAGGCGTTTCGCTTTGCGTTCTCGCGGCATAGCAATATTCTCGCCATTGGCACGATTCGTGGCGCAGATACCAGCGTACTGAACTTCCAGACAGGCGAGCTGTTGTGGAAGTTCAGCGGCGAAGCGCAGACCAAAGCCGGCGTCGGCGTGACTGCCGATGGCGAGCGCATTGTGAGCGGCGATGACGAAGGCAAAATCCGTTGTTTTGCGCGCAATGGCGCGTTGCTATGGCGCTATGATTGTAATCACAGGAAGATTTCGCGCCTGAGCGTGACGCCCAGCGGACATCGGATCGTCTTCGGCGGCAACGATCACATCTACTGTTTGAACGGCTCAGGCGACCTGCGCTGGCGATATCGCACCAACGGCGAAGTATGGGCAGGCGCGCGCGTCCTGCCTGATGGCTCTAAGGTGATCGGCGGCTCAAACGACCAGCACGTCTATGTGCTGGACGACACGGGCGAATTGATCTGGCGTTACAAGCTAGGCGGCAACGTCAATATCACCTATCCGACGCCTGATGGCGCTTTCATCGCAGCAGGCTCAACCGATTCGTGCGTCTATCTGTTGAACGGCGACGGGCAGTTGCTCTGGAAATATCGCACAGGCGATAGCATCTATGGCGTCAGCTTGAGTAGAGATGCCGAGTTTGTAGTAGCAGCGTCTTATGATCGGCATATCTATTTATTCAATCGCGAAGGCGATATGCTCGAGAAGCTGCGCACAGGCAATCAAGTGTATGTGGTGGATATCACGGCTGATGGTCGCTTCATCGGCTCGTTCGGCTTCGATAAGCGCGTCTACCTGCTGGAGAATTGCTATGCAGCGCGCACTGAGGCTGAACGCGCCGAAGTCCACAGCATTCTGAGGCAACGTATTGTCGGTCAGTTGCGCCGCGCCTTCACCACCAACCTTTACCACGGTTTGTGCTATTGGTTCGATCAATTCAACCATCTGTTGCGGCGCAATGACTTCGATTTGTGCGATGTGCTGATCGCTGAAGCGCGCCAAGAAGGCTATCCGCTCACAGCGGCTGAGCAGCGCTTTGTGGATAGCCGTGAAGGCGCTGTGCAATTGAAGCGCGGCATCGCGGCGCAGCGCAAGGGCGATTTTGACGCTGCTGAGCAGTTCTACAGGCAGGCGGTCGCGGCGCAGCGCAAGGCAGGCTGTCCTGTTTGCGAAGAGCAAGCGCAGTTAGCGCTCAGGTTGCTGAGCGAAGAGCGTCAGAGCGGACGGCGCGATCCATTGCTGAATAAGATTTACGACGAAGTGCTGGTCCTCGGCGGCAGCGAAGCGCTACTGACGGCGCGTCTGGTCAGCGCGCCGCCTGAACATTTGCCGCTGATCATTCAAGCCGCTACCAAAGTCCGCCTGACCAAGCCGCTTTTGCAGGCGCTCAGGACGAACGACAGACGGCTGCAGATGTTGGCAGTTGCCACGTTGAACCGCTTCACAGAGATCGGCGATTTGACGCCGATCAAGGCGGCGTTGCGGCACGAGAACGCCTTCATCCGTTGGCAAGCGGCAGCCATGCTCAGCCGTCAGAAAGAGCTGCCAAGCGACTTCGTGCAAATGCTGCCTGATCTGATTGCGGCAGAGCGCGATCCTGATGCGCGCCGCATCTTGATCGAGATCGCGACGCACTTGAAAGTGCCGAATCTGACGCCGCTGCTCATTCCGCTGCTGGAAGATACCGATAACGATCTGCGCTGGAGCGTGGTGACTGCGCTGGGCAAAATTGGCGATCGGCGCGCCTTGCCGATGTTGCGCAAGACGCGCGAAGGCTACACGCTGACCGAGCTGAGCATTCACGACGCGCTGCAACGCGCCATCCGTGAGATAGAGCAGCGCTTTCCGCTGCCCAAGCTGAACAGCTGGCGCGCAGTGCGCCCGAGCGAGCCTGAACTTAAATCAGCCAAGCTCTTCTGGAAAGATGAAGCCGTCCTTTTGGTAGCCAACGTTGGCGATGCTAAAGCCACGATGCGCTTCTCGATCATCGTCACCGATCAGCAAGGCGTTGAAGTCTTCCGTTTCAGCCGCCCTTATGCTGAGTTTGTGAGCCAAACCGAGCGTTTGCAGCGCGAACTAGCAAGCTGGGCTGAGACGCCGTCATCGTCGCCTTTTGGCGAGCGCCCAACCGAGCCTGTGAGCGCTTACACTGCCTACGAAGAAGACGACGAGGAAGAAGACGATGAAGACTCTGAGCTGATTATTGAGGATGATTTTGACGAGGAAAGCGACGAGAGCGATGACGATGAGGACGACGAGGAACGCGACGAGTCTGCTCTATCACTCGATCCGTCAGAGCTGCGCTCAGGCGCGCTGTGGGCGCTTTTGCCGCCTCGCCTGACACAAAGTTGGCAAGCGGGCAAGTTCACTGCGGCAATCTGCATCTTCGATGAGATGACAGGGCGCGATGAACCGCTCCACTCAATCGAGTTCGTCTACGTGGAGGATGTGCGCGTTGAGCGCGCACGCTTTTCGCTCACGGATAACGCGTCCAGTTCGGGCATTGATTGGGCGGTTGAACATGTGCCGCAAATTTATCTGACGGTCTCTCTAGGAAATGTGCCGAGAGGCACTGAGCTGCGCGCTGAGCTGTGGTATGGCGCAGCTGAAACTGGCGAGCGGCTGTTCGGTGAGTCACGCACCAGCACAGCTGAAGGCGATGCTAATCTCACATTCGATTGGCGGCAATCGCCGTGGCGCGTTGGCAATTACACTGCGCGCTTTTTTGTGAGAGGCGCGCTTGCATTGGCGCGCACCTTCGAGATCAAGCCTTACACATACGACGATTGGCGCACACTGCCCACAGATATGCCTTATCTGTGGGACTTTCTGGCGCAGCACCTGCTCCACATCGGGCGCTCCGATCTGCTCGTCGAGACGGTCAAGGATTTGGCGTATCTGACCGCCAAGACTGCCTTGTGCCGTCCGCCTGCTGTGGAAGCCGATCTGACTCTCGCCGTTGCCAATGCGTCTCATGATGGGCAGCTTGCTGCGCTACGCCGCGAATACATGCGCATTCACCACATCTTGAGCGCTGCGCAGGAACGCGATGAAATAACGGCGACGCTCGCGCTGTGGCTGAGCGATGTACCTGAGCTGAAGCCTTTGGTGGAGCGCTACGAGCAGAGTTTCGCAGCGCCGCGCCTTGTGCGCGGGCATGATTTGCCTGCCATGCATCCTGCGCTGATACGCACGCTGCGCACACACACAGAAGCTGTCTCGGATTGCGCTTACAGCCCTGATGGACGCTATTTGGCGACCGCATCCGCCGATCAAACAGTGCGCCTGTGGAATGTTCAGACGGGCGACGTGCGTTTTACCATGCGCAGTTCAAACCAGCCTCAGTATCTCTGCAGCTTCAGCCGCGATGGCAAGTGGCTTGTCGCCGCAGGACGGCAACAGTTGCATCTGTGGAATGTTGAGCGCGGCGTCCGCGTGCGGCAGATCGGTCAGACCAATGGTACGATTGACGCTATTGCTCTTCATCCTGATAACCGTCGTCTGTTGTCCGCTGATGATAGCGGCGCTATTCAAGTGTGGGATGTGACGACAGGCAACCGACTGCACCGCTTTGAGACGCGCCCTGAACGCGCGGCGAGCGCCATCGCCTTCAACGCGAGCGGCAGCCTGTTCTGCTCTGTCCACAAAGACGGCGACCTCAACATATGGCGGGCAGATTTATTCGA
>DAOTWB010000002.1:0-17138 GCA_034436235.1 Anaerolineae bacterium
GGCTCGCAGAGCTTTGTGGATATCCTCGTGCGCTCGTGGAATCTCGGCACGACGTGGTTGGCTGTAGACGTGCTAGGTCCAACTGAGTTCTACGAAGGCTTGCGGCGCTTCGGCGTCGGGCAGCCGACAGGCATTGACCTTGAAGGCGAAGCGGCGGGCATTTTGCGCCTGCCAAACGACCTGTATTGGAGCGACTCTGACCTTGCCACCAACAGTTTCGGGCAAGGCTTGACCGTCACGCCGCTCCAGATGCTCTCATTCGTGAATGCAATCGCCAACGGCGGTCAGATGATGCAGCCGCACGTACGCTTGAAGACGGTTGACGGCGAACGAGAATACTACGCTGTGCCAGCTGCCGTCCGCACGCCGATCTCAGCCGATGTAGCGCGGCGCATCACGGATATCATGGTGCAAGTGGTGAACGTTGGCGAAGGAAAAGATGCTCGCGTGCCGGGCTACACCATCGCAGGCAAGACAGGCACGGCGCAAATCTACTGTGCGACATGCATCGGTCTGTACGATCCTGAGCTGAGCATGGCGACCTTCGTCGGCTTCTTGCCTGCGGACGAGCCGCGCGTGAGCATCTTGATCAAACTGGACAAGGTCGGGCGTTTCGCCAGCGAGACGGCAGCGCCTGCTTTTGCGCAGCTGGTCAAGCGGCTTGTGGTGCTGATGAACATCCCGACCGATGCGCAGCGCGCCGAGCTGCGCGCGCAAGGCGGCAATACCGGACTGATCGTCAAGCGCTAGTCCGCCATGAGCGCCTACACGCAGAGTCCGCGCTACCGCCGCTGCCAAGCGCTCTTCGATAGACGCTATCCGAACTTTGTGAACGCCGGCGAGCGCTATGCGCAGTGGTTAGCGGCAGCGCTCACGCCTGACTCGACGCTGCTCGATCTCGGCTGCGGACGCGACTCATTGGCTGCGGAAGCCATACGGCGCGCTGCGCGCAGCATCGGCGTAGACCTTGTGGCGGATGACCTGCGCCACAACCGCGTTGTGCAGCTACCCGTCCTTGCCACAGCTTACCGCTTGCCGTTCCGCGCTGAGCGCTTCGATGTGATCGCCTCACAATGGGTCGTGGAGCATTTCCCGCAGCCTGAGCGCGCTTTTGACGAGATGGCGCGCGTGTTGCGTCCGCATGGCAAGGTGATCCTGCTGACGACTAACGCGCACAATTATGTGCCGCTCTTGAGCCGCCTTGTGCCGAGCGCTGCGCGGCGTCTGGCGCTCAAGCGCCTGCTGCGGCGTCCTGCGCACGAATCGCACCCGACATTTTACCGCGCCAACACGCGCCGCGCGCTCAGCCAGACGGCTGAGCGCTCAGGGCTGCATCTGGAGCAACTTGAGTTCATCGGCAATCCGTTTTACATGGCGTTCTCAGTGCCGCTCTTTCGGCTCGCCTTGCTTTACGAGCGCCTGACCGACTCGCCGCGCTTGCGCTGCTTCAAGCTCTACATCTTAGCGCGCTTGGCGAAGGCGTGATGCATCTTCAGCGTGGACGGCAGAGCGCTTCACACGGAATGCCGTTGCCGTCGCGATCAAGGCGCGTGTTGCCTGCGCGCAGGCACGCCATCGCCTGCTCACACGAGCTGAACTGCGCACAAGTGAAGGTCAAGTCAGGACATTCGTTCGGATCGGGCGTCGGCGTGGCGATCTCAGGCGAGACGCCGCAGGTCACATTCGCCGAGTCGCGTCCAAGCCGAAAGACGCGGTCGAACTCTTGCTTGTAGAGCGCTGCCACTTGCGCGTTGCGGATGATCAGGATGCTCTCATCGTTGATCGTGTCAGCGGCGCGCGTGTGGTTGAACGAGCCTGTGATGACCGTCCTATCGTCAATGATGAAGACCTTGTGATGCATGGTGTACGGATTGCCGTCCACCTTGACACGAGCGCCTAAGCAAAAGAGCGTTGGATAAGCGCCTTGCGAAGCGCCGCGATTCTCGAAGACGCCTTCGACGGTCGCGCCTGCCGCTTTGCGCTCTAGCAAGGCGGCTGAGAGATCGGGATGCGTGAAGGTGAAGGTCATGAAGCGCACTGAGCGGCGTGCAGCGCGCACTTCTGCCACGATCTTCGCCATCACGCCGTCAGGCGGCGCGAAGTAGTTCTCCACCACAACGCCGTCAACGGTCAAGCGCGGCGTCTGCGCGCCTTCAGGACGCCGCCTGCCGAAAAGCTGGTTTTCGTACATATTATCGAAGACGCGCTGATAGTTGGCGATCAGGCGCTGATTGGTGATGCGCAGGATGTTGTTATTGTTGCGGAAAGTGTCGTTCCACGAGGCATTCCACGAGCCGACGAACAGGACTGTGCCGTCAATGATCAGCAATTTCTCATGCATCAGACCATTTGAGCGTCCGCCGTCTACAAAAGGCAAATTCGCCACTTTGAGCGCCTCAAGCGCGTCAAATGGATCGCGTCCGCGCGCTGCAGGCACGTTCTGCGAGCCATTTTGTACGTCCAGCACAAGGCGCACTTGTACGCCGCGCCGATGTGCGCCGATCAAGGCGTTCACAACGCTGGGCAGGTTGAAATCGAAGAAGGCGGCGTCAATGCGGCGGCGCGCCGCGTTGATGAGCGGCACGATCTCGCGATCTACGCCGCTGTTAACTTGATCGGGCGGATCGGGATTGGTGAAATAGACCGAGAGCCACGGCAGGACGTTGCCTGCATCAATCGGCAAGCCGACGGCGACAGCGGTCGCGGCAGGCGTGGCGGTTGCAGTCGGTCTAGCTGCCGTAGGCGCTACGGTTGGCTGTGGTGCGGCAGCGCCTGCGCACGCGCTGACGATCAGCGCGAAAAGGAGCAGTGTGAGCAAGGCGATTGAGCGCGGTGCGCTCGCAAAAACTTTAGGTCTCAGGATCATCCGTCTTCTCTTGTTCATCGGTAGGCTGCGCAGGCTCAGCGTCGACGTCTGACGGCGTCAGGCTGCTCATCAGCTGCGATAACTGTTCAGCAGGCAGGAAGGCGCTCAGTGCGTCGGTCAGGTTGCCGATGGTAGTGCGCAGCAAGTTGATCGATTCTTCTACGTCTTGAATGGCTTTCGCCTGCGCAGGCGTCAGCGGCTCATCATCGGAGTCGGGCGGACGCACGTTCTCGGCGAAGTCGAGCAGTGCGCGCAGCGCGGATACGTTATCAGGCTGGGCGCGCATGATCTCAGCCAGCTCAGGCACAACAGGATGCTGGGAAGCGTCATAGCGTTCGAAGGTCTGCGCGTGTTGCCGCAGAAAGTCGCGCAGCAGCTCTAGAAACGTCTGCTCTGAGGCAGTCCGATAGCGCGCGATCAGCGCATTGGCAGTGCGCAATGTCTCTTTGAGCGCCTCAACTTTCTGCCAGCCGAGCGTCTCATCGCTGATCTCGCCGATCAGGCTCGGCAGCACGCGCCGAGTCCAGCTGAGCAAGTAATTCGCCTCTGCATCGCCTAGATTGGCGAGCAACGTCGTGTTTTCCAAAAGCTGATCCATCACAAGCGAGATATCCATCGCATAGACTCCTTTCGCCGAGCGCAAGCGCTCTCAGTGTAGCTTCAAATCGCCGATTTGACCAACAAGCGCATTCTCTGAGGCGCTTTTCATTGACAAGCGCGCTGACTCTCGCCATAATCGCACTTATGCGCCGTTTATTAGCCTTTCGCCTATGGTCTGCCGTGCTGATCTGCTTTCTGCCTGCCTTGCTCGGTTGCGCGTTGGCACAGCAAAGTGTCCCTGCTGTGCTGGTTGTGACTGCCACGCCGAGTCTTAGCGCGCCAGCTGAGCCGCCTGAGCCAACTGCCACGGCAACGCTCGTGCCGACGGCGACGCCTGTGCCGTTCATCGCCATTGCTGAGGCGAATACGGCGCTGCAAAATGGCAACTTTGAAGCAGCTGTCCAAATTTACCGCGCCATTCTGGAGCAGCCGATCACCAGCGTCGATCCGCGCTTGCGCGCCGATGCCGCCTTCGGCTACGGGCAGGCGGCATTGCGCGAAGGGCAGTTCAGCTTGGCTGTGGACGCGCTCAGCCAATTCATCAGCGCTTATCCCGATGACGCGCGTCGTGCGCAAGCGCATTTTTTGCGCGGCGACGCCTATCTCGGCGCTTCGGCATGGCAGGCTGCCATCGCTGAGTTCACGACATACCTGACCTTGCGTCCGAATTTGATTGACAGCTACGCTTACGAGCGCATTGGCGATGCTTACCTCGCCTTAGGCGACTCGGCGCAAGCGCTCGCCAACTATGCGCTCGCCGTCGAGCGCTCGCGCAGCCTTGTGCCGATGCTCATCCTGCGCGAGAAGCTGGCAGCCGCTTACCTGAACGCAGGCAACCTGAGCGCCGCTGTTGAGCAGTATGACGCTATTTTGAGCGTGGCGCGCAACGCAGGCTACCGCGCCGCGATCACCTTCGCTGCCGCGAACGCCCTGCAGCGCGCCGGCAATCTCGCTGCCGCCTTGCCGCGCTTCCAAGAGATCGTCCGCGAATATCCTGAGACGCCTGAAGCCTACCGCGCCATGCAAGTGCTTTTGGCGAACGGTCTGCGCGTTGAGAGCTTGCTGCGCGGACGCATCAGCTACGCTGCCAAAGATTATGCCGACGCAATCGAGGCATTTCACGCTTACACAACCAACACGCCGCTCGGCGCAATCGATCCGAACGTCTACTTGCTGCTAGGGCGCGCTTATCGCGAAGTTGGCAACTTTGCCGCTGCCAACACTGCCTTTCAGACCATCTTGACCAACTATCCGACCAGTCCGCGTTTTGGCGAAGCATGGTTAGAGCAAGGACGCACACTGTTCCTCAGCGGCGATGTTCAAGGCGCTATCAAGCGCTACATGGCGCTTGCCGAGACCTATCCGAACGTGCCTGAGGCGGCTGAAGCGCTATGGCGCGTCGGCTATTTGCACTCAACGCAAGGCGATGCTGAGCAGAGCTTGGCGACTTTTGAGATACTCGGCAGCAAGTATCCTGCCACGCCGCAAGCGATGGACGGCTTGTTTCGCGGCGGCATGGCGGCTTACAATCAAGGCGCGTTAGCGCGCGCTGAGCGGCTCTTCTCGCTGCTTGCGACTGGCGGCAAGGGCGAGCTGCAAGCGGCAGGCTACTTATGGCTAGGCAGGCTCTATCAGATCAACAATCAAGAAGCGTTAGCGCGCAGCGCCTATGCGCAAGCTGCACAGATCGATCCGAGCGGCTATTACAGTTTGCGCGCCGCCGATCTGTTGGCAGGGCGCGGCGGCTTTGTGCCGCCACCACGCCTCGACTGGGCGTTCAATCAGCCGCCGCATATTGATGAAGCTGAGGCTTGGATGCGCCAAACCTTCAAAATTGAAGGCGGCAGCGCGCTGTGGCAGCTCTCGCCGATGCTCGCGGCGGATGAGCGGATGGTGCGCGGCGCAGAGCTATGGGCAGTGGCTGCTTATGACGACGCCAAAGCCGAGTTCAGCGCGCTGACCGAAGCCTACGCGCAAAATCCACTGGCGCTCTACCAATTGGCATCGTATTACTACCGTATCGGTCACTATCGCGAGGCGATCAACGCGGCTGCTAGGCTGATCGATGGCTCTGGGCAGCCCACTGTACAAGTCCCAAAATATATCGCGGCATTGCGTTTTCCCATCGCCTATGCCGATTTAGTGTTGCCTGCCGCGCAGCAATACGGCGTCGATCCATTGCTGGTATTCAGCTTGATCCGCCAAGAGAGCCTGTTTCAAAGCGCGGCTACCTCTAGCGCGCAAGCGCAGGGTCTGATGCAAATCATCCCGACCACTGGCAGTTACATCGCAGGCAAGCTGGGCAAGCGCGACTATCAAAATAGTGACCTTTATCGTCCTTACATCAATGTGCCATTCGGCGTGTACTATTTATACGAGCAGTTACAAACCTTCAATGGCAATGTGTACGCGGCGCTAGCAGCTTATAACGGCGGACCGGGCAACAGCGCCACATGGTTGCGCGTCAGCGGCGGCGACCCTGACCTATTCCTGCAGGCGATCACCTTCAGTGAGACTCGCACTTACGTACGCCGCATCTACGAGCAGTACGCCGTCTATGCTGCTATCTACGCCGCTCGCTAGTGTCTGTCGAAGGACGCCATTCCATCGGAGAGGAAAAGCATGAAACGAGTTGCGATCTTGCACTACGCCAGTCCACCAGTTGTCGGTGGCGTCGAGGCGACCATCGCTTACCATGCGCGCGGTCTTGCCGATCTCGGCTACGCAGTGCGCGTGATCAGCGGCAGCGGCAGCAGCTTCGATCCGCGCGTTGAAACAATCATCGATCCGCTCTTCGGCTCGTCCGCGCCTGAGGTGCTGAATGTCAAACGCCAACTTGATCATGGGCAGGTGACTGAGTCGTTCTGGCAGCTGGTGGACGCCATTCGCGAACGTCTGCACGACGCCTTGAAAGATTGCGATGTGTGCATTGCACACAACATCACCTCGTTGCATAAAAATTTGGCGCTCACGCAAGCGCTCGTCTCGGCAGGCAATGGCAGTCGCCGTCGGCTGATCGCTTGGGCGCACGATTTGGCGTGGACAAACGCGCAATATTTGCCCGAGCTGCACAGCGGCGCGCCGTGGGACTTGTTGCGTCAGCCGTGGCCGAACGTGCGCTACGTCACAGTCTCTGAGTCTCGCCGCGCTGAGCTGGCAGAGCTGCTCGGCATTCCGCAGGAACACATCGCCGTCGTGGTGCCGGGCGTCGATCCGTCGCGTTTTCTGCATTGGACGCCGACGATGGCTATGTTGGCTGAGCGCCTGCGCTTGCTGGATGCCGATGGCATTCTGCTCTTGCCTGCGCGCATCACGCGCCGCAAGAACATCGAGCTTGGCATCAAAGTGCTGCACGCCATGCGCGATCTGAGCGGACGCGATTATCGCCTCGTGGTGACCGGTCCGCCCGGTCCGCACAATCCTGCCAATCCCGGCTATCTGGGCGAGCTGCTCAAATTGCGCCAAGAGCTAGGCGTTGAAGATGCTGTGCATTTCCTGTACGCTTATGGCGAAGGCGAGCAGCAGCTTGTGCCTGATGATGACACCATGTCGAATCTGTTCATGCTTGCCGATGCATTGCTCTTCCCAAGCACGCAGGAAGGCTTCGGCATCCCGATCATCGAAGCAGGCTTGGCAGGCATCCCTGTCTTCTGTGCAGACATTCCGCCGTTGCGCCGCACAGGTCAAAACGACGCTTACTACTTCGATCCTGTCAAAGGCGCGCCGCGCGATATCGCTGCCACTATCGTCGCCACGCTCGACGTGAACGCGCCGCATCGCTTGCGCGTGCGCGTGCGCAAGCAATATCGCTGGGATGTCCTCATCCGTACGCACGTTGTGCCGCTTGTGGAAGGAAAATAACAGCTGATGACCGTTCCTGCGCCTTATCGTATTGTGGTCGCGCTCAGCACCGTCGAGCGCCTTGAGGCATGGGTCGCTTTCGCAGAGAAGATGGCGGCAGCGCCGTCAATTCCGATTGAAATTCATCTGCGCGCTATGTTGACAATGCCTGACGACGTCTCGCTGAGCGAAGGCACATTGCAGGCGCGCCAGATGCGCGATGCGCTCGATACGCTTGCCAAAGCGCGCGAGAACATCCACGATGAGACGCGAGTCTATGTGGACTACAAGCCGATCTTGAGCGTGATCGAAGAGATCGAGCAGCAGGCGGCTGATCTGCTGATTGTGGAATGGGCAGGCGCGCATGAACCGACTGGCGGCATCAGCACGGATACTATCCTGCGCGAGACGCCGTGCGACGTTGTGCTGGTCAGCCGCCAAAACTGGCAGCGCGCAGGCGGCGTGTTGCTCTCGCTGCGCGGCGGACCGAATCTCTCGCTCGGCACGCGCGTGGCGAGCGCGCTCGCCGAAGACGCGCCGATCACGCTCTTGCACGTCGCCAGCAGTCCTTATGAATCGCAGCCTTATAGCGTGCTGCTCAGCACGGACTCGCGCATTGCGCGCACAGTGACGGTCAGCGGCGATATCACGCAAGCGATCTTGACCGAGTCGGCTAATCACAAAGCCATTGTGATGGGCGCGTCTTTCCAGCAGCCGGATCGGCGCGGCAGTGGCACAAGCACTGTTGTGCGCAGCATTTTTGAGCAGACGACCTTGCCAATCGTCCTTGTGCGCGCACACACGCCTGAAGAGCTTGCCTTCCACGCGCCGCGTCCGCTCACGCGCAAGCCTGAGCCGCTCTCAGTGCGCGTGGATCGCTGGTTTGCCGAGAATACTTATCACAGCGATGAATTCGCCGATCTGCAGGCGCTCATGGCGCTCAAAGAGAAGCAAGGCGTCACGATTGGCTTGGCGCTGCCTGCCCTGAACGAAGAAGAGACGGTCGGCAACGTGATCAGCACGGTCAAGCGCGCTTTGATGGACGACGTACCGCTGCTCGACCAGATCGTTTTAATTGACAGCAACTCGACCGATAACACAGTCGCCATCGCCGAGTCGCTCGGCATTCCGACCTACAGACATCCTGAGATTCTGCCCGAAGTTGGCAGTTATCGCGGCAAAGGCGAGGCGCTCTGGAAGAGCCTGTACGTGCTGAACACAGACATTATCGCGTGGATCGATACGGATATCACTAACATCCATCCGCGTTTCGTCTACGGCTTGCTCGGACCGCTGCTCAAGCGCGCTAACGTGCAATACGTCAAAGGCTTCTATCAGCGTCCGATCAAAGTCGGCGAGCAGCTGCAGGCTTTCGGCGGCGGTCGCGTGACAGAGCTAGTGGCGCGTCCGCTGCTCAACCTGTTCTATCCTGAGCTATCAGGCATTGTGCAGCCGCTCTCAGGCGAGTATGCAGGCAGGCGCAGCGCGCTTGAGCGCGTGCCGTTCTTCAGCGGCTATGGCGTGGAGACAGGTTTGCTGATCGATCTGCACGAGCAGCACGGACTGGAAGGCATTGCGCAGGTAGACCTTGAACAGCGCGTCCACCACAATCAGCCTTTGGTCGGTTTGAGCAAGATGTCGTTCGCCATTCATCAGGTCTTCATCTCGCGTCTGGAGCGGCGTTACGGCGTCGAGCTATTAGACAAGGCGAATCGCAGCATGAAGCTGATCGTGCATGAGCCTGATCGCTTCAGCCTTGATATCGCTGAGATCAGCGATGTCGAGCGTCCGCCGATGCTGAGCGTGCCTGCCTATCGCGAGCGTTTTGGCGTGCGAAGTTGAGATGCGTCTGCTGCTGCTCATCGCGCTCATCGCCTGCCTGATCAGCGCGCCTGTCGCGGCGCAGAGCGCGCCGCCATGCCGCGATCGCTACGATCTGCCGTATGTGATGCAAGCGCGGCTCTGCCCTGAGGTGATCCTGGAAAACTTCGAGGCGCACGGCGACCTTGCCGCTGTGAGCAGCCTTGCCTTCGCGCCTGACGGTGCGCTGTATTTCACCAGTCCTGCGCGGCGCGCCGTGTATCGCTTGCCGCCCGATGGACGCGGCTTTTTCAGCGCGCCGCAACTGGCGGCGACTTTGCCTGAAGCGCCTTTTGGCATTGCCTACGCCGCTGACGAGGATGCAGTGTACGTTGCCGCTGAGCAGAGCCTGTTTCGCGTCGCTGCTGACGGCGAAGCAGTGCGCATTTTTCACGACGCTCAGACGCTCTGGCACGGCGAGCTGCACATCGGCGCTGATGGCAGGCTTTACGCGGCGCGCAACACAGCCGATGGCGCGGCAGTGATCAGCCTTGCACGCGACGGCAGCGACTTGCGCGTTGTAACAGATGCCTTGCGCGAAGTGTTCGGCTTCACATGGCACGATCAGGCGCTCGTGATCGCGGACGCGGCTGAGAGCGCGCTTTACACAGTGCGCGAAGGCGCGCTGGTGCGCCTAGCCGCATTGCCTGCTCAGAGCGCGCCGCACGGCATTGCGCATTATCGCGCTCAGGCTGTGACGGAATGGCAGGATAGCATATTGGTAGCACTCAGCGGCTCATGGAATGCGACAACGATCAGCGGCTACGCGATCTTCAGCCTTGATCCGAGCCAGCCGAGCATCCAGCGGCAAGTCATTCCCGATTATTTCGGCTGGGACGCCGATGCATTGGCGCGCCGCCGCGTCTCATTCCATCCGTTTCAGCTGATGAGCATCGCCATCAGCGCTGAAGGTTGGCTGTACACAGCCATCGCTGAAGGACGTATCTACCGTTTTCGTCCGCGTTGAGCGTCGCGCTATAATCGCGCCTTGTGAAAATACTCGCAAGACCTTGCATCAGGAAACATGCCCAAACGAACTGACCTGCACACGATCTTGATCATCGGCAGCGGTCCGATTGTGATCGGACAAGGCTGCGAATTCGATTATAGCGGCGCACAAGCCTGCAAAGCCTTGCGTCGCGAAGGCTATCGCGTCGTGCTGATCAACAGCAATCCAGCTACCATCATGACCGACCCTGAGTTTGCCGATGCGACCTACATCGAGCCGCTCACGCCTGAAGTAGTGCGCATGGTCATCGAGCAAGAGCGACCAGACGCGCTCTTGCCGACGATGGGCGGACAGACAGCGCTCAACCTGGCGATGGCGCTGCATCAGGACGGCACGCTTGCTGCATATGGCGTCGAGCTGATCGGCGCGACTGCTCAGGCGATCCAGCTGGCTGAAGATCGGCAACGCTTCCGCGATGCGATGCTGGAGATCGGCATGAAAATGCCTGCCAGTCAGACTGTCACCAGCGTCGAACAAGCGCTACAAGTCGCTGAACAGATCGGCTATCCGATCCTAGTGCGCGCGTCGTTCACTTTAGGCGGCACAGGCGGCGGCATCGCGCACAGCGCTGACGAGCTGCGCACACTGGCTGCGCACGGCTTGAACGAATCGCCGATCCATCAAATCCTGATCGATCAATCCGTGCTGGGCTGGAAGGAATATGAGCTGGAGATCATGCGCGATAAGCACGACAACTTCGTGGTCGTGTGCGGCATTGAGAATCTCGATCCGATGGGCGTCCACACCGGCGATTCGATCACGGTCGCGCCAATTCAAACGCTGACCGACCGCGAGCTGCAGCGCCTGCGCGACATGGCGAAGCTGATCGTGCGGCGTGTCGGCTTGGAGACAGGCGGCGCGAACATTCAATTTGCCGTCAATCCAAGCGACGGCGACGTCGTGGTCATCGAGATGAATCCGCGTGTGTCGCGCTCATCGGCGCTGGCGAGCAAGGCGACAGGCTTCCCAATCGCCAAGATCGCGGCGCTGGTCGCCGTTGGCTACACGCTGGACGAGATTCAAAACGATATCACGCGCAAGACCAAAACCAGCTTCGAGCCGTCGCTCGATTACGTGGTGGTCAAGATTCCGCGCTGGAACTTCGAGAAGTTTCGCGGCACTGATCCGACGCTCGGTCCGCAGATGAAAGCGATTGGCGAAGTCATGGCGATCGGGCGCACTTTTCCAGAGGCGCTGCAAAAAGCGATCGCCAGTCTCGATATCGGTCTATTCGGCTTTGGCGATAAGATGGACGATCCGCAATACGCCGTGCCTGTTGAGCAGATCGCCACGCCAACTGCGCAGCGCTTGTATCAAGTGGCAGCCTTGCTGCGACGCGGCGTCTCAGAGGCGGAAATTTGCCGCCTGACAGGCTACGACGCTTGGTTCGTGCGGCAATTGAGCATTTTGGCGCAGCAGGCGAACGCGATCCATGCGCAGTATGCGCGCGGCGAGCGCCATTGGCGGCAATGGAAACAGCTCGGCTTCACGGATCGGATGTTGGCGTCGCTCATCGGCAGCACAGAGTCGGCTGTGCGCGCTGAGCGCAAGGCGGCAGGCGTTGTGGCGCATTTCTACCGCGTGGATACCTGCGCCGCTGAGTTCGAAGCCTACACGCCTTATCTGTACAGCACCTATGAGCGCGATTGCGAAGCAATGCCGACCGACCGTCCGAAGATCGCGATCTTAGGCGGCGGTCCAAATCGGATCGGTCAGGGCATTGAGTTCGATTATTGCTGTGTCCATGCTTGTTACGCACTCAGCGCCATGGGCTACGAGACAATCATGATCAACAACAATCCTGAGACGGTCAGCACAGATTACGACACAGCGGATCGGCTCTATTTTGAGCCACTGACCGTTGAGCATGTCTTGAACGTGATTGAGACGGAACGTCCAAAAGGCATCCTTGTGCAGTTTGGCGGACAGACGCCGCTGAACATCGCGCGCCAATTGGCGGATGCAGGCGTGCCGATTCTCGGGACGCCAATTGAGGCGATTGAGACGGCTGAAGATCGCGAGCGCTTCAACCAATTCATGCGTCAGCTGGATATTCCGCAGCCTGAAGGTCAAATTGCGCGCTCGCCAGAGGCGCTTTTCAGCGCGGCAGCGCAGATCGGCTATCCTGTCCTAGTGCGTCCGAGCTATGTGCTGGGCGGACGCGGCATGGCGATCTGCTTCAGCCGAGAGCAACTGGCGGCAGTGCTTGAGACGGGCGATATCGCCTGGGACGGTCAAGCGGTGCTGATCGATCAGTTCCTTGACGACGCCTTTGAAGTGGACGTGGACGCGCTGTGCGATGGCGAGCGAGTCACCATTGGCGGCATCATGCAGCACATCGAGGAAGCCGGCATTCACAGCGGCGACTCAGCCTGCGTGCTGCCGCCTTACAAGATCAGCTACTACTATCTCGATCAAATCCGCGAATACACTGAACGAATTGGCTTGGCGCTTGGCGTGCGCGGCTTGTTCAACATTCAATTCGCCATCAAAAATGACGTGGTCTACGTGCTTGAGGTGAATCCGCGCGCAAGCCGCACCACGCCATTCGTCAGCAAGGCAACAGGTGTGCCATTGGCGCGCTACGCCGCTGAGATCGCGGTCGGGCGCACGCTACGCGAGATCGGCTTCACGCGCGAGCCGCGTGTGGACGGCTTCTTCGTCAAAGAAGCCGTCTTGCCGTTTCGCAAGCTGCTCGATAGCGAAGCACGGCTTGGACCTGAGATGCGCAGCACGGGCGAAGTGATGGGACACGCCTCTTCGTTCGGACACGCCTTCGCTAAATCGCAGAGCGCGGCGGATATGGCGTTGCCGCTCAGCGGCAGCGTGCTGATCACGGTCAACGACTTCGATAAGAGCGCGGCGGCGAAAATTGCGCGCGATTTGCATAACATGGGCTTCAAATTGATCGCGACCGAAGGCACGGCGCGCTTTTTGCGCAACGTCGGCTTGCCTGTCACGCCGATTGCCAAAGTGAGCGAAGGCAGTACAGCCATTCTGGACGCGCTGCGCGACGGCAAGATTCAGCTGGTCATCAATACGTCGTTAGGCGGTCAGGCGCACGACGATGGACGCTTCATCCGCAACGCGGCGGCAAAGTACCGCGTGCCAATCGTGACCACGCTCTCAGCAGCGCAGGCGACCGTGCAAGGCATTCAGGCGTTGCGCAAGAAGCCATTGCGCGTGCGCAGCTTGCAAGCGCATTATCGCAATAGCAAGCCTTAGCGCTGCGCAGCTTGATCGGCTTCGTAGGCGGCTTGGTCAACTAGCGTGCCGCCTTGCACGTCAATATTGACCACGTTGCGATGTTTATCGTAGGTCACTTCTAGCTCGACGCGCTCGAAGCTGCGCGTCCCAACAGCGACCTTGCGCACAAAGTAGCCGCTCTCATCATCGGTCAGCGAGAGATCGTTGTTCGGATTGATGCGAATGCGAACGACCTCGCCGCTGCGGCGCACCTTGACGTAGTAGTACATGCCGATATCGCCTTGCGCAGCGCGAGCAGGCGTGCCACTGAGCAGTTGAGCGAGCGCGCGGAAGAATTTCATCAGCGGACTCCGAAGCAGGCTGCCCTGCCAAAGGTTTGGCAGGGCAGGATGATGTGCGATGCTCAGCGGCGCGCAGCGCCTGCCTGTTGCATCAGTTGCTCGATGTCGAAGAGGAACGGCGTGTTGCTCGGCAGCAAGATCATGTTGATGTTGGGCGCGATCTGCTCGATGTAACGCCACTGCAACAGCATCGGATTCTTGCTGAGTTCCGCGTTGATCAAGGCGAGCGCCTCGGCTTCAGCGGCGGCGCGCGCACGGATAGCGGCAGCCTCGCCTTCAGCGCGCCTTCTGAGCGCCTCAGCTTCGCCGGCGGCGCGCTCGCGCAAGGCATTTGCTTCGCCTTCAGCCAATGTGCGCGCGCGCGCTGCTTCTTGCTTGGCTTGCTCAGCTTGCTGCTCAGCCACTTGCTTCTGCTCCACTGCGCGGATGAATTCCTCGCTGAAGGTGATCTCGCGGATCAGCAGCTCTTGCAGGAACAAGCCGTTCTCAGCGAAGACAGGGCGCAGGTCGCGGTTCAGGTTGCGCTGCAGCTCGGGCAGTTTCGAGACCGCTTGCTCTGTGCGCGCTTGACCTGCATCGTCCGTCGTGGTGATCAAGCTGGTGCCGCCATACAGATCGTTGACGCTGTAGCTCGCCACTTGCTCGCGAATCGCCGAGCGCACTGTAGGACGCACGAAGTCGTTCTCATAGCGATTCTGCCACTTGCGATGCAAGGTGTTGGCGAGATCGCGGTCAATTCGATACAGCACTGAGACGTCGATCAGCACTTGCTGACCGTCGCGCGTGCGCGCTTCAACAGCATCAGCGCGGCGCAGCTGACCTTCATCGGTCGTGCGCGACATGGTGTAAGTCTGCACAGCAGTGGTGTAGAGAATCGGCTCATTGATGATCGGCATGATGATATGTACGCCTGGTCCGAGCGGCGTCTTCCACAAATTGCCTTCCTCAGGATCGCCACCGATGGACTGGAAGACGACCGCAACCTGTGTCGCGCCGACCGTCACCAGACCTGAGCTGGCGAGGAAGAACACAACGCCGACCACTAAGCCTAGGCTGGCGAGCGCAATGCCGCCGCGCGTCGGGCGGTTTTGCGCCGCGTTGCTGACGGCAATGCCCACACCTGCTAGGACTGCCATCCAGCCTGCCAGCGAGAGGAAGCCCAGAATCGAATTCAAAGTCATGTCAACCTCCATGCACGGAGTGAATTGCCTTGTGGCGTTTGCTCAGTTTATTCAACTATAGCACAAAGGCTGCCGACTTGTAACAGAAATTCGTAAATACGCGGCAGGACGCTCAAAAATTGGTGAATTCAAGGCGTCCAATCGGCGAAGGCATCAATGACAGGCTTGATGTCGTCCATCATCGGATACAGAATCGGACAAGTCACGCCTGCTTCGATGTATTCCTTCACTTTGGCACGGCATTCCTCACTCGTGCCGACTGCCATCAGGTTGCGCACTACAGAGTCAGGGATGATCTCAGCGGCGCGCGCATAATCCGCCTCAGTCGCGGGCCAACCGACGATCTGCTGCACGCGGCGGATCAAGTCTTCATCCACTTTGCTCGCCTTCATGATATGCGGCTCAGTGCCGAGATAGTAGGCGACCAGCTTCTTGCCTTCGCGCATGGCTGCCGCTGGATCAGTATCCGAGAGGCAACATACAATCAGCTCAGGACGATCAATGTCCTCAAGCCTGCGTCCTGTGCGCTGCGCGCCTTTTGCCACGCACGCGATCGCCTCGCGAATGTACTCGACCGAGACGACGTAGTTCAGCACCACGCCGTCGCACAGCTCGCCTGCCAATTCCAACATGCGCGGACCAGTCGCGCCGATATAGATCGGAATGTCGCGCGGCGAGACATCGCCAAACGCCACGTCCAGCTTCACGCGATCAAGATGGACGAATTGCCCTTGATAAGTGACTTCTTGCATGGTGAACAAGGCGCGAATCGCCTCGACATGCTCGCGCATTGCCTCTAGCGGCTGCTCGCGGCGCACGCCGACACGGCTGGCGATTGGCTCCCACCATGCGCCTAAGCCGAGCATGATGCGTCCGCGCCCGTCAGGCAGTTTTCCTGCCAATTCCCACAACGTGCTGAAGGTCGCGGCGATCACGGCAGGATTGCGCGTCCAGATCGGCAACACGCCTGAGCCAATCCGCAAACGGCGCGTGTGCGTTGCAAAGGCGCTCATCAAGACGATGCAATCGCGCGCAAGGCGCGTATCCGCCTGCCAAATCTCAGAGAAACCGCGCTCTTCAGCGTAGCGCGCCATATCGAGTTCATGAGGAATGCTGTGCTTGTCCTGCATGTAGAGCGCCATACGTTGTGGCATGATTGTGCGTCCTTTCGAGTCTTGATAGCTTCTTAACGTTCAGTGTAGCACTGCCACTGCCATGCTCAAACCGCAAATTTCGGCTGCGCCTGCTTGATGCAACGCTTCAGCGCACGCGCGCATGGTCGCGCCTGTGGTCATCACGTCGTCCACCAAGAGCAGACGCAAGCCGCGCACTTGCTCAGGATCGGCGCGAAAAGCATCGGCGACGTTCGCAGCGCGCTCCTGCCGATTCAAACCGACTTGCGGCGCAGTATGCCGAATGCGCTGCGCTGCATTCGGCAAATATGGCAGCTTGAGACGCGCCGCGAGCGACTCTGCCAACAAGGCGGATTGATTGTAGCCGCGCTGCGCTAGGCGCTCGCTGTGCAGCGGCAATGCCACTACTGCCTGCGCCTGAAAATCGCAGCGCGCCACAGCTTCGGCAAGGCGCGCTGCCAACAGCGGCGCCAATTGGCGGATGCCTTCATATTTCAGCGCGTGAATGGCAGTCCGCAACGCGCCTTCAAAAGGTGCCGCAGCGATCTGCAGACGCAAAACGCTCTCAGGCGCGTGGTGAATCGGCGGAAAAGGCAGCTCGGCGAGACAATGCACACAATAGCGACTGCCGATGCGTCCGCAGGCAAGGCAATGCGGCGGAAAGAAAAAGTCTAACGCGCTCTGCCAAAGCGCCTGTAACAAATTGCCCGCCTCATCGGCGGGCAAAAGTGCCGAGCGCGGCATAGACTCAGCTCAGTGACCGCCTTGTAAGATGATGATCAAAGACGGACCGAGCAGCACGAGCCAGATGGATGGGAAGATCAAGAAGACCATCGGAATCATCATCTTAACAGGCGCTTGGTGCGCTTTCTCCTGCGCGCGCTGACGGCGCTTGACGCGCATCTGGTCGGATTGAATGCGCAGAATCTTGCCGATGCTGACGCCGAGCTGATCGGCTTGGATGATGGCGGCTGTGAAGCTGGTCACATCAGGCACGTCCATGCTGGCTGCCATGTCGCGCAGCGCCTCACGGCGCAGCTTGCCATAGGCGATCTCTTGGATCACGCGCCCGAAGGCTTGCGCCAGCTCGTTATCCCATTT
>DAOTWB010000003.1:0-8618 GCA_034436235.1 Anaerolineae bacterium
TAGAGCAACTGCTCAAGGACGGTCAGCAAGCTGTTCTGCGCAGGCAGCTTGATCAGCACGTTCGGACGATCAATCGCGCTGAAGAGCTGCCGCGCCGCTTCAAGACGCTCGACAGGCGTCTCGGCGCGCAACGGCGAGAGATCGACGCTGACGACGCCGGCTGCCCATTCAGGCGTGAAGCGTGCGCGCAAGGCATCAGCAGCCTGACGCGTGTCTTCGACGAGCAAATCTTGAAAGCAGCGATGCGGATCATCGCAGGCAGGCTGCTCTAGCGCTGCATCATAGGCGTCACCTTCGCCAATGGCGCGCTCTAGCCGTGCCAAATGCGTGGTGAAGCTGCTCGTCGGCAGCGTCTCTAACGGTTGCGCCTTCAGCAGCGCGCGCGTCAAATCGTGAAACCATAGGCGTCGGCTATCCGATTGCAGCGAAGCGCTGAGCGTATCTTTTTCAGACATTCACAAAAGCTCCTCTCTATATAAAGCTAATTTTTGGCGTAAATGGCTCGCAGTTGCCAATTGAGTCGGCAGGCGTTGCGCGCACCAGGCGCCAATCAGTCCCACATGCCGACGGTCTCGATCAGCAGGCGTCCTTCTTCGCAGCGCGGACAGCGCACCCAAGCGCGCTGAATGTCGTACAGGCGGCTATCCTCAGCGCCAACCAGCTGAAGGTTCGCGCTGCCGCAATGTGTGCAGCTGCTGACCGCTTGCGGCACGTTTTTATCGAAGGCTTCTAGCGCGGCGCGAAAGAGCGGCAACAGGTCGCGAGCGCGCTCATCGCCTGTGATCGCATCCGCTTCCATCTGGATCAGCTCGCGGCGCGCCGTGCGCAGGGCGCTTTCCGTCTCCTGCTCAGTGTTCGGCACAAGGACTGAGACAAGCTGCCGACAGTCGGCACAGATCGCCAGCGTGTAGTGATTGCGTAGGAACATCGGATCGATGCCGCTGTTGCCTTCGTGCAGCTCAGACTCAACGTGATAGTTGCAAACAGGACAAGGATGCACTCTCAACAATCTTCCCATCGAGTATTTCTCACCTCTTGAAATTGCTTCATTCAGGGCAAGCTATTTGGCTTGCCCTGCGCGCTGCGCGTTATTGACAGCCTTCCAGCGCCCTGCAAAAGGTCTCGCAGACCTGTGGACTGGATGCCGCATACATGATGTAAAACTCGTTATTCGCCTTCCGCAAGGTGTACATGTTGGCACAGAAACTGTATTCTGAAACATCCATGCGCGACATCTCGCCGAGCGGCTGTGGTATGGCGCAGCCGAGCAACGTCTGTGGATCGGTGAGCTTGTTACGATTGACGACTATGATTAAGCCTGCTTTGAGCGGATTCTCTTGCTGCAGGTAGGTACGTCCTTCGATGGCGCCGGCGCGCTGTAGGCAAGCTGCATAGTTGCCGACCACGCCTATAGCCGCCGCAAACTGCACCTGACCGCCTGCTAACGCCGCGCCTGCGCCTGCTTTCGTCAGGGCATCCGTGATGTTGAGCGTATTCTCAACGTTATAGCCGATCAGGTTTGGCAGCAGCGCGGCAGTGCTTTCGTCGCGTGGCACGCCTGCGCTGCACGCGGCAAGGAACAACACCAAACTCGCCGAGAGCTGCCTCAGCCACGCTCGTTCGCGCTTGAACATACGAAATTCCTCTCTTGTCTCAACACTCAGACCTGCGCACATTGTAACACACGGCTCAGGCTTTAGTCACTTTGCACAAAAAGCCGTCTTATCGCATGGAAACTGATCAAACGCTTGTTAAAAAATTTTGTAAATCTTTGAAGAGCAGGATAGAATACTTCATAAGCAGCATCTATTCGATGTTGCCGAGAGGCAACTCAATTAGAATAAAAGGATTTGCCCGATGAAAAATCTCGTCAAGTTGTTCCTTTTGGGCGCAGCCTTCGCGCTCATCTTCTCTGCCTTGCCTGTGTCCACCAATGCACAGGGCGGCGGTGGCGTGTTGATCGAGGCCACCTTCGGCAGCGGTCCTAACACATTCAGCCCGCTCTTCTGCAACGACACGGCTTGCGCACGCATTGTCGGCTTCTTGTTCCCCGGTCTGCTCGGCACTGACCCTGACCTGCAAACCATCGTCAAGGGCGTGCCTGAGGCAATGGCGCAGGACTGGGAGATCAGCGAAGACGGTCGCACGGTCACCTTCAAGCTCGCTCAGAATCGCAAGTGGTCAGATGGCACGCCTATCACTGCCCGCGACTTCTTGTTCTCGTGGGAAGTGGCTCAGAATGAAGCGACCAAGTCCTTCCTGACCTTCTACACAGGCTTGATCGAAAAGGTCGAAGCGCCCGATGACTACACGCTCGTCGTCACCCACAAGGTAGCCAGCTGCCGCGCTCTGGCGCAGAGCAGCCTGCCCTTCGTGCCGGCGCACATCTACGCCGAGACCGCGCCTGAGGCGCTGCGCGACCTGCCCTTCAACCTCAGCCCGAACGTCACGGCAGGCATCTTCAAGTTCAACGAGTTCCGCACAGGCGACCAGACCAGCCTTGTGACCGATCCCGACTATCCATTCGGCGCCGCCAAGCTGGACGGCTTCATCTACAAGGTCGTGCCTGACCAGACCGTCCTCGTCGAGCAGTTCCTCGCCGGCGAGACGAGCGTGATCGACGGCGCGCCCGTCAACCGCCGCTCGGACATCAAGGCGGCTGAGGATCGCGGCGAAGTGAAGGTCTTCGACTTCCCTGGCAACTCGTGGGACTACCTCGCGCTGAACTTCGCCGATCCGACCAATCCGCAGAACGGCTTGGATGCTGACGGCAACCCGATTGATCAAGGCAAGCATCCGCTCTTCGGCGATATCAAAGTCCGTCAGGCGATTGCGCGCGCCATTGATGTGGACAGCATCATCAAGGGCGCCGTCTTCGGCGAAGGCACGCGCATGGCTGCCAACATGATCCCAACCTCGTGGGCGGCTGATCCTGACCTGCAGCCTATCCCATACGATCCTGAAGCCGCTAAGAAGCTCTTGGCTGAGGCAGGCTGGACGCCTGGTCCTGATGGCATCCTCGTCAAGGACGGCGTGCGCTTCAGCTTCACCCTGTTCACCAATCAGGGTAATACGCGCCGTGAGGCGATTGGCACCATCGTCAAGGATCAGCTGGCACAGGTCGGCATTGAAGTGGACTTCCAGACCATTGACTTCAACGTCTTGATTGACCGCTTCCGCAGCCAGACCTACGACGCCTTCATCCTCGGCTGGCGCAACGGCTATCCGGATGACCCAGACCAGACTCAGCTGTTCGCCCGCTCGTCCGACGTGGTCGGCAGCGGCAGCAACTTCACCAGCTGGAGCAATCCGCGCGTGGACGAGTTGCTTCAGAAAGGTCTCTCAGCGCCCGGCTGCGCAGAGGAAGATCGCAACGTCTTTTACTACGAGCTGCAGCGCCTCTTCCAAGAAGAGCTGCCCTACATCCCGATGTTCGTCATCAACGGTCAGTACGCGGCGCGTGCCAATGTGAACGGCTTCGATCCGCGTCCGAACGAGATGTTCTGGAACATCGAGACTTGGACAATCTCGCAGTGAGCTGAGCTAGGCATCCAAAACAGCCTCTCGCCGCAAGGTGAGAGGCTGTTTTTTGTTGGACGAGCGGCGCTAACAGATGCGCGGCAGTTGCTCGCCGCTCAGCATATCCACAACGCGGCTGACGCCGATGCCGCTCTGCGCGGTCACTTTGCCTTTGGCATCGGCGCGCACCACACCGACCTGCACTGCGCCTTCGCCGATGGCTGCTAGCGCTTTTTCCGCTTGCGCCTGTGGCACAAAAGCCACAAACCGACCTTCATTCGCCACGTAAAGCGGATCGAGACCGAGAATCTCGCACGCGGCGCGCACGTCATCCCGAATTGGCAGCCGCGCCTCGTCAATGTGCAGATGCAAGCCCGCGCCTTTGGCGATCTCGACCAAGCTGCTCGCCATGCCGCCGCGCGTCATATCGCGCAAGCAGTGGACTTCTACGCCCGCCTCGATCAAGCGCAGCACAGGCGCTGCCAACGGCGCGCAATCGCTCTCAATCGTCGTCTCGAAGGTCAGTCCTTCGCGCACTGCCATGATCGCCATGCCATGCCGACCCAAGTCGCCGTTGATCAAGATCGCATCGCCTTCGCGCACCATGTGTGGCGCGATGATCAAGCTGTGTTCGATCACGCCGATGCCTGCCGTGTTGATGAACATGCCGTCGCCCTTGCCGCGATCCACCACCTTGGTATCGCCTGTCACGATCTGCACGTCAGCCGCCTCAGCAGCGGCGCGTATGGATTGCACCACGCGCCAGAGCGTCTCCATCGGCAAGCCTTCCTCAAGGATGAAGCTGAGGCTCAGGTAGCGCGGACGCGCGCCGCACATCGCCAGATCGTTGACCGTGCCGTTCACAGCGAGCGCGCCGATATCGCCGCCGGGAAAGAACAGCGGCTTCACCACGAACGAGTCGGTTGTGAAGGCGAGACGGCTGCCATCGAAGGTCAGCGTGACGCCGTCATGTCCACTCGCGCTGATCGGATTGGCGAAAGTCGGCAGGATCAGCTTCTCCAGCAGGTGATGCATCAGCTTGCCGCCGCTGCCGTGCGCCAAAAGCACTTGTGGATAGTCTGAGATTGGAATCGGGCAGCTGAACGTGAATTCGCTCATGTCGTTTCCGCCTGACCGACGCTGTCCAGCCGATAGCGATAGTAGGCAGCGCACGCGCCTTCGCTGCTGACCATCGTCGCGCCGAGCGGACGCTCAGGCGTGCAGCGCGTGCCAAAGGCAGGGCATTCGCTCGGCTTTTTGGCGCCTTGCAAGACCAGTCCGCTGATGCACTCGCCGCTCTCTTCAGCCCTGTAGCGCGCGACGCCGAAGCGCTTCTCAGCGTCAAAGGCGGCGTAAGCGGCGCGCAGACCCAGTCCGCTATTCGGAATTTCGCCGATGCCGCGCCACTTGCGCGGCACGACCTCGAACACTTCGCGGATCAAGGCGATGGCGTGCGCGTTGCCTTCGCGCCTGACCGCTCGCACGTATTGATTCTCGACCTCAGCGCGACCTTCCTCAAGCTGCTTGACCGCCATGTAGACGCCTTCGATGATATCGAGCGGCTCGAAGCCTGTGACCACGAACGGCACACGATATTTCGCCGCCAAAGGCTCATATTCCGTGTAGCCCATCACGGCGCAGACATGCCCTGCCGCCAGAAATGCCTGCACGCGATTGCCTTCCGCTGAGAGAATCGCCTCGATGGCAGGCGGCACCAGCACATGCGAGACCAAAATTGAGAAATTGGTCACGCCCAGCTTCGCCGCTTGGTAGATCGCCATCGCATTGGCAGGCGCTGTCGTCTCAAAGCCAACCGCGAAGAAGACCACTTGCTTCTCAGGCTGCCTCTGCGCCAACTTGAGCGCGTCCAACGGCGAGTAGACCATGCGCACATCCGCGCCGCGCGCCTTGCAGCTCAACAAGTCGCCGCGCGAGCCCGGCACGCGCAGCATATCGCCAAAGCTGGTGAAGATCACGTTCGGCTGCATCGCGATCTCCAGCGCCTTGTCAATCAGCTCCAGCGGCGTGACGCACACAGGGCAGCCCGGACCGTGCAACAATGTGATTTGCGGTGGCAGCAAGGCGTCAATGCCAAAGCGCAGGATCGCGTGCGTCTGTCCGCCGCAAATTTCCATCAGCGTCCATGCGCGCGTGGTCAGCTTTGTCAGCAGCGCCGCATACCTATGGACAGCCTCTGCATCGCGATATTCGTCAATATAACGCATCTGAAATTCTCGCTAACTTTCATCCCTGAGCGCCGTCGCCGAGCGCTTCGAACACCAATTTGCGCGCCGCGCTGAGCGCTTCTGAGAGTTTGCCCGCCTCTTTGCCGCCCGCTTGCGCCATGTTCGGACGACCGCCGCCGCCGCCGCCCACAATTGGCGCAATTTGTTTGATCAAGTTGCCGGCGTGAACGCGCTTGGTCAGGTCGTCAGTGACCGCCGCAATCAGCTGTGGCTTCTCGTCGCTGCTCAGCGCGCCGAAGACGACCACGCCCGATTTCATGCGATCTCTGAACCAATCGGTCATCTCGCGCAGCGTCTCAGGCGAGGCAGTGCCAACCTGCGCCACCAGCACGTTCACGCCGCCGATCTTCTCCGTCTTGGCGAGCAGCGTATCGAAGACCATCTTCGCTAACTGTGAGCGCAAGCGTGCGCTCTCGCGACGCGCCTCTGCCAGCTCAGCTTGTAGCGCGTCAATGCGCAGCAAGACACCTTCAGGCGTTGTGCCGAGCTTGAGCGCCGCCTGCCGCAAGATATCCATCTGCCGCGCGATGTATTGTTGCGCCGCCGCGCCTGTCAGCGCCTCGATGCGCCGCGTGCCTTGCGCCACACTGCCTTCCGCCGTGATGATGAACGAGCTGATCACAGCGGTAGATGGCACATGCGTGCCGCCACACAGCTCGTAGCTGTATTTGCCGTTCATCAAGCCAGGACCGTCGATCAGTACTGTGCGGACGCGCTCGCCGTATTTCTCGCCGAAGAGCGCCATCGCGCCTTCTCGTCGCGCTTCCTCAAGGCTCTTCTCAGCGATGACCACAGGCATGTTGGCGGCGATCGCGGCGTTGATATTGCTGTTGAGCGCGGCGATCTCCTCAGCGGTCAGCGCTGAGTCGTGGCTGAAATCGAAGCGCAGGCGATCTGGCGCCACCAGCGAGCCTTTCTGCTGCACGTGATTGCCCAGCACGGCGCGCAGTTGCGCGTGTAGCAAGTGCGTCGCCGTGTGATTGCGCATGATGTTCAGGCGACGCGCCTCGTCAACTTGCGCCACGCCTGTATCGCCTAGCGCAGGTTGTCCTTCCACCACCTCGCCGATGTGTACGATCAAGCCGCCAATAGGTCGTCGCACGTCTTCCACGTCAATCGCCCACGTCGGACCGCGCAGAACGCCTGTATCGCTCACCTGACCGCCTGACTCGACGTAGAACGGCGTCGCTTGCACCACCACTTCCACGCGGTCGCCGACCTCAGCGCGCTCCACAGGCTGACCGTCGCGCAGGATCGCCAGAATTCGAATATTTTTGGTCAAATCGCCATAAGGATTGTAGACGACGCCTTCTTCTCTGAGCGCGCCGATGCCTTGCAGCTCGCGCAGCAGCATCGTGTAGACCTCAGCGCTATCAATGGCGCCCATCGCCTGACCGGCGCCACTGGCAAGGCTGTGCTGCGCTTCCGCTTGCACATAGCCGACCTCGTCCACATCGTAGCCTTTTTCGCGCGCGACGTCGCGCGTCACTTCAAACGGCAAGCCGAGCGAGCCTTTCAGGAAGAAGGCATCGGCGCCGCCCAGCTTGCCGCCTTGTGGCAACTTGGCGAGCATCTCGTCCAGCTGCTGCAGACCGCGCTCTAGCGTGCGTCCAAAGCGAATTTCTTCCTGAGTCAGCGCTTTGCGGATCGCTTCACGCTGCTCAATCAGCTCTTTATAGTGGCTGCCCATCACTTCAATGACTGCTTCTGCGACTTCGGCGAGGAATGGCTCATCGAAGCCGATGCGCCTGCCGTAGCGCGCTGCGCGCCGAATCACCATGCGGCAGACCGAGCTACGATCCTTCGGACCTGGCGTGACGCCGTCGGCGATCAAGAACGCGGCGGCGCGCACATGGTCGGCGATCACGTGATATGGCACAGGATCGGCATGATAATCGGCAGGTGTGCTGTTGTTCAGCTGCTGCACGCGCGCGATGATCGGCGTGAACAGATCGGTGTGATAGTTGCTCTGCACGCCTTGCAAAACGCTCACGATGCGCTCCAAGCCCATGCCTGTATCCACGCTTGGCGCAGGCAGCGGCTCGCGGCTGCCGTCCATGCGCTGATTGTATTGCATGAAGACCAGATTCCAGACTTCGAAGAGCCGTCCGCTATCCTCGGTCAGTTCGCGCGCGATGGTCTCAAAATCCGTGCCGCGCTCAGGATGCCAATCCCAGAAAATCTCGCTGCACGGTCCGCACGGACCGACGTCCGCCATCTGCCAGAAGTTGGTCTTATCGCCTAAGCGATGCACGCGCTGTGGCGCGACGCCAATCTCTTCCGTCCAGACGCGATACGCCTCATCGTCGCTGGTGTGAACCGTGAAATACAGCCGCTCGGCAGGCAAGCCATAGACCTTCGTCAGCAGATCGTAGGCGAAGCGACACGCCTGCGCCTTGAAATAATCGCCAAAGCTGAAGTTGCCCAGCATCTCGAAGAAAGTGTGATGGCGCGGCGATGGACCGACGTTTTCAAGGTCGTTGTGTTTGCCGCTGACGCGCATACACTTCTGCGCAGTGACAGCGCGTTTGTAGGGACGCTGATCGAGTCCGAGAAAGACATCTTTGAACTGCACCATGCCTGCATTGGTGAAGAGCAAGGTCGGATCATTGCTCGGCACGAGCGAAGAAGACCTGACCACTTGGTGCTGCTGTTCCTCAAAAAAATCGAGAAAGGCTTGGCGCGCTTCGGCGCTGGTCATGCGTTTCATAGGCAGCTGATGATTCCTAGAGCTACTCTCAGCAAGTTATCTTTACGCATTATTATGACGCTAAGCCGCCATTTTGGAAATGACGGATTTCAGTTGTGTAGCCAAAAAGTGTAGAAATGCTGCGGCTCAGCGCGGAAGCGAAA
>DAOTWB010000004.1:0-5414 GCA_034436235.1 Anaerolineae bacterium
CCTGTCAGCGCGCCTGCCATTTCCTGTGGATTGCTCTTGACGTTGCTCAGCACCACAATCAAAATGCCGATGCCTAGCAAGGCGAGCGAGACGACCGTCGTTCCCATCACTGAGCCGCTGGCGAACGCCACGCGCAAGCCGCCATCAAGGCTTTTGGCAGCCGCTTGCGTGGTGCGGCTGTTGGCGCGCACCGCGATCTGCATCCCAAAGAAGCCCGCCAAGCCTGATGCTAACGCGCCGCTCACGAATGCCACCACTGTCCATGGACTCAAGTTGAAATCTTCTACGCTGCTCAGCAGCAGCAGCAGCGCGCTGACCAGCACCACAAAGATCGCCACGTAGACATACTCACGGCGCAGAAACGCCGCCGCGCCTTGCTGGACTGCCCGCGCGATCTCTTGCATCACGTCAGTGCCGGCATCTTGTTGCATCACCCATGCGCGCTGACGAAACGCGAAGACCAAGCCGCCAAGCGCGATGATGGAGACAATCCATCGTGCGTTTTCGACAAAAAACTCCATTGTTAGAGCTGCTCCTGATTGAAGTGTCTATGCTTTTGTGCAGCCCAAGCGCAGAGCTGCACGCCAATTCTAATCGCTTTATTATGCCAGAGTGAAGCGCCAATTGGCAAAAGAACGCGATTGAACCTTCGCTATCGCAGAACGGCTGTTCGTACGCTATAATTCAACAAATACAGAGAGAGATATTATGAATAAGCAGCACAAGTCGCCTGCGCAGCGCGGCATTGAGTGGACGGACTACACTTGGAATCCTGTTGGCGGCTGCCAGCACGCTTGCCGCTGGCAAATGCCTGATGGCAGCGTAGCGGTCTGCTATGCAGAGACAGTTGCCGAGCGGCTTGCCACAAGCGCTTATCCGCATGGCTTTGCGCACCACTATTGGCGTCCTGAAGCGTTGCAAGCGCCGCTGAAGCTAGGGACGCCTGCCAAGATATTCTTGGATTCAATGTCCGATCTGATGGGCAAATGGATACCTGATGAGCAGGTTGAGGCGGTGCTGGATATTTGCCGTCAAGCGCACTGGCACACTTTCCAATTGCTGACCAAAAACGCGCCGCGCCTGTTGCAGTTCACCTTTCCGCCGAATGTGTGGATTGGCGTGAGCGCGCCACCAAGCGAGATGCTGGGCAAGCGACTCTCGCATCGCCAGCAAGTGCGCATGGTCGAGCGGCAGCTCGCCGTTCTAGCGCAGGTACGTGTCCCTGTGCGCTGGATGAGCATTGAGCCGCTCAGCTTCGATATCGCGCCGCTGCTCAAAGGCGCGCCGCTAGAATGGGCAGTCATTGGCGCAGCGACCAACGGACGCAAAACGTATCAGCCGCGCGCGGAATGGATTGAGAACCTATTGGCGCTGTTCGATCAGCAAGGCGTGAAGGTCTTCTTCAAAGGCAACCTCGCGTGGAACGCCGAAACATGGCGCGAGGATTTTCCGCGCTCAGAACGGGCGTGGCTCAAGGTGAGCTAACACTGCCGACCACAGTTGATTGCCCAGTTCGTGCTTGCTGACGAAAAATAGCGTGTACAGCTGCGCTTCTCGCGAGTTGCGCGCGATGTACTCGCGGATAGCTGTCACATCATCCGATATGGCGACTTGATAGCCGTATGCCATCAAGCGCTGCTTGTACAGGTCGAGCCAGTGGCGGCGCTTCACAGATGCATCCATGCCAGCACGCAGCTCTTCCCGCCAAGCCGCTGTGCCAAAGAAAGCATCTACAATTGCATGATCACCGCTGCCAAACAGACAGCTGATTCCGCTCGTCGGCATATTGATGATCATATCCATCCTACCGACCCGTGCTAGACGCTCAATTGTCGTCCACTGTACGTCCTCTGGACCTTCAGGATCGATGAAGGCGAGATTGAGCGACTGCCATTTGTTCGGCATGTACACTTTATCGCTGCGCTCAATCTCAGTGCAGATCGACTCGATCACTGAGTTAGCGTCGCCTTTGTGCAACGTGACCTGAGCTGAGTCAGGATGCGCCGCTACGCGCTTTTCCAGCGCCTCAAAACTCTCAGGCGACGCCTCGACAAAAAAGTAGCGGTTGAAAAATCTGCTTTTCAAAGCGATCAGCGGCGATCCGAGCATGATCTCGCCTGTTTCGCGCACCTGATTCTTGCCCGACCCTGCCAAGATATCTATGTAGTGGAAGGCGCGCCATGGCTTTTTCCGCATGCTGGTGTGGAAAACGCTCATGTAGGCTTCCAACAGGCGCAGCTTGCCTTTTGCCCACGGACCGCTCTCGCGCAGCAGCAGCCCGTCTTCTACAGGCTCAATCAGGTTGCTCATCGCTCGTTTCCTTCGTCTGTTCAGCGGTAATCCATCAATGGCTTAAGTCGCAGCGTAGCCCTGATCGTCCGCTGTAGCATCAGAGTGTAGCACGACTGCTCGCAGCGCAGCATAGCTGATTTCTAACGGCACGTCTTGACGGTGCGTCGTTATGCGTGCTAAGCTACGCACATGGCTCGTCAACACAGAGTGAGTATTCCATCGGCGTGGCGCAAATGGCTGACGCCTGGCATCGGCATCAAGCGCTGGCTGCTGCTGCTGATCGTCGCTTTCCTCGCGCTCAGCTTCGCTTTTGCCTTGTTGCTCAACCTGATCTTGCCGCGCACACTCACCTCAGATGTTGTGCCACCCCTCACGCTCAGCCTGAGCTTCGCTCTCTTGGGCGGCGCGACACTCTACATCGGTATCAGGCAACTGAGCCACTCAATTTTCACGCCTTTGCTACAAGGTCGCCGTGAGCGCTTGGTTGACCTGATGACCGAGCGCGCGCGCCAGACAAATGGATTGCGTCTAGTGGCGCTAGGCGGCGGCTCAGGCTTGCCATCTGTGCTGCGCGCCTTCAAAGCGCAGACCAGCAACATCACGGCTGTGGTGACCGTCGCGGACGATGGCGGTAGCACAGGCATTCTGCGCGAAGAGTTCGGCGTGTTAGCGCCTGGCGATCTGCGGCAGAACATTGCGGCGTTAGCGGACGACGAATCGCTCATCACGCAGCTCTTTCAGTACCGCTTCACCAGTGGCGGCTTGCAAGGTCACAGCTTTGGCAACCTGTTCCTGACTGCGCTTGCCGATATCACGGGCAGCATGGATCGCGCCGTCATCGAAGCCAGTCAGGTCTTGGCGATTCGCGGGCGAGTTCTGCCTGCCACGCTGCAAGATGTGCAGCTGGGCGCTGAGATACGCACGGCTGAGCGCAAACTGCGGCGCGTGATCGGCGAATCGCAAATTCCGAAGTCAGGCGGCAACATTGAGCGCGTCTTCCTAGTGCCTGAGAACGCGCGCGCCTATCCTGACTCGATCCGCGCCATTTTGAGCGCTGAGCTGATCGTGATCGGACCGGGCAGCCTGTTCACTAGCATCTTGCCGACGCTTTTGGTGGATGGAATCGCGCAGGCTGTGCGCGCCAGCAGCGCGTTGGTCGTCTATGTGTGCAACATTGCCACGCAAAAAGGCGAGACGGATGGCTTCAGCGTGGCAGATCACGTCATGGCGCTAGAGCGGCACATCGGACGCGACGTCTTCGACGTGATCTTGGCGAACAACGCTTATCCGCAGCAGAATGCAGGCGAGAATACGCGCTATGTAGCGCCTATGCCACTCGATCATCCGCTGCGCTATCGCTACGACCTGATCGAGACCGACCTGACCGATCCACAGCGTCCCTGGCGGCACAGCCCTGAGAAATTACAGCGCGCCATACGCGACCTGCTGGCGCAGCGCGCGCTGCACACTGAGACCATGCGCATGATCTAGCGCGCCGCTATGGAATGCCCCAGATCGTCACGCGCTCAGGCGCATCCGCAATCGCCAGCAGCGTGCCGTCCGCGCTGAAGGTCAGACTGTTGACGAGCTGCTGCGCAGGCGCGTTTGGCTCGCCAAGTTTTGTGATGAGCGTCTGCGTCGCCACATTCCAGATTTCAGTCATGCCGTTGCCCGCGCCTACTGCCAACAGACCGCCGTCCGCGCTGAAAGCAAGGCTCGCCAACTGCCCTTGAATGCCTTTGAGCGCGCCGATTGGCTCGCCCGTGCGCGCGTTCCACAAGTGGACTGTGCTGCGCGGCGTGGCGCGCTCGCCTGCGGCGAGCGTCAGCCGATCAGGGCTGAAGGCGAGCGCCAACAACTGATTAGCGGCACCTCGCAATGCGCCAATCTGCTCGCGGCGCTCGACATCCCACAAGTGGATGATCTTATCCGCGCCTGTGGAAGCGAAGGTGCGGCTATCCGTGCTGAAGGCGACGCTCATCACGGCGCCGCCGTGTCCTTTGAAAACTTTCTCGCGGTCGCCGTGTGGCAACGTCCACAAACTGACCAGCTGATCAATCGCGCCGCTCGCGAGCCAACGTCCGTTCGGGCTGACGGCAAGGCTCGTGACAGGCGCACGCGCCGGACCGAGTTGCTTCACTTCCGTGCCGCGCGCTGCATCCCAGAAGCGAATGGTGCGGTCGTTGCTGGCAGAGATGACCAAACGTCCATCAGGGCTGAAGGCAACAGCGTTCACAGCGCTCTCATGCGCGCGCATGATGTACAGCTCTTGCGGCGGCTGCACTTGCCACAGGCGCACAGTGCCGTCGCGCATAGCGAGCGCCAATAGACGATTATCAGGGCTGAGCGCGATGCCTGCGATGCCGCGCACGCCGCTGCCTTGTGCTGTAATCGCGACTAACGGCTGCAGCTGCGTCACGTTTTGCGGCGTGATCATCAAGCGCGTTGAGAGCTGCGCACGCGCGAGCGTTGGCATTGCCAAACACAGCGCGGCAAGCATGAATATCAGTGGACGAAAACGGCGTTTCATGGGATGATTGCTCCGAATGATTTCTCTGAGGACGCTCAAGCGTTCTGTAATCGCTGTACGGCGCGATTGACGCCGCTGACGTTCAATTATAGACCGCTGAGCGCGCCTGCGACGTGCCAATCGGATAACAAATGCGGACTCTGAGCTACTTCTCAGTCTATTTGCTGATCGGCGCGTTCGGTGCGCCGCTGCTCGGCAATCTGTACGAGCCTGAGGTGAATTATGCGATCTACCGCTTCGCCGTCAATCTGGCTGAAAGACGCGGCTTGCTGTACGGCGCGCTGACAGGCGACGTGACCACGTTTCCGCTGGCGCCTGCGCTATTGGCAGCGCTCTATCAGCTCGGCATGGCGCCTTCGTTCGGCAGCTATTTGCTGAACACGCTGGCAGCGGCGTGCGGCGCGCTCTGCCTTGCGCTCGGGTTGAACAAGCCGCTGCTCGGCGCGCTTTACGCCGCGCTGCTGCTTGTGCAGCCTTCGCCAATGCTGACCGTGATGCTCGCGCTGTGCCTGCTCAGCCTGCTCGCGCTCAGAGATGGCAAGCCGCGCATAGCAGGCGCGTGCATCGGCTTGGCGACGCTCAGCGCGCCATA
>DAOTWB010000005.1:0-25836 GCA_034436235.1 Anaerolineae bacterium
GATCAGCGTAGCGCGCAGGTCCCAGTAAGTTGCCGAGCGGAACAGACGGCGCTCTTCCTCGCGCTGCACCAACAGGCGGACTGCTACAGATTGCACGCGCCCTGCCGAAAGACCGACTGCGATCTTCTTCCACAGCAGCGGCGAGACCGTGTAGCCGACCAGACGGTCTAAAATGCGGCGCGTCTCTTGTGCGCGCACTAGGCGCATGTCCACTTGGCGCGGATTGCGCAACGCCGCTTGAATTGCCTCTTTAGTGATCTCGTGAAAGACCATGCGGCGGACAGGCACCTTAGGCTTCAGGACTTCCAACAAGTGCCAGCCGATGCTCTCGCCTTCCCGATCTTCGTCAGTGGCGAGGATCAGCTCATCAGCCGTCTTGAGCGCTTCTTTGAGCGCCTGTACCACTTTGCGCTTGCGCGCCGAGATCACGTATAGCGGCGCGAAATCGTTCGCCACATCCACGCCGAGCCGCGCCCAATCTTGGCGCTTATAGGCGGCAGGAATCTCGCTCGCCGATTCGGGCAGGTCGCGCACGTGACCCATGCTGGCAAGCACGGTGTAACCTTTCGGCAAAAAGCCGCTGATGGTCTTAGCTTTGGTCGGCGATTCAACGATCACTAGTCGTGTCATGCGGTTAGCCTTATCCCTTCGAAACGGACGGACACTAGTTTCGCAAAAGTGACGTTTTTTGCAAGGCTCATTTGGCGTGCGCAGCGGAGCTGCTTAGAATTTCTGCTATGCGCGCATTCTACACAGATATCTTCGTTTTGCCGCTGCCTGAAGGGCACCGTTTTCCAATGGCGAAGTATCGCTTGCTGCGCGAGCGCCTGCTGCAGACGGGCGTGATCGCGCCTGAGGAGCTGTGTGTGCCGCACGCCGCCACTGATGCTGAGCTGCTGCGCGCACACGACGCTGAATATGTGCGTCGTGTCCAAACAGGACAGCTCACGGCGCAGGAAATACGGCGCATCGGCTTCCCTTGGACGCCTGCCATGGTCGAGCGCTCGCGGCGTAGCAGCGGCGCCACCATCGAAGCCTGCTACGCCGCGTTGCAAGATGGCGTCGCGGTCAATTTGGCAGGCGGCACACATCACGCCTTCCGCGACCGCGGCGGCGGCTATTGCGTCTTCAACGATGCCGCTATCGCAGCGCGGACGCTGCAAGCGGAAGGTCGGGCGCGCCGCGTGGTGATCATTGACTGCGACGTGCATCAAGGCGATGGCACTGCCGCCATCCTGCGCGACGATCCGACCATCTTCACCTTCTCCATTCACGGCGAGAGCAACTATCCGTTCCACAAAGAGCAGAGCGATCTAGACATCGGCTTGCCCGACGGCACGCGCGATGACGCTTACCTCGCCGCGCTCGACTACGGTCTGCACGAGGCGCTGCGGCGCGCGGACGCTGATTTCGCGATCTATCTGGCAGGCGCCGATCCATACGAAGGCGATCAGCTCGGCAAGCTCAAAGTGAGCATGGCAGGTCTGGCGGCGCGCGATCACATGGTCTTGCGCGCTTGCCGTCAAGCCAATTTGCCTGTGGCGGTCGCCATGGCAGGCGGCTACGCCAAGCGCGTGGAAGAGATCGTCGCCGTGCATGCGCAGACGGTCGCCATTGCAGCGCAATACAGCCGCTTTTAGCAATTTGCCCATATCCGCTCGCAGGCGCGCGAGCTTGTGTTATACTTCACACTAATTTTAGCCACCTCACACCAGATTGGAGTCGGCTTGTATGCGTAACTTTCAGACCTTAGATGAAGCTAAGGTTGACTCCGCCTCGGAGAGCATGGAGATGTTCCTGAGCGCCGCTGACGACGACGAGCCGCGCTTGGCTGTGCGCCGCGAAGGCGCTTACGTCACGCTCTCCGCCAGCTACGGACCGCTTGAGATCGCCATGCGTCCGCGCTATGACGACCTGATGCGCGCCATCACGCGCCTGACCGCCGTGGACGGCTTGCTGACCACGCGGCAAGTCGGCACCAGCCACGCTTACCTAGCGCTCGGCTTGCACAACGACGGCAGCCTGCTGCTGCGCCTGACCATCGTCGCCGATGCAACAGGACATCTCAGCATCAACCTGCGCTTGGTCGAAAGCATCCGTCAGCAGCTCTACGATTGGCTCGGCGTCTCTGCCTTCAACGGACGCGACACGCAGACCATGAGCGTCTGACGCGCTTAGCAGGCACGCGCAGTTGCCTTGCCGCGCCAAAGGCAGTATGATCGGCGCGCAAAAAGGAGGCGATCAGCCGCACATGGAACTTAAACTTTCGGTCGTGACCATCGAGAAGCCTGAGACCATCAATTTTGTGCTGGGACAGAGCCATTTCATCAAGACCGTTGAGGATATCCACGAGACTCTGGTCAGCACTGTGCCGAGCATCCGCTTTGGCTTGGCATTTTGCGAGGCATCCGGCGCTTGCCTTGTCCGCTGGAGCGGCACGGACGACGAGATGATCGCGCTGGCGCAACAGAACGCCATGGCGCTGGCGTGTGGTCATTGCTTCATCCTGTTTTTAGGGCAAGGTTTTTATCCGATCAACATCCTCAACAGCTTGAAGAGCGTGCCTGAGGTAGCGCGTATCTATTGCGCCACTGCCAATCCAACGCAGGTGATCGTGGCAGAGACTGAGCAAGGTCGCGGCATCCTCGGCGTGATTGACGGCTTCAAGAGCAAGGGCATCGAAGACGATGAAGGCATCAATTGGCGCAAAGGCTTGCTGCGCAAGATCGGCTACAAGCTCGGTTGAGCCATGCGACGGCTCAGCGCTTGGCTCGCGGCGCTCACTGCGATCGGTCTGCTGATCGCGTTCATCGTCGCGCTTGCCGCGTTGAACGACCTCACAGTTCATCCGCCGACGCCTACACAGCCGACCGCGCTCGCTGCGCGCAGCACTGCCACGCCAATTCCGCTCATCGCGCCGCCCAGCGAGACGCCAACCGCGACGCACACGCCAACTGCCACGCCGAGTAGCGCGCCGAATTACATTCTGATCACTGCCACGCCGCGCCTTGCGCCAACTGCCACGCCAATGCCGCCTAGCGCGCCGCCGACCGACGCCTGCGTGCCGCCTGAAGGCTGGCAGCCATATCGCGTGCAGGCAGGCGATACGCTCTTCGGTTTTGTGCTGGGCGCCGATGGCGCCGTGGACGTGGCGACCATCAAACAAGCCAACTGTCTGACGAGCGACTTGCTGCGCGTCGGTCAGGTGCTGTTTCTGCCGCCTAGAGCAGGCGAGAACGCGCCTAAGCTGGACGATCCGAGCGGCGCGCCTGAGAATGCGCCGCGTCCTTCCAAGTGTCCCTGCACAATCACCATCCGCGCAGGCGTGCGCCTTGAGCAGATCGCTGAGCAGATCGATAAATTGCCCGCCGCTTTTCGCGGACGCAACTTTCTAGCGGCGACCGGCGCCGCTGCCGCGCTGCCCGACTATTGGTTCTTGCGCAGCAAGCCTGCCGACCGCAATCTAGAGGGCTACATGCTCAGCGGCACGTACACCATCACGCCTGAGATGGATGCCGTCCAATTCCGCGACCTGATCTTGGCGAACTTCGCCGCGAACGTGCCAGAGGCTTATGAAGGCATGGCGGCGGCGCGCGGCTTGAGCTTCTGGCAGGCGCTGACGCTCGCCAGCATTGTGCAGCGCGAGAGCTGGGACGCTGCCGATCAGCGCATGGTCGCCGGCGTCTTCCACAACCGACTCGCCGCTGGGCGTCCGCTAGGCGCGACCGTGACCATGATGTACGCTTTAGGCAGACCTGGTCAGTGGTGGTATCCTTCGGGCAGGATTGACTTCAACCAAGCGCATCCTTATAACATGCTGCGCAATCGCGGCTTGCCGCCATCGCCGATCTGCAGTCCGTCGCTGAGCGTCTTGGCGGCAGCGCTCGAGCCTGCTCAGCACGACTATTATTACTTCAACATCCGTTGCGGCGGCGGCGGCAATTTTTATGCGCGCACGTATGAAGAGTTCAAAGCGGGTTTACAGTGCCGCTAGGCTGATCGGTGTTGCTCTGATCAGCGGTCGTTTGGTTCTGCGCCAGCTTGACTGCGTCCAAAAGCGCGCCAACGGTCAACGGCTTGGGCAGGAAGCGCGCTGCGCCCGATTCCAGCGCCGCCTGCACGGTCTCAGGATCAGCGTCGCCGCTCATCAGCACCACACACGCCTCAGGATGCGTTCGGCGCGCCAATTGCAGCACATCGAAGCCGCTGCCGTCGCCGATCTCCATATCGCTCAGCACCAGATCGAACTTGTGGCGCGTCAAGCGCTTGACCGCCTTACGGTAGCTGCGCGCGCCGCGCACTTCATAGCCCAGACCGCGCAGCAGATCGCGCACAGTCTCGCGGAAAATAGTGTTGTCCTCAACAATCAAAATGCGCACGTCCAAACCTCTATCATCGCCAATGCCCAGCGCCTTTCTATGCACAGTATAGCACAAAAAACGACGTTTTCAAAGTCATGCCGCGCTTCGCCCTTGACTTTTTAGAACATTTGTGCTAGACTGAGCGCCGTTCAGCCGATCTAGTGAAAGCGAGGATATATGCCCGCTGCGCTCGGCTATGCGCCGAACGATTCTGCCCTGCGCGAAGCTGCCGATGCCGAGCTGCGCGCACGGCGCGCCGCTTATCAACGCGCCTGCGACTATTACAACGGTCTGCACAAACGCCATCTGAGCGCGCGCGGCGGCGAGAGCGACGATAACGTGGTCATCAACCTTGTGCGGCAGGCGATCGATCGGACGGTCAGCTTGCTGGTGCCGCGTTTTCCCGCGCTGGACGTGCCGAGCCGTCCTGAAGCCAACAGCGCGCTCAATCAGCTGTGGCAGGCGAACGGCGGCGCGCGTTTTCTGGCAAAGCTGGCGAAGCAAGGCTGCCTGAGCGGACAAGTCTTCGTGCGCGTCCGAGCGCCTGAGCTGCCGACGGCGGCGCCGCGCTTGCTGGCGCTGAATCCTGCCAACTGTCTCGCCTTTTGGCGCGCCGATGACTACGAAGACGTGCTTTGGTACGAGCTGCACTGGTCGCATGGACGCGCCAACTATCGCCAAGAGCTGGTGCGCGACGCCGACGGCTGGCTGATCCAAACTTGGCAGGACGACGGCAGCGGCTGGCGGCGCGTCGAGCGCGCGCTCTGGTCATACGCCTTGCCGCCGATCATCACGTGGCAGCATCAGAGCGCGCCGAACGCCTTCTACGGTCAGCCTGAGGTGAGCAACTTCGCGCTCAACGACCGAGTCAATAAGCTGATGAGCGACGTGGCGCGCATTCTGCGCTACCACGCAGCGCCGCGCACGGTCGGCATCGGCTTCGAAGCGCGCGACCTGACGCCGACTGCCATCAACACGCTCTGGACGATTCCCAAAGCTGATGCGAAGGTCTTCAACCTTGAGATGCACACCGATCTGGCGAGCAGCATGAACGCTATCGAGTATCTGACGCGCGCTTTCTTGGCGGAACAGCGCGTGGTAGTGCTGGACGGCGCTGTAGCGGATTGGCAACGCATCACGAATCTGGGCGTGCGCGCGCTCTACATGGATGCGCTCTTCAAGACGGAAGAGCTGCGGCGCAGCTATGAGATCGGTCTGCAGCAGATCAGCCAAGTCATGCGGCTGCTGGCAAGCGAGGCGGATTACGCGGCGCCGATTCGCGTCACGTGGGCTGATCCATTGCCGACCAACGCCGCTGAAGTGGTGGATGTTCTGGCGCGCGAGTTGGCGCTCGGCATCGTCAGCCGCCAGACGGCGGCGCGCGAGCGCGGACGCGATTGGACGGCTGAGTCGGCGCGTATGGCAGCTGAGCGCGCCATTTCGGAAGCAGGGCAGTTTGAAGAAGCTGAAGAGGTCGTTTCGAATGGCTGAGTTGCCAAATGCAGAGGAGACGCAAGAAGTGTTCATCGCGCAGCTGCAAGCGCAGCTGGAGCAGGCGCGGCGCGAGGCGTTAGCAGCCAAGCGCGAGGCGCTAGCGGCGCAGCACGGCATTCCTACCGATCTGATCGGGCTGTTGCGCGCCGAAGACGCTGAGCAACTGGCGCAGGATGCTGCGCTCTTAGCGCGCGCTTTGGGACGTGCGCGCGGCGCGCAAGGCAGCGCTGCGCACGCCGCTGAGCCGAGCGCGCCTGACCTGAGCTGGCTGCGCGAGCGCCGCACAGGACGTATCAATCCGTTTGGACGCGGCGGCGTCCGTTGGCAGGATGAGTGAGGAGCGTAGCGGATGACTCTCTCGACCTATACGGCTATCACGGCGCTGGTGGAGGAAATTTACGAAGGCGCGTATTTCACCTTGCGCGCTAACAACTTGCTGGTGCGCACGGTCAGCGCTTTCACTGAGAACAACGGCATGGCGCCGCGCAAGGCGACCGTCTACAACGCGGCGAACGTGCGCGCCTTTGCCGAAGGCGCCGAAGTGACGGCGACCGCTTTCAATCGCACGCTGCTCAGCACGCTGACGCCTGCGCGCTACGCCGATCAGGTCATCTTGACCGACGAGCGGCTGGCGACTGATCCGCAAAACGTGCGCGCTGACGTCGCGCTGGAGATGGGCGCCGCCTTTGCCGAGTTTGTGGACGCGCAGATCGCCTCGGATTTTGACAGCTTGACTGGCGGCAGCTTCGGCGCGACCGACTCAGCGCTGACTTGGTCGCACATCTTGCGTGCGCGCGCGCTCTTGCACAACGCCAAAGTGCCGAGTCCGTACTTTTGCGCGTTGCATCCTTACCAATGGCTGCGCTTGGTAGAGAGCGCGGCGCTGAGCGGCACGGAGCTGCAGCAAGCGCCTGCCTTTCAGGATGCGCTGGTCTCCACGTATTTTGTAGCGAGCTTGATCGGCGGCGTCACGTTCGTGGTCACGCCAAGCATCGCGGTGACAGCCAACAACGCCATCGGCGCGATGTATTCGCCGTTATCGCTCGCCTATGATGAGCGCCGCGCCTTCAATTTGCGTCCGCAGCGCGATGAATCGCGCGAGGCGCTGGAGCTGAACTTCTCGTTGTGGTTTGCGCACGGCGTGTGGCGTCCGCAGATGGGCGTCAAGCTGATCGGACTCGCCACGCTGCCCAGCTAAGCGGCTGATCGTCGGTCTTGGGCGGGAAAATTCCCGCCCATTGCGAAAGGACGTTGCCTGTGACTGTTCGGCTCGGCTTGATGCCTTTGATCGCGCATTTGCGCGCCTTGTGCGCCGTCGGCGAGGCTGATCTGACCGTCGGCGCGGTCACTTACTGGACGGATGAGCTGCTCCAAGCGGAATTGGATGCCACGCGGCGCACGTTCTACGGCGCGCCGCTGATCGCCTTGCCGCAATTCGTGGATGGCAGCTATCGCTACTATGAATACGCCTTTCCGACGGCGCTTGGCACGTGGCTTGAGGAAGCGGCGGCGGATAGCGGCTTCGCCGTGCGCGACGCGAGCGGCGTGGCGCTCAGCGCAGGCTTCAGCGTGAACTACCGCGCGCGGCGCGTGGTCTTCGCCGGCGATCAAGGCGGCGCCGCTTACACGCTCGATGCGCGCAGCTACGATCTGTACGCGGCAGCGGCGCGCATCTGGGAACAGAAAGCGGCGTTCGCGGCAGCGCGCGTGGATTGGTCGGCGACGGGCGGCTTGAAGAGCGGTCAAGAGTATGAGCACTGCACGGCGCAAGCCATGCGCTTCCGCCAATTGAGCGGCGTGTGCGCAGCGACCTTCCTGCGCGCCGATGAGGTGGCGGAATGAGCGCGGCGACCTTCGCCGAGCGCGCTGCGCACGCCGAGTGGCAAGACGCGCACGGCACGTTGATTCTCTCAGCGGCGCGCACAAGCCTTGAAGTGACCGAGCAGGTCGCCGTGCATCCTAACACGCGCGGCAACGCGGCGGCGCGCAGTCTGCTGAGCGGCGTGCGCGCTTGCACGGTCGTCTGGCAAGGTTTTTTCACGCGCACGCAAGTGCCATTCGCGCTGAGCGCCTTGCCGCGCCTGAGCGCGGGCAAACGCGGCGCGCTGATCTGGGGAATCGTGGGCAACTTCAGCGGCGCGCCTAAGCGCGGCTATCCGATGTTGATCGCAGAGCAACAGGTCAGCGCGCCACACGGCGGCGGCTTGCTGCTGCGCCTGACCTTGCACAGCGACGGCGCGCCGCTCTTCGGCGATGACGCGCTCTGGGATTGAGAGGAACGCGCTATGTACACGGTCACCATACAGCTGGCGGATAGCACAACGCTCGATCTGACGCCGTACGTCAGGCGCTTGCAGATCAGGCTCGGCATTCAGGATGCAAGGCAAGGCATGGCGTCGCCGAGCGTCTGCCGCGCGCAGTTGGATAATCAGGATCGGCGCTTCACGCCGAACAACGCGACGAGTCCGTACTATGGCTTGCTCCAGCCAAATCGGCCCGCTGAGGTGCGCTTCGATAGCACGCTGATCTTCGTCGGCTTTGTGCGGCGCGTCTCAATTGAGAGCGGACAGTACGGCGAGCGCGCAGCGACGCTTGAGATCGAAGATTTGCTGAGCAGGCTGCAAGCGGTCAATGTGGCAGTGCCGCTGCAAGAAGACAAGCGCGCCGATGAGCTGATCCGCATTCTCGTCGCGCGCGCCTTTCGGACAGGCACGGCGCGCGGCAGCATTGGCTATAAGCTGAGCGACGCGACGCAAGTTGCTGAAAACGACACGGTCACAATTGAGGGCGTCACTTACCGCTTCAAGGCGACGCCCGTCCAGATCAACGATGTGAAGCGCGTCGATCCGTCCGACCGCATCGGGCAGCTCAAGAACTTGAAAGCCGCTATCAACGGCGAGGCGGGCGAAGGTGATAAGTATTTCACAGGCACAAAGCGTCCGACAAGCGTTGTGGCGGAATGGCGCACCAGCACGCTCAGCGTGTACCTTCAGGCGCGCAACCCGTTGCGCTACCATCGCTTTGACGAGACGAGCGGCACGGTCGCCCATGACATTGGCGAGAACAAACAGAATGCAACCTACGTTGGCAGTCCGACGCTGGGCGTGACGCAGTCGCCTATTTACGCTGAAGAGCCGCGCACTTGTGTCACGTTGAACGGCACAAGCCAATACATCGTCAATGTGCCGCTCGATTTGCGGCAGTGCTCGTTCAGTTTTCACATCATGTTCAGAGCGCACAGCAGTCCGCCTGCCCAGCAAGCCATCTTCAGCGCCGCAGACGCCGCCTTCACAGAGCCCTTGCACGTGCGTCTGTATAGCGACGGCAAGCTCGATTTCACGGTCGGCGCGACTTATGTGGCGACGGCGCCTGGCGTCATCAGTTTCGGCATCTGGCAGCGCTTGGTGGTCACCTACAATCACAGCGCGGGACGTTTGAAGGCGTGGCGCGCTGAAGAAGTGCCATTCTTAGATGTGCCATGCGCGAGCGTCACCAAAAAGCACGATTTCATGAACGTCGGGGCGGCGGGCTGGGTCGCCGAACATTTCAAAGGCGATCTGGCGGAATTCGCCTTCTATCTGCGCGACGATCTTGAAGGCTTTTTCTTCGATGAGCCTACGCCGCCCACGCTCAACCTCGTGGCGCGCACCAACGGCGCATGGGCGAACGGCATCGCGCTCAGCACGTCCAGCGCCGCGCTACAGGCGGCGAATCTGAATCACGGGACGGATGCGACAGGGCTCAGTTTTGAGACGGGCGTTGAGCGCTTCGCTATCGCGGGCGACGAGTGGAAAGAAGATAGCACCAGCGCGCTCTCGGCTATCCAGCAAGTGGTGGAGAGCGAGCGCGGCATGTTCTGGCAAGCGCGTGACGGGACGCTCGTCTTCAAGAACCGCTACTACCGCAACAGCCGCTCGTTCGCCGCGCCTGTTGCCACCAGCGACGACCACCATCAGACGCACGAAGGCGCGTACGGCATGGACGATATCTACAACCGCGTGGTGGTGCGCTACACGCCGCGCCGCACACTGGCGCAAGGCGTGGTGGCGAAGATGAACACAGCAATCCGCGCCGCAGGGCGCTGGGGAGCGCGCAACACGCCGCCTGAGGGCGCAGATCGCTTCGGCATCACACAGGATTTGCCGCCCAGCGGCGTGACGACGGTCAATGTGCCGTTCGTGGACTTGGATCGCGGGCGGATTGTGGCGGCTAAGAATTTGCGGCTGCCGCCTGAGCCGAACGTGGACTACACGGCGAACACTAAAGAGGACGGCACGGGCGAGGATTACACCGTGCATCCGCTGCATCCTGATGTGTTGCGCTTTGGTGTGGCGTCCACCGCCAGCAACATCGAAGTCGCGGTCACCAACACGGCGCTGGGCATGTTGTTCATCCGCGATTTTCAACTGCGCGGGCAAGCGGTTGTGGCGTATGAGCCTGTTGAGTACGTGCGTGAAGATAAGGACAGCATTGAGAAGTACGGCGTGCGAACGCTGACAGTGGATTTGCCGCTGACGGGCAGCCAATACTTCGCCGAGTCGTTGGCTGAGTATCTGATCGGGCGCTACACCGAGCCGAAATACCGCATCAGTCGCTTGAATTTCCGCAATCAATCGCACATCGGAACGACGTCGATCTTAGATATCGAGATTGGCGATGTGATAGCTGTGAACGATTATCAGCTCGCCATCAGCGGGCAGAAATATCTAGTCTCAGGTGTCACTTACGATGTGCAGGCGGACAAGACGATGGAAATCTCGTTCAGCTTGCAGCCGTTGCAAGATGTCACGTTCTGGATACTGGGCGATAGCACATATGGCGTGTTAGGCACGACCACACGGTTAGGAGTGTGAGCGATGGCATGGACAACGCCTCAGACGTGGACGGCAGGCAGCGTGGTGAGCGCCAGCCAGCTGAACGAGCAGCTGCGCGATAACCTGAGCTACCTGCTCAGCCGTCCGCATCAGCGGATTGCGCGTACAGCGGCATCCGATTACACGACCGCGAGCGCGGCGTTCGTGGATATTGATAGCGTCAATCTGAGCATCACGCTGACCATCGCGAGTGGCGCAGTGTTGGTCGGCTTCAGCGGCGTGGCGCAATTCGACGGCGGCGGCTCAGTGCGACCTGCCTTCGATCTGGCTGTGGACGGCGTCCGTCACACAACGGCTGCCGATGGTCTGATCAGCCTTGACGGTCTATCGGGCGCATTGTGGCTGCCTGTGACGTTCACAGCGCTCGCGGTCGGCTTGACGATCGGCGCGCACGTCTTCCGACCGGTGTGGCGAAACGTCGGCACGGGCGCGGCGACCTTGCGCGCGGTGAGCAATCCGGTGTGTTTTTGGGCGATGGAGGTGGCGTGATGACGCTCGAAGTGGTGCAAAGCGTGGTGAGCGCAGCGGTCGTGTTGGTCTTCGCGGCGTTCGCGCTGGTGACGGCAGGCGGCATAGCGGCGTTCTTCGCCATTTTGCGCGCCAACAAACGCGCGCTGGAGTTGGCATATTTGGCGTTGCCGCCTGAGGCAGCCGCGCTGATCCGACAGATCGCTTTGGCGCTCAAAGATGTGGGCGACCTCGCCGATGAAGTGACCGACGGCGCGCTCGACTGACGGACGCGCTGTGCAGAGGCAGGCGAACGCCTGCCTCTGTCATTTCGGCTCAACTGGCAGTTTGCGGCTCGGCAAGCTCGCCGTTCTGTCCGCTATGCACAGGACGGCTGGCGCTGCTCAGGATGCTCTCGCGCAGGCGGCGAATCTCGTCGCTATTGGCGTGGCTGGCAGGCGCGCCGTCGCTCATCTGCACGCCCAGCTTCTCAGAGAGCAAGAGCATCATCAAGCCTTCGAAGGCGCTGTACGTGCCGCCTTGCTGACCGCCGCTGCCGCCGTTCACCACCATGCGCGGCACGATCTCAATGCCGGCGTTTTCCACCGCTTGGCTGAAGCGATCCAGCGCCTGCTGCAACACTTGGAATTGCGGTCCGCCGTAAGCGCGCACCTGCTCTTCGATGGCGATGGCGCGCGCGATGCCGATGCGTGCGTCGCGCTCTGCCTCTGCCTCAGAGAGCGCCCTGATCTTAGCCGCCTCTTGCAGCGAGCGCTGATAGGCTGCCTTGCCTTCGTTGCTCTGAATGGTGATGCTGATCTCAGATTCGGTCAGGGCAGTTTGCTGCCGCGCGATCGCCTCGGCTTGGCGCAGTTCGCGCTCTTTGGCGGCGGCTTGCTGCTTGCGATTGTAGGTCTCGATCTGCTCGATGGCGATCTGGCGGTCGCGCAGCTGCGCCAGAATTTCCTCGATCTTGCGGTCATTTGCCGATGAAGCAGGCGTGCCGATCAGCACTTCTTCCAGCTCAAGGTTGTAATGGGCGAAGCGCTCTTGCATCTCTTGTGAGGCTTGCTGCTGGATTTGGCTGCGCTCTTGGATGAGCTGGATCAAGGTGCGCGTCTGTCCGATGTTTTTGAAATACGCGGCGACCATCGGATCGAGCGTTTGATCCACCAGCTTTTTGATATCGCCGAAGCGCTGAATGACCAGCGGCGCTTTGCGGTAGTCAATGTGCATGACCACTGAGAGCGGCAGGACAGGCTCGAAGGCGTCTTTGGTGATCAGCTCGATTGCTGAGAGATTCTCGTCGAAGCGATGCGTGCCGACTTCATCCTTGTTCCACTTCAGGATGATGTTGGTGGTCGGCACGAGGATGACCTGCCCGGCGTAAGTGTTGAAGGCGTATTTGCCCGGCATCAGCGGCTCGTTCCAGACGCCTTTCTCGCCGCGTTGTACCAGCTCGCCGTGCTTATATTCCTCGCCCGAGATATCGCCGCCGCGCGAGCCTGCATACGAGACGACCACGCCAACATAGCCGACTTCGATCACGGTCTTGTCGATCAGCTCGACTGTGGCGAACAGGCGATTGATGTAATACGTGCCTTCCACAATCACCTGCAGCTGGCGTCCGCGCCTGCCGCCGGCGCGCAGGAATTTCTCAGGGTCTTGGAAGTTGTTGTGATAAGTCTCAGGATTGTTCGGATCGGCGCCGACGGTCGGTGCGATGATCTCGTCTTGCTCAAGTGCAGGTCCGTCGTGGACGGTGACAATGCCGATCTTATCGTCAGCGCCTTTGATGACGACCGGTCGGAAGGCGTCGCGCTCGCGCAGCAAGCCTGCCATGCGCTTGAAGATCGCCTCTTCCTCGCGGCTGATCGGCAGGTAGTACAAGCCGTCTTCCGTGAAGATCACGAACTGCACTAAGTTCAGCGCGTACGTGCCTTCGCGCAGAATCTCGCGCTGCGGACCGCGCTGACCGCCATTCTTCAGGAAGCCTTCCACCTCTTGGAACGTCTTGCCTTCTGGAATCACGCTGCCCAGCGATTGAGTCGGCGCCAATGGAATGCCATCGCGCGCGAAGACGTAGCCGATCTGCCCTTGCGGAATGGTCACCAGTGGCGCCAGATGCACTTTGTACTGAATTGGCATCAGCCACGTTAAGCCGCCGCGCAAAACGTTCGGCTGATAGCCCGCTTCTTTGTTGAGCGCGATGAACGTATCCGCCTTGACCGAGCCTTTGACCGAAAAACGCTTCTCGACGATGCCGACGCGATTGTTCGGCACAAAGCGGATGCCTGCCACCAAGAAGCTGAGCGCGCCCAAGCCGAGCAACACTAAAAGCCACACAAGCAATTGCATGTGATCGCCTCCTCGCAAAACCAACAGACGGCTTCTCTATCGTAGCATAAAACAGATTTTTTTGAGCGAGGCATATACGCAATTTGTCTTCACGAACGCTTCAGCTATGTTACAAAAGTGATTTAATAGGCTTTTTACGATAGGCGCGAAAAGCATTTTGCCGCATAATAAAAAGTGGATAAAAATCCGTTTCAAAGGCGCATCACATGGCGCGTGTTTTCCTTAGCTATAATTCGCAAGATCGTCCTTTCATCCTTCAATTGGCAGAGCAGTTAGTGCGCGCTGAACATGACGTTTGGCTTGATATTTGGCGCATCAGCGGACGTGTGCCTTATTGGGAAGAGATCAAGGATGGAATCGAGCAGTGTACGCACTTCATCTTCGCCATCTCACCTGAGTCGATCAGCCCTCAGAGCGGCTCGCGCATTGAGCTGGATCACGCGGCAGGCTTGCCGCCTGAGCGCCGTCCGATCATCGTCCCGATCCTCGTGCGCGAGACTGACCTGAAGAGCCTGCCGATCACGATCTCGCCCGGACGGCTGCACATCCACGACTTTGTGCATAAGCCGTACGACTCCATCCTCAGCAGCGTGCTGCACGCGCTCGCCGAGCGCAACACAGCCAACCGCGCGCGTCCGACGAGCAGCAACGAGCAGCGCACGGCGACCCTGCGCTTTGCCGAAGCGCTCGCCCTGATGCGCGATGGCGCTTATGAGCAAGCTATTGAGATGCTGGAAGCGCTCGCCGCGCAAGGCTATCAGCCGCGTTTTTTCTCGCTGCAGGCTGTGATCGATCACGCTGAGCGCAGCCTGTACCAAATCCGCCGCCGCCAAGAAGCGCAGGAAGCCTATGAAGAGATCGCCGCGCTGCGCCAAGTCAACTTTGAGCTGGCGTGCAAAGCCTGGGCGGATTTCCGCCGCGACTATCCAGAATACACGGACGATCCGCTTGAGCTGAACCGTCTGCTGCGTCCGCGCCAAAAACAGGTCAGCCCGCGGCATGATGTGCGCAGCATCCTGCCCGATTTCGCATGGTGTGACGTCACAGAAGGCTACGTGCTGATCGAAGACGCGACCGATCCGCGCAAATACAATCCAAGTGGCTCAAGCGGCGGACTCTTTCAAGTCGCCGCCTTCAAGATCGCACGGACGCCGATCACCAATGCGCAGTATCAGGTCTTTCTGGACGCGCCTGACGGCTACCGCGATATCCGCTGGTGGACGTATTCGCTGCACGCCTCAGCTTGGCGGCGCAAACGTCCGCAGCCCAAGCCGACCGTCATCTTGGGCGAGCGCCTGCCGCGCACGCGAGTCAGTTGGTTCGATGCGGTCGCCTTCTGCATCTGGCTCAGCCATCGCACAGGCAGGCGCATCAGCTTGCCCAGCGAGCTGCAATGGCAGCGCGCCGCGCAAGGCGACGACAATCGGCGCTATCCTTACGGCAAGCACTTCGATCCAAAACGCTGTAATACGCGCGAGTCGGGCATTGGCGCGCCAACCGCTGTGGACGCCTATCCTGACGGCAGGAGTCCGTTTGGCGCCCTAGATATGCAAGGCAACGTCTGGGAATGGTGCCTGACCGAGTGGGAAACGGACGCCGTGCATCTGGAAGGCAACAATCCGCGCGTGCTGCGCGGCGGCGCGTGGTCTTCAGAAGGCGCGCTAGTCAACACTTTCTACCGCTATCAGAACATCCCTGCCGTCGAGCTTGATTCTATCGGTTTTCGTCCCGTCTTGTTACCTGACTAGCGCTATACTCCGCGCTATGATCATCAGCCTGCCCAGCGCTATACTGCCCGCCTTGCAGCTGTTAGCGCACAGCGCGCAGCAACACGACGTCGCGCTTTACGCGGTCGGCGGCTTTGTGCGCGACAGGCTGCTGAACCTGCCCTTGAGCGAGCCTGATCTCGACTTGGTTGTGGTAGGCGACGCAGTATCGCTTGCACGCGCCGTCGCTGAGCAGTATGGCGGCGCGTTCACAGCACATCCCAGCTTCGGCACTGCCACATGGCATCCGCCCGCCGATTCAGGACTGCCCAGCTTCGATTTCGCCACGACGCGCCTTGAACACTACGCCGCGCCTGCCGCCTTGCCAACGGTCATCCTGCTCCACAGCAAGGACGCGCTCGTGCGCGATGCGCGCCGCCGCGATTTTTCGATCAACACGCTCGCCTTGCAGCTCTCGCCTGAGCCATTCGGCAAGCTGATCGATCCGCTCAGGATCGGCATCTCGGATTTGCGGCGTTGCCTGCTGCGCACGTTGCATCCACACAGCTTTGAGGACGATCCGACGCGCATTTTGCGCGCGGCGCGCTTCATCGCGCGGCTGAACTTGCGCCTTGCGCCTGAGAGCGCTGCGCAGCTGCCGCAAGCGCTGCCGCACATCGTTGCGCTGAGCGGCGAGCGCCTGCGCCACGAGTTCGATCTGATCTTGAGCGACGCCGCGCCTGCGCACGCCTTGCGCTGGCTGGCTGAGCATGGCGTCTTGCAAGCGATCCATCCGAGATTAACTTTTGATGAGCGTTTAGTAACAATTTACGCAAATTTGCCTGCCCTAAACGCGCCTGACGATCTCGATCCGCTCGTCCTGCGCTGGGCGATCTTCGGCGGCATTTTTCCCGACGATCCTGCGCTGCTAGAGCGCCTTGCGCTGCCCAGAAACGTCCGCAAGGCGCTCTCAGAAGTGCATCGCGCGCGGCTCGCCTTCGCGGCATTGCCGCATGAAGCGCCGCCAAGCCAGATCGCGCGCGCCCTTGAGCCATTCTGCCCTGAGGCGATCCTCGCCGCCGCGCTCTTCGGCACGCCGCTCGATCTCTCTCGCGCGCAACGCTACCTGCACGTCTGGCGTCACGCGCAGCTGGCTGCCGATGGCAACTTCTTGCGCGCGCTCGGCTTGAAACCTAGTCCGCTTTTCGGTAAACTGCTCGCTCGGCTGCGCGACGCTGTGCTAGATGGCGATGCTGAGACGCCTGAAGCGCAACGCGCCCTGCTCAGACAATGGATTGAAGAAACGCACAGCAGCTGAGACGACCTGACTGAACTGACAAAATGACCACGCTTGAGCGCCATACACTCTGCTTGCAGATGCAGGTGATCTTCCGCCCTGCCGAGCGCGAAGATTTGCCTAAGCTGGAATGGTACGGCAAATACACACACTTTCGGCGCGTTTTTGAGCGCACCTATGAAGAACAATTGCGCGGACAGCGCCTGATGTTGCTCGCCGATGTGAACGGCTTTCCGATCGGGCAGGTGTTCATCCAGCTGGAAAGCCACGACGACTTCGGGCGTGCGGCGCGCAAGCACGCTTACCTGTACTCGCTGCGCGTGATGGACGCTTTTCAGCGGCAAGGCATCGGCTCGGCGCTGCTGCGCGAGGCAGAGACGCTCTTGCGCGCGCGCGGCTACACTTCGATCAGCATCGCGGCGGCGAAGGAGAACTTGCGCGCGCGCCGTCTTTACGAGCGGCATGGCTTCTGCGTCGTCGCTGAGGACGCAGGGCGCTGGAGCTATGTGGATCACGAAGGCGTCACGCACTACGTGAACGAGCCGTGTTGGATTTTGGAAAAAGTGTTGCGATAAGAACCTGACTGAACAAGGTGGACGATGACGAAGACGACGAGCGCTGTGAATGTTCGTACAGAAGCTGTGCGCGTGCTGCGCTGGCGCGGCAGCAGCCATCCAACTGAGCAGGCGATCCGTCTGCAGCTGATGCAGCAAGGCGTGCAGCCTTACACTTGGACACAACCAGCCAATTTTCGCTATCCGCCGCGCAGCCATGCACACGATAAAGTGCTGTGTTGCGTGGAAGGCAGCCTAGAGGCGATCCTGCCCGACCTGAATCAGCGCGTGGTCTTGCGTCCCGGCGACCGTTTGGAAGTGCCGCGCAACGTGCGCTACGCCTTGATCATCGGCGCGCGCGGCGCGCGCTGCCTTGAATTTCAGCCGCCACAAGGCGCTGAGTCCGCTAAGAACTAAGGACGAGCCGTGCGCCGTCGCCGTGCTGCGCAACCTGATGCTGAGAGCGCGCCGCGCCGCTTGATTCCGCCGCGACCGCGCTTGCCGTTCACGCTGCAAGGCACAGTGCTGCTCGGCATTCTCGGCGTCGCCTTGCTCGGCGTCGCGTGGTTGCTGATCAGCTTGGAGCTGATGCCGTCAGGCTTTTACACAGCTGCGCCTGTGGCAGCCAGCGCCTTTGGCGCGCTCTGGTTTCTGACCGCGCTGCTGCGGCGGCAGCCGCGCGGCATCATTTTCGCGGCGGCGTGGCTCGGCGCGGCGCTCAGCCTGCTCTTGGCGTCGCAAGGCATCGCTGAGGTTGGCAACACGCTGATCGGCTTGGTGCTGATCGCGGTCGGCGTGGCGCTCGTCTTGCGCGGCTTGCTGATGTCGAACGTGGCGCATAAGCCTTAGCTTGCAGCTGACCTGCGACGCGCTATGATCAGCCGCTTGTGAAGACAGACGCGCTCTCCAGACCGAAGCTGCGCTACGCCGTGCTGCTCTTGCTCGGCGTCTGCGCGCTATCCTTGATCATCTACGCGCCGACCATGCTCAGGCAGGTTGGCGGCGGCGAGAATCCATACATGGACGACGTCGGCGAGGCGCAAGTGACGCTGAATGTGTGGGGAACGCTGCATCACAGCGGCTATCCGCTCTGGACGATCAGCGGCAATCTGGTCGTGAGCGCCTTGCGCGCGCTCGGCGTCGCGCCTGAGTTCGCGCCAACGCTGCACAGCACGCTCTGGCACATGGTCGCGCTCAGCATCTTCTTCGCCTTGCTGCTGCATCTGAGCGGCGATCTGATCGTGACGGCGGCTTGCACGTTCTTGCTCGGCTTGGCGCGCACGATCTGGTTTCACGCGGTCGTGCCAGAAGTCTATAGCTTGAACACGGTCTTCCAGCTGAGCTTGATCGCATTGGCAGTGTGGCGCGGCATTCCGATCCATCGGCGGCTGATGTTGCTGGCGCTGATCGGCGGCTTGGGCGTCGCACATCATCGCCTGATCGTGTTGCTGATCCCTGCGCTGCTCTACGCAGTGCTGCCTGAGACATGGCAGGCGCTCAGAGCGCAGCCGCGCCGCACGCTTTTGACGGCGCTGGCAGCGCTGGCGACAGGCGTGGCAGGTTTTCTGCCGTATGTGTATCTGCCGCTGCGCGCACAGGCAGGCGCAATCTGGGTATATGGCGATCCAAGCACGTGGCAAGGCTTCTGGCACGAGTTCACAGGCGCTGAGGCGGCATTTCTGTTCAAATTGCCCGCCGATCTATCGGGCGCGCTTGAGAACGTCAACGGCACGCTGAACATCTTGTGGTTAGAGCTTTCGCCTATCGGTTTGTTGCCGTGCGCGGCGGCGCTGATCGCGCTGCCGTGCTTCAGGCGGAGTCGGCGCCTTGGCACTTTGCTGTGGCTCGTCTTCGGCGCACATCTGCTATGGCTGAGCGCGTTGCATCGTGTGGTGATGCCTGAGGCAGTGGCGATGGGCATGGTCGCCGTGCTGATGTTGGCGCTCGGCGTGGCGTGGTCATGGCTTGAGATAGGCATACGCTACATCGGCGGCTTACAACTGACGGCGCTGAACGCGATAGTGCTGATCGCAGTCGGCATGGAATTTGTGACGGCGCTGACGCGCGATCCAATCGGCGTGGAAGCGATCGCGGCGGCGCGGCGCATTCCGCGCGCTGAAGGGCAGGCGATCCTGATGTTGCCGTGGGGACCGCGCCATGCGGCGGTCGCTTTCTCGATTTACGTGACGGGCGAGAATGCCGATCTGCGCTTGGTGAAGCACACTGCTGATCTAGCGGCGCTCAGCCGTGAAGGCGCGCTTTACACGCTGCGCGATACGTTCTATCGCTTTCCGCTTGAGTGGTGGCGCGCGCAGCTAGGCGTAGCGCATCTGAGCGCGCCTGCGCTAGGCGTGGTGCAGGTCAGCACGGCGCCGCAGCGCACGGATGATGTGACGGAAGTGACGAGCGGCGTCGGTTTGGCGAGCTTGCGCGTCTGTCGCGCTGAGGGCGGTTATTTGTTAGACGTGGCCTGGGCGGCTGTGCGCAAGCCTGAGCGCGATCTGAGCGTCTTCGTGCATCTGCTGAGCGCAGAGCGCGACGTGCCGCTGACTCAGGCGGATAGCAGCGCGCCTGTCTACGGCTGGTATCCGACGACGCTGTGGCAGGCGAGCGAGCGCGTGCGCGATCAGTACTGGCTGCCGATGGCGGCGGATGGAACGCGCATCGCGCTTGGGCTATACTGGCAGCGAGAAGATGGTGCTTTTGAGAGCTTCGAGGCGCGCCAGATCGCGCTGAGCGAGGTGAGACCATGCGAATAGGGCGTATTGCGCTAGTGTGTTGTGCGCTTTTAGCGCTGAGCGCGTGCCAGACGAGCGCGCCGCCGAGCGGCGATGCAGTGCTGCTCGGCTTTGAGTCCTTGCCGAAGGCTTTGGCGACCTTGCCGCGCACGCCGACGCTCGACGCGACAGCGCAACAGGCGACGCAAACTGCGCGCACGCCGACACCTAACATCACGCCGAGCGCTACAGCCACGCCGACGCCTGTGCGCGGCGTCTTCATGGGCGATCCAACCGTCCAATTCGGCACACCGCTCGTGCGCAGCGGCACGCGCGCGCCGCTGGTCATCACCTTGCCGTCGTTGGCGACCACGCGCCAAGCCGCCAGTCCGCTTATTGGCGTGAACGTGCCGCCGAGCGGCATCAGCGCGCCGCCAGTCGCCGTCAATCCATCAGGCGACTGCGCGATCGTTGTGGCGGCGCCATTCGCACGCGCCGCTGCCGACCCAAGCGTCCGTGCGCGGCTGGGCTGTCCGCGCGCCGAACCGATCAGCGTCACAATTGTGACTCAAACCTTTGAGCGCGGCGTCATGTTCTGGCGCGATACGCGCGAGATTTACGCTTTGGCGTTGCAGGCGCGCGGCGCGGCTGCCAACACGGTCTGGAAATTTCCTGATGGCTGGACGGAAGGTCAGCCTGAGCGCGATCCAAGCTTGCAGCCGCCTGAGCCGCTCACACAGCCGATTCGCGGCTTCGGCGCGGTATGGCGCGCCAATCCTGCCGTGCGCGAGGCGCTCGGTTGGGCGGTCACAGGCGAGCAGCCGTACAACGGTCTGTGGCAAGTCTTCGAAGGCGGCGTGATGCTCAGCGGCGGCGATGGCGCCATCTACGCGCTCGCGCTGGATAGCGCAGCGCCAACGGCGATCGGAGCGCATTTCGGCGCGCTTCCGCAGTAGCCTGAAAGTTGCATTTATGAAGGACTCGTGAATTTTCAGATCGTTATGCAATCGTTACGCCTCACACTATTGACTCAGCTTGCCAGAGGTGCTATGCTGTAGTCAGCTTCAATCAAGAAGCACTTATCGATCTCAAGGAGTTGTAGCCATGCTGTATCTGCCACGTGAAGAGGGCCAAGGCCTCGTCGAGTACGCACTCATCCTCGTGCTGGTCGCCATCGTCGTGATCGTCATCCTGACCGTTCTGGGTCCGATCATCGGCAATGTGTTCTCGACCATCGGCGGCGGTCTCACGCGTTAATTCTGCGCAGTCTCTTTGAGCGAGGCGCTCACCGCAAGGTGGGCGCTTCACGTTTGTACGTCCAGCGCGTGCGACAATTGGTCTAACTTGGTCTAGACGCGGCGCGCGGTCGCCTGCTATCCTTTGGTCAGAACAAGACGTTAGAAAGGATTGCGAGCGATGACGAACACAAATGGTACACATAGCGCGGCAGCACAGCCTGACCTGACGACGGAAAAGCGCGGCTTGGCGCAGATGCTCAAAGGCGGCGTGATCATGGACGTGGTGACGCCTGAGCAAGCCAAGATCGCCGAAGAAGCAGGCGCCTGCGCGGTCATGGCGCTGGAGCGCGTGCCTGCCGATATCCGTGCGCAAGGCGGCGTGGCGCGCATGAGCGATCCTGAAGTGATCTTGCGTATCATGGAAGCGGTCACGATTCCTGTTATGGCGAAGTGCCGCATCGGTCATTTTGTTGAGGCGCAGATTTTAGAGGCGCTGGGCGTGGACTTCATTGACGAATCGGAAGTGCTGACGCCTGCCGATGAAGAGAATCACGTCAATAAGCATCGCTTCCGCGTCCCATTCGTGTGCGGCTGCCGCGATCTAGGCGAGGCGCTGCGCCGAATCTCGGAAGGCGCTGCCATGCTGCGCACCAAAGGCGAGGCAGGCACGGGCGACGTGGTCGAGGCAGTGCGCCACGCGCGCGCCGTTCAGCGCGAGATCAGGCGGCTGACCAGCATGGACGAGAACGAGCTATTCAGCTATGCCAAAGCCATTCAAGCGCCGTATGAATTGGTGCGCGAAGTGGCGACGCACGGTCGCTTGCCAGTGGTCAACTTCGCCGCCGGCGGCGTCGCCACGCCTGCCGATGCCGCACTGATGATGCAGCTGGGCATGGACGGCGTCTTCGTGGGCAGCGGCATCTTCAAGAGCGGCGATCCGAGCAAGCGCGCGCGCGCAATCGTGCTGGCAGTCACGCATTACAACGATCCGAAGATGCTCGCGGAAGTCAGCCGCAACCTTGGCGAGCCGATGGTCGGCATCAACGTCAGCGCGATGGCTGACGGCGAGCGCATGGCGAAGCGCGGCTGGTAGGGCATTTGCTGTCTCAGCAGACAGGTCGGCAGGCACACGCCGACCTGTTTTGTTGTTCGCTGTTTTCTTTTCGGTTGCGCAGCGCTTATAATCAAGCATCTTTTGCACCTTAGGAGCGAGTGATGAGCGATACACAGACTTTGATCGCGGCGAATCGCGAGCGTTTTCTTGAAGAACTCAAGGCATTTTTGAGCATTCCGAGCATCAGCACGCTCTCTGAGCGCACGGCGGACGTGCAGCGCGCTGCCGAATGGACGGCTGATCAATTGCGCGCTGCAGGCATGACGCGCGTCCAGATCATGCCGACGGCGAAGCATCCTGTAGTTTACGCTGAGTGGCTCGGCGCGCCTGAGAAGCCGACCGTCTTGATATACGGTCACTACGATGTGCAGCCTGCCGAGCTGGAAGCGGGCTGGCAGAGCGATCCGTTCACGCCTGAAGTGCGCGACGGCAATCTCTACGCGCGCGGCGCTTCCGACGACAAAGGACAGGTCTACGCGAACATCAAAGCCGTCCAATTGCTGATGCAAAGGGACGGCAAGCTGCCCGTCAACCTAAAATTCTTGATCGAAGGCGAGGAAGAGATCGGCTCGCCAAACCTTGACGCGTTCATCGCAGCGCACAAGGAGCTGCTGCGCGCTGACGTGGTAGTGGTCTCAGACACCGCCATTCAGTCGCTGACGCAGCCGAGCATCGTCTACGGCTTGCGCGGTTTGGTCTATCTTGAGCTGGAAGTGCGCGGTCCGCGCCAAGATTTGCACAGCGGCGGCTTCGGCGGCACGGTTCACAATCCTGCGCAGGCGCTGTGCGAGATCATCGCGGCGCTGCGTCATCCTGATGGCAGCGTGGCAGTTGAAGGCTTCTACGATAAAGTGCGTCCGCTGAGCGCTGAGGAGCGCGCTGCCATCGCCAAGACGGATATCAGCGAGGACGAGTGGCGCAAGCTGACGGGCGCGCCAAAAGCGTGGGGCGAGGCGGGCTACTCGCTGCGCGAGCGCGTCGGCGCGCGACCGACGCTGGAGATCAACGGCATCTGGGGCGGCTTCACAGGCGAAGGCTCTAAAACAGTGCTGCCTGCCAAAGCGACCGCTAAGATAAGCTGCCGTCTTGTGCCTGATCAGGAGCCACATGAGATCGAGGCGCTCATCCGCGCTCAGATCGAAAAATTAGCGCCGCCGACCATCACTTGGGAGCTGCGTCCGCTCAATCATGGCTATCCTGCGCTGGTGCCACTCGACTCGCTGGCGATGGAATGCGCTGTGAGCGCCTACGAGCGCGGCTTCGGCGCGCGTCCGCTCTTCTTGCGCGAAGGCGGCTCAATTCCAGTGGTCGCGACCTTCATGCAGACCTACGGCGCGCCTGTCTTGCTGGTCGGCTATGGCTTGCCGGATGACGGCGCACACGGTCCGAACGAGAAATTCGCTTTGGAGTGTCTGTATCGCGGCATTCACACGGCGGCGGCGCTGCTGGAAGCGCTGGGCAAGCACGCGCCTGAGGCGCTGCGCGCGCGCTGATGGTTTGAAGCGCCGCCATTCTTGCGTTCAATAACAGACCAACTGTGGCGATGAGAGGCGTAGTGTTCGATGCCACGACCTGTCACTGGACGGCGTCCCGATAGTCTGTTCGATAATCGCTATCGCTACGATCACATCTATCCGCGCGGACGCAGCGGCGAGACCTTGCGCGCTTACGATACGCTCAACGGCGACCGTCCCTGCGTGATCAAGCGCCCTGCCTTGCAAGATGCGCCGCCCATCCGCGCCGGTCAGGAGCTGAGCATCCTGAACGAGAAGCGCGCGCTCGAACAGCTCAGCGGACATCCTGTGCTGTGTGAGCTGCTGCACAGCGGCACCTTCCGCATCGGCGGTCAGCAGCACCAGTACATCGTGATCGAGATGGCGAGCGGCGAGACGCTGGAAGCGCTGACGCTCGCGCTTGCCGCACAAGGCGAGCGCCTGCCCGATCTGGAGCTGCTGACTGTGCTGGAAGGCGTGCTGGACTTGCTGCAAGCCGCTCACGACAAGCGTATTGTCTATAACGACGTAGACGCCAAGCACGTCTTCTGGGATCGCGAGGCGTATCAGCTCAAAATGATCGACTGGGGCAACGCCGTCTTCCTCGATTCGGACGCGCACACGCACGTCACGCCTCAGACGGATATCGCGCAGGTCGGGCAGCTGCTCTACTTCTTGCTCAGCGGCGGCAGACGGCTCGATCTGAGCCATCCTGAGAGCGTCAATGAATTGCCTGAGAGCGTGCCTGCGCGCCTGAAGGCGATCATCAGCCGCGCCGTGAGCATTGAGCCGAGCGCGCGCTACGCCAACATCGCCGAGCTGCGCCGCGACTTGGCTGAGCTGCGCCGTCCGCTGCACAAACAGCGCGAAGCGCTCATCGAGCGCGTCCGAGCGCGCCTGCCGCACGTCAACAGCCAAAATCAGTTGGCTGAGCTGCGCACATGGCTGCAGGAAGCGCGTCGCGCCGATCCGGGCTATCCGCCTGCGCGCGAGCTTGAAGCGGAAGTTGAGCGCCGCCTGAACAAGCTCCAACTGCAGGCAGACCTTGACGCCGTGCGCATTTACCTTGAGAGCGGCAACTTCGCGCGCGCCACTGACCTGCTCGACGACCTTTTGGCGCGCAGCACCGAAGAGCTGCATCCTACGCTGCGCTTCTTGCAAGATGCTTGCGAGCTGCTGGGACGCTACACGCCGCCGCTGCAGCCCGAAGGCTTCGGACAAGCGCTGGACGCGCTGCTGCGCGACGATCCGCAAGCGGCGGCGCGCGCGCTGCTCACTACGCCCGATCCGCGCGATGCGGCGCGCCAAGCGCAACTGCTGCTGGCAGAGCGGCTGTGTGCGCACCTGCCGATCGTCGTGCTGTTGCGTCCGCACTTGGCGCGCCTTGAGCTGCTGCTCAGCAACGTGCCGCAGCTGACTCGCGTGCGGCAGATTGTCGGGCGCCTTGAAGAGACGCCCGCCGAAGGCATTCAGAACTTGTTGCGGCACTATCAGCGCATTGCCGACGCGCTGCTGACCTTAGAAGAAGACCTGCGCGGCATGGAGAGCGCGCGAGAGACAGCGCAACGCGCTCGGCAGACGGCTGAGGCGCTGATCGACCTGATCGAAGTGGCTGCTCAGAACGCGCTCGGCGATCCATCGCGCGCAGGCAACGCGCTGTGGCACGCGCAAGCCATCGATCCGACCAGCGCCGCCTTCGCGCCGCTGAACGCGCTCTTGAACGCCTTCCACACCGATCTGGAGACCTTGCGCGCGTACACGCCTGCCCTTGACGGCAGCGACATCGCGGATTTCTTGAGCAGCGCGGCGCAGCGTCTGCTGCCTTACGCGGCTGAGGTGACCGATCCGCGTTTTCAGGCGATTTTGCGCGACCTTGAGACGACATCTGCTGCATGGTTGCGCGTCGCCGATTCCATCGCGCTCGGCGGCAAACGTCCTGCTGTGGAGCAGTGCAAGGCTGCTGCGTCAGCCATTCGCTCGCTCAGCCCTAAGACGGCGTACTGGTTCGAGGAATATGCGCGGCGCTTGGAAGAATCGCCGCGCGTCGAGTTCCTCAGTCCGAATGTGCCGTTCGGCAAAGCGCTTGCCGAAGGCTGGGAAAGCTGGGATCGCGGACGCACGGCGGACGCGCTGCACAGCGGCAAGCGCGCTGCTGACTACGCGCTGACTGAGGCGGAAAAATT
>DAOTWB010000006.1:0-12922 GCA_034436235.1 Anaerolineae bacterium
GCAGTGTTGCTGCGCGTCAGCAGCCGCGATCTCGATGGCGAGTTCTATCACTTTGGCGTGGCAGGCAATGGCACGTGGCAATTCTTGGTGCGTCCGCCTGAGCCAGCCACATACGCTGATAACATTGAGAGCGGCAGGCTGACAGGCTTCGATGCTAATCGTCCTATCCAGCTGCGCGTCTTGGCGAGCGGCAATACATTCACGTTCTATGTGAACGGTCGCTTGGTTCGTCAATTCGTCAACGATGTGCTGCCTAGCACGCCTGGTCGCGAGCGTTTCTTCGGTCTGATGGCAGGCACGTATGGCGGCGTCAGCAGACACAAGGTTGAGTTCCGTAAGATCGCCATTTACGAAGTCGTGCGGCAGCGCGCGCTCTTACGCGATACGTTCCCTGATAGCAATCCAAATGCGTGGGGAACAGGCAGTAGCGCCAACAGCAATGTCTATCTTGAGAACAATTCGCTTGTCTTCGAAGTGCTGAAAGACAACGTGCTGAGCTGGAGCCAGCCGAACAAGAATTTTCCGAGAGATGTAGATGTGCGCGCTGAGGTGATCAGCGATCCGTCGAATCAAGGGCGCGGCTGGAGCTACGGCATAGGCGTGCGCGCATATAAAGACGGCGAGGATACTTTTTTCTACCTCTTCGAAGTGCGCGGCACAGGCGAGTTCACGTTCACAGTACAGCGCGGCGGCAGCACGATCAGGACGCTCATCAACACGCGGCGAATCGCCAATTTTGACGCGCAGGCGAAACATACCTTGCGCGTCCTCGCCGTGAACGATGTCTTCACGCTGTTTGTGAATGATCAGCAGGTAGGCAGCGTGCGCAGCAGCGATCTACGACCGCGAGATGAATACGGCATCCTGCTGACAGCTGGCACGTTCGCCGCGCCGAGCGCGCGCGTGCGCTTCACGAACGTCGTCGTCTCGCAGCCGCGCTAGGCAGATGCACAGTTTCAGGTCATTTTGATGCGAGGAGATGTGCCTTGAATACAGAAGATTTCGTCCGCCGCCGCCCTGTCTACTTGCTGCTGGATACATCAGGCTCAATGCGCGGCGCGCCGATCCAAGCCGTGCAGCAAGGCGTCACCATGATTCATCAAGAGCTGATGAATAATCCGCACGCCATTGAGACTGTCTATCTGAGCGTGATCACCTTCGCTGATAGCGCGCAGCAAGTGGTGCGGCTTGTCTCAGTGGAAGATTTCACGCCGCCGACGCTGCGCGCTGAAGGTCAGACGGCGCTCGGCGCTGCAATCACGCTGCTTGGGCAGGCGTTCGAGCGCGAGCTGATCTCGGGCGGCGAAGGACGCAAAGGCGATTTCCGTCCGCTCGTCTTCCTGCTGACCGACGGCGCGCCAACCGACGATTGGCGGACGGCAGTGGCGCGCTTCAAAGCGGAACGCGGCAACAGAGTCGGCGCGTTTGTGGCGCTCGGCTGCGGCACGAACGTGAACACAGAAACGCTGCAAGAGATCACGAAAGATGTGCTGTTCATGAAGGATACTAGTCCTGACGCGCTCAAGCAGTTTTTCCGCTGGGTCTCTTCGAGCATTCAGCGGACGAGTCAGCGCATTGAGGCAAGTCCTGACGAGAGCGGCTTGAGCGCGCCGCCGTTGCCGCCAGTCATGAAATGGGATCGCAGCACATAACTGTTGGCTTATCATGCCGCCGACTCTTCATTTTGTCATAGACTCGCGCGGCTGGACGACGCCGCTCGACCGTGATATCTTGACAGCCTTGATACAGGCACGGTTGCGCGATCTAGCCGCGCTAGATGTGCAGGTGCGCCTGTTGAACAACAACTGGGCAGCCGAGCTGCCACAGGAGGCGGCTGTGACTTTGCTCGTCCTAGCGCGTCCTCTGCCTGAAGGTTGGCAAGCAGCGCTGCAGGCTTGGCTGGATGAGCAGCACCTGCTCTACGTCGCCTTCTTCGATGGCGCGGCGCTGAGCGACTTGCAGGAAATCGCTGCGTTGACCGCTGCACAGCCAATTCCGCGCGCGCCGTATCGCCTTGCTGCGCAGACCACAGCGCAATTGGACGCCGCCTTCGCATGGTTTGAGAACTTGCTGCGTAAAATGCAGCCCGCGCTGCTGCCCGAAGCGCCGCCGCCGCCCGTCCGCATCACGACGACGCGCTGGCGCAACTTGCCCAGCAACCATCAAGACGCTCACGCCTATCCCGATCAGCTGACGCGCGCTGTGCGCGGCGCGCAAGGCTATAGCCTTCTCGGCGCCAGCCACCGCGGTCGCACGCACGCGCATCACGGCACGTTTCGCGATGACGCCTTCGCGCTCGGCGTCACGGCGCACTGGAACATCCTCGCCGTCGCCGATGGCGCCGGCACTGCCGCGCTGGCGCGCGTCGGCTCCAATCTCGCGGTCAATAGGGCTGTAGAGGCTATCCAACAGAACGCGCCGCCCGCGCCTACGCCTAACGATCTGGGACGCGCGGTCTGGATCGGCTTAGAAGCTGCTTATCACGCGCTATTCAACTTCGCGAGCGCTGAACACATGCCTGTGAGCGACCTAAACACGACCTTGCAACTTCTGATCCATTTTCCGCTTGAGACCAGCTGTTATGTCGGCGTGGTGCATATCGGCGACGGCTTAGTGGTAGCAGAGGCAGTGGATGGACAAATCTACCCGCTGACCGAGCCTGACGTCGATCCTGACGACGGCGGACGCACGGTCTTTCTGACAAGCGCGCCGCTCAACCAATGGAAGCGCCGCACAAAGGTCTACCAGTTCGATGAGCGCCTGAGCATCGTCGCTCTGATGACCGACGGACTCTCAGGCGATTTAGAGCCGTACGATGAGCTGCTGCAGCCTAACTTATTCAGCGCGTTGCGGCAGCGCGTCTTGTGCTATCCGTCCCATCTGCGCGAGAACGCCTTGCTCAGCCTGATCAGCTATGAGCGACGCGGCTCGTTTGACGACCGCACGCTCGCCGTCCTCACGCGCGATTAGTTCGGCAAGTCATCGGCGATCAGCGCCAATTCCTCAGGCTTCAAGATCGTGATCTGCTCGCGACCTACTTCAAGCAGACCTGCACGCTGCCATGCCGTCAGCGTGCGGCTGACTGTCTCAAGCGTCGTGCCGTTCATCTGCGCCAAATCTTGACGGCTCAAGCGCACGTTCAGATAGACGCTGCCATCAGCCTGCCTGACGCCAACTTTGTGCGCCAAGCGCACTAGCGAGCGCGCCACGCGCTGCTGGACGCGCTCTGCGCTCAGCTCGCGAATGCGCTCGTGCGCTTCGTGCAGGCGCGCCGCCAACATGCGCACAACGCGCACGGCGAGCGGCGCATGTTGCGACATGATCTCCCACATCAGCGCGCCTGAGAGCGCCAGCACTTCGCAGCGCTCTAACGTCTCGGCTGTGGCAGGATATGGATCGCCGCTCAGCGCCACGATCAGACCGATCAGGTCGCCTTCAGTGAACGTCGCCAGCGTGACATCCTTGCCTTCAGGCGTGTGCTGCACAAGGCGCAATCTGCCGCGCTGTAACAGATAAAAAACCTGCGCAGGCTCGCCTTGATGGAAAAGAAAGCCGCCGCTCTCGATCTCCAGCGTGCGCGCTTGACTCATCAAACGCTCATAGAGCGGCGGCGGCAGATCGGCAAAAAACTCAGTATGCTTTACGCTATTTGGCTTCACGGATGATTGATAAATTCATAAGAGTATCATATAATAACAAGCGTGCCTTGCAAAAGTGCGATTTGACTCAAGAGGTGCGTTATGTCTAGCTCAGGACTGAATCCATCTATGTTGGTTTCGCACGTGCTTTCAACGTATCCGCAGACAGCGCAGGTCTTCAACAAGTGGAATGTGGCGTGCGTTGGCTGCTGGCTGACGGACGAACATACCATTCAAGAAGTCGCCCAAATCTACAACCTCGACCTGTACGCCTTCATGCGCGATTTGCGCGAAGCGATCGGCGAGCGAGCCAAAGGTCCGGAACGCGCCTGAGCCGTGCCGTCTGTGTCTTTCAGCACACAGACGGCGAGCGCTCAACCGACTGCCGCCTGCGGCTGTGGACTGCTCAGCTCGGCGCGCACAAGGCGGACGCCTGCCACGGCGCGCACCTGCTCCAAAAGCGACTCGGCGCTCATGCCTTCAGGCAGCCTGCCCGTCAGCGCCACTGCGCCGTAGTGAACGGTAGCGTACACGCCATAAGGCAACACTTTTCCAACTGCGAAGCGCACTTGCTCGTCATCGTAGAGTTCGCTCACGTCCACGCTGCGCACGCCTGCGATGTGCGGCACGCGCTCAGCCAGCAGAAAGCGCTCTTGTGGCGTGCGCACATTGCCCATGAATTTCACTGCGCCTTGCAGCGAAGCGAAAGTGAAAAATGGACGCGAGGTGCGCAACGGCGGATAGCTGCGGATCAAGTCTGCGATGGATTCTTCGATGTCCTCATCAGGACGCGCTTGTACAGTTTGTTCGTTAGCCATGCCTCAGAATGCCTTTCGCGTGAAAAAGAGTCGTGTGCCGCGTATGATTCTACATCAATTCTAGTGTCCGTGAAGGCAATGCGCGAGTTGGCGATTGTGCTGCAGCCGTGCGTCGCTATAATCAAGATATCCTGACGCATATTTTATTCCAGAGGCTGTGTGCTGTGAGCGCTTTAGTGCAAGATGCAATTCCTGTCGGTTTGATTGAAGAGATCGCCTTTGAGCTGAACAAAAAGGCGGCAATGGCGATTCCAGCGGATGTGATGGAGCGCTTCGATCAGTTGATCGCGCTTGAGACCGAGCCGCTCAGCCTGCTAGTGCTGGAGCAGATCAAGGCGAATGCTGAACTCGCTATTCAGAGCGGACGACCGATGTGCGGCGACACAGGCTTGCCGCGCTATTACGTGAAAATTGGCAATGAAGCGCCGCGCATTCAAGGCGGCATGGTCGCTTTTGAGAATGCGCTGCGCCGCGCTGTGGCAAAAGCGACCAAGACGCTGCCGTTGCGTCCGAATCGCGTGCATCCGCTGACGCGAGTCGATCACGACAACAACGTGGGCATGCACGCGCCGGAAGTCACCTACACTTTTGAGCCTGACGCCGATTGGATCGATATCATCGCTGTGCATAAAGGCGGCTTGTTCGGCAGCGATTATCGCATGTTGTTCCCAAGCGACGGCGTGAAAGGCATCAAGCGCTTCTTCCTCGATGTGGTGGCAGAGTTCAATCGGCGCGGCTTGGCGTGTCCGCCGTCTGTGGTCGGCATCGGCTTGGGCGGCACCAAGGACACTTGCTTCCGCTTAGGTAAAGAAGCGGCGTGCTTGCGCTACGTGCCTGATCGCAACCCTGATCCGATGGTGGCAGAGCTTGAAGAAGAGTTGACCGAGCTGGGCAATCGGGCAGGTTTTGGACCGATGGGCTTTCCAGGCGCGACAGCGATCGCGGCTGTGAAGATCGAATGCGCGTATGCGCACACAGGCGGCATGCCGATGTCGGTGCATCATTTTTGCCATGCCACGCGGCGCGCTGTGGTGCGCATTTTCCCTGACGGCTCACACGCCTATCGCGACGATCCGCAATGGTTCACGCCGTACTATCGGCGGACTGTAGTGGAGTGGTAGCTGTGCCGAGCTTCCGCGAGCGTTGGCAAGCGGCGCAGGCGCGCAGCGGCGGCAACTTGGCGATTGGCATCGCGCCTGCGCTGGACAAGTTGCCGGCAGCAGTCGCCAAAATTGACGATCCATTTCTGCCGCTCGGCAAGTTGATCATCAACACAACGGCCGATTTGACCTGCGCATACGTCTTTCACCTGAGCGCCTATCTCGCCATTGGCGCGGCAGGCATCATCGCGCTAGAGCGCACGCTCGCTTACGTGCCAAGCGGCATCTTGAAAGTGCTGCACGCGCCATTCGCCAGCGCGGAATACGTCCGCGCCGCTTTTGAGGATGCGCTTGGCGCAGATGCGGTCACGCTGAGCAGCCCTGACTTTGCTCCGCCATACCTAGCACAAGCGCGCCACGGCGCCTTTGTGCCACACGGCGCAACTGTATCAGCCGCATTGAGCGAGCAGCTCGGCACGTATGTTCAAAATAGCGACGGCACGGGCAGATTTTGCCTTGCCGATCTTTGGATGAACTGGCAATTCGGCGCAGCGCTCTATCAGACGCGCACGCTCGCCTTCGAAGAGACGCTGCGCGCCGCGGCGCTCGCCTTGCGCGACTCAGCCGCAGCTGCTGCAGCCGCCACCTGAGCCTGCAGCGCTATTCTCGCCTTTGGTCTTGAAAGACGTGCCGCAGCCGCATGTGGAGACGGCGTTCGGATTGTCAATGCGGAAGCCGCCGCCCATCAGGCTATCCACGTAGTCAATGGTCGCGCCGCCAACATACATCAGGCTGGTCGGATCGATCACAAGGCGCACGCCGTCAATCTCGACGAGCGTATCGTACTCTTGCGGATTGCCTTCGAACGCCATGCCATACTGCAAGCCTGAGCAGCCGCCGCCTGAGACAAACACGCGCAGCGCGTGATTCGGGATGTTGCGCGCCACCAACAATTCCTTGATCTTAGCCACAGCAGCAGGCGTGACGGTCAAAACAGGCGTCTCGACGCTCTCAGGCTCGGTTTGCACGTTGGGCTGTTCCAGCAGATCGGTCATGGCTCTTGCCTCTCAAGTGAAAACGGATGATCTACGAGCAGAAGTTTAGCACAGCCTGCTCAGGCTGTCAATAAAGCAGAAAGGCGTCTTATAAACTGTTCAGAGTCGTGCGCAGGCGCATTTCCAGCTCGGAAAGGATGCTGGCTGTGGCGCCCCAGACTTTGTGACCGAACAGATCGTAGTAGAGAATGCGGAATGGCAAGCCGTAGCGCGTGGTCTCTTCGGCACCTTTGAGCGTATCATCGAAGAGCAGGCGCAACGGCACTTCGATCACTTCCGCCACTTCATCCTGCTTAGGCTGCCAGTGCGGACGCGCAGCGCAGCGTCCGACAATCGGCTGGACGAGGAAATTGCTGGGCGGAATGTACAGCTCGGCGAGCGCGCCGATCACTTCTACCGACTCAGGCGCGATGCCAAGCTCTTCTTGCGTCTCGCGCAAGGCAGTCTGCACAGGCGATTCGTCCGCCTCGCGCCTGCCGCCCGGCAAACCGATCTGCCCGCTGTGAACGCCTGTCCGCTCAGCGCGACGCATCAGCACAAAGTGCAGCTCTGCTTCGCGCTCGTAGAGCAGGAGCAACACAGCGGCGTATTTAGGCGCTGCATCCGTGAGGAAAGCCTGCGGCAAGCGCACGATTGGCATCATACGCCGCTGCGCAGCCGCTGCGTCGAAATCGCTCAGCGCCAGCGCCTGTTGCACCTGCGCAAGACTTAACAGGTTGAGATCAAGCATACCACGCGCGACGCTTGCGTAGCGAGACGCCAGGGTCTGCTTCGTCGCGCCGATTGACGCGAATACGCCCGCGCGAGTCGATGTTGATCGCGCCGTGCTGCTGCAAACGAGCGAACTCTTCAGGCGAGATATCGGGCGCAGGCTCGCCGCTCAAACGGCTGACGCGATCCTGAATCATGCCCGCCTCAGCTGCCTCAGCGCTGCTCTGATCGTCATCGGGCAGCGGCGGCAGCGGCGGCTGACGACCGACATTCTGATCAGAAGGCGGTTGGCGTGTCTCTTCGCTCATCTCTCACTCCTCGCTGGTCACTTTGCCCATGCTCTGCGTTTGACGCTTGGCTTGCGCCTGCTCTTCAAGCGCCTCGATAGCGCGCTGCTCATCCATCTCTGAGTTTACATCAACGATCAAGTCGCCGACAAGCGATTCGAGCGAGAGCGCGCTTTGCTCAGGCACGCCGCACACTAGGCAGTGCGGATCGCGCGGGATGTTCAGCCACTGCGCGCTGTAAGGCGGCACGGTGATGCCTTCGAAAATCTCAAGCGGCACATTCGCCAAGATGACCGTGTTGGCAGGATACTCGCGATAGATCGGCTGCCCTTTGAGCAGGAAGTTGAGCGCCATATCAGCTTGATTCGCCGCTACGCGCACCACGTGCAGATACAAGCCCGGCTCGGCAGCCAGTGTGCCGTCCTCGCCGATCATGCCGTAGTCAAGGTCAGGTTCGCCCGAATCGGTCTCAGCGCTCTCAGCGGCGGTCGCTTGCGCCACATCAGCGCGCAATTGTTGCGCCCAACAAGCATAGCACGGTCCATCGCCGCGCGGATAGATGATGGTGACATCGCCGCCTTCGCCACGCTCGTAGACGCCAGCGTAGATCGCCACGCGGTCATTGGCGCGGCACACTTCATTGATCGTGTACTTCGCCAGCTCGCCATCCACACCAACTACGACCAAGTCAACGTCTTGCAGCGCCTCAGTGTGATTCTCCACGCGCCCGATGATCGTCTGCACAGCGGCGTGCGGATTGCGCGCGCGGATCAGGTCGGCAACGGCGTCCACTTTCGGACGACCGACGTCGCGCAGATCGGCGACGTGACGCACCACGTTCGTGATCTCGACCATGTCGTCGTCAATCAGCACAAAATGCCCGACGCCGCTCATGGCGAGCGTCAGCGCCACAAAGCCGCCGCCTGAGCCAAGCCCGACGACGGCAACTTTTTTGCGCGCAAGTTGCGCAAGCGCATCTTCGCCTAGATAGCGCTCGATGCGATCCCATTTGTTTGTCATAGCGCTTTTCCTTCAGCTAACCGCTCTTCAACCTCGCGCACAAGGTCTATCAAGCGATGATTCTCCGTCCAAGACCAGAGCGGATAGGCGCTCTGTGCTAACGGCTGCGAAGCGTTCCAGAGACGATCGAACAAGTTTGCCGCTTCGGGCAGGTCGCGCAGCGCGCTCATGGCGGTCAGGCGGATGCGCGGCATATGCGCGGGATAATCAGGCTCAGTGATGATGATGATCACGTGCTGACTATCGCGCCGTGCCAGTGACAGGCAAATTTCAAGCGGCGGCACGCGATCGGTGTCATACTGCTCTAGCGAGACAGCGTAACCTGCCTGCTTCAAGCTCTCCACTTCGCTGCGCAGCCGCTCAGGTTGCGCCAAGTGCCAACTGAGCGGCGGCAATTCAGGCAGGTCGCTGTTTGGCACAACGAGCGGCGTCAGGCGCGTGAAGCGGCGAATCATGCGGCTCATGTACCAAACGTCAATGCGCACCAGCCAATGCGCGTCCACAGGCACGTAGATCGGCTGCGCTTCTCCGCCTTCAGGTCGCAGATCGTCAGGCGTCTCGTCGTCAACTTCGCTCAGCTCATCGGCTTCGGTAGAGTCGAGGTAAGTCCGCTCCCAGACCGTCGCTAAGACGACCAGCAGTTGCGGCGTGCCTGCCTGCCGATCGTTGATATGCTCACGCGCCGTTGAGGTATCGCCCCAAGATGGCTCGACTAGCGTGCCAGGATGTTTATGCCAATCGCCAAGGTGACAGAGCGGCGCATCCCACTTGGGCAGCGCGCCATCGCTGTTGACCGTGCGAAAGCGCACGCGCATGGTCTCCCAGTTATCGTAGAACCAATTGAAAATATCACCCTGCAGGTCGTCGCCTTGCTCAAAGTAGGCGCTGGTGCGCACGGCGCTGGCATCTGGCGCGATGGTATCCAGCACGTACAGGTCAGGCTCAGGGCGACCGTTCTGGCGCAAGGCGAAACCGATCAGCGACTCGCCTGTCTCAGTCTCGTAGATGAGCGCATTGGCGACGATCTTATCAATGACGCGCTGAGCGATGGTCACGCGCGGCAGGCGCGCAGGATCGATGTTGCGAGCAAGACGCCTGAATAACATCCTAGCGCACGCGCTCCTCGATGCCGGGCCACTTGCCCGTCATCCGCCATGTGTAGTAGGCGTACAGCCATTGAATTGCCCACGCTGCCACAGTGACTGCCGTCGAGCGCGATGGATTCCAACCGTAGCCTGTGCCGTCGCGCGGATTGAACAGGCACAACTGACCGTCTTCGTACTGATGCTTCTCGCTGTAGATTTTCGGCTTGACCACATACGCCTCGGGCGGACGTTGCGGATAATCGTTAGGGTAGATGATCTTCAAGGTGTGATCGCGGACGGGCACACCTTTCATGTTGACCTCAACCGTGCCGAGCCAGTACAACACACCGCCGGGCTTGACTACAAAGCGGAATGTATCGCCGAAAGCAGCGCGCATCGCTTCAACCTCGAGACGCAGCCGCATTGAGACATTCTCACGAGTACCCCACCATGCCGTCATGTTCTGCTCTCCTGATCTGCACTATACGCTTTGGCGTGCCAAACGTTGCGGCGGCTTGCGATAGCTATGCGGGAGTCATACCAAATTCAAGGTGTTATGGCAAAACTCTAATCTTTTAATGCGCGTTAACTTTGGCGGATAGCCGTGTTGAGACTAGAGCCGATCATTAGAACAGATATTCCATACATTGCCGAGTGCCGTGCCGCCTTCAGCTACCATATCAGCCCATTGGCGCGCTTGCTCAGGCGGCATAAGCAAGAGCCTGATCTTGCCGAGCGCATTGGCAATGGTATTCAATTCGGCTTGCTTTTGGCGCGCCTTTGGCGTGCCGCCGATTGGTATGCCGATATGGTGGTATGTGTGCCAAGCGCTCCGGAGCGCCTTGCACAGCGCGGCTACAATCCTGCAGAGCAGATCGCTCTTGAATTCGCTCGTCTAGCGGCGTTGCCCTATCATCCTGCAGCGCTGATCCGCGTGAAAAACACGGCGCATCAGCGGACATTACGGCGTGATGAGCGCCTGACGGCGGTTGCGGACGCTTATAAGGCATCGGCAAGCGCTGTCAAGCATCATCGGCTGATCTTGATAGATGACGTGGTCACGACGGGCGCTACGCTGAGCGCGTGTGGTCAAGCCTTGCATAGCGCAGGCGCGTTGAGCGTGTACAGCTTGTGCGCAGCATCAGTTGGCAAGCGGCGCGGCAAGAAAATGTGACGCCAAAAATGTGACGCCGAAAGTGTGACGCGCTTGACGCAAAAGTGTGACGCCAAAAGTGTGACGCGCTTGACGCAAAAGTGTGACGCCGAAAGTGTGACGTGTCTTGCACGGCAAGCAAGTGTGACGCGCCGCGCAAGGCGCAAAACAAGGGTTAAAAGCTCATCTTGAATTCCGCACGTGCGCAGCCCATACATCAGGCGCGGCGCGGCGCAGCTCAAGCGCGCTATTCACGTAACGCTCAGTGGTAGCAATGCTGGAATGCCCTAGCGCTTGCCGTATCAGCTCATACGGCACGCCTGCCTCATACGCGCCGCGTGCAAACGACCGCCTTAGGTCATGCGGCGAGATATGCGGCAAGCCTGCGATCCGCGTCGCTTGCTTCACAGCGCACCAGACCGTCCGATCTGATATCGGCTGCAGCGTGATCCAGCCGTTGCACAGAATGCGCGGAAAGATCGGCGCGTTGCCACGCGGATCGGGATGATAGCGACGCCACTCGGCAAGCGCCTGTATCACCATGCTCGGCAGCTTGACCAAGCGCGTCTTTTCGCCCTTGCCGTGAACATTCAACACGGCATAGCCGCCATGCCGAGACACATCGCTCCAGCGCGCCGCCGCGATCTCATCACGGCGCAAGCCGCAGATGACCATCAGCGTTATCATGGCAAGGTTGCGCGCCTTGACCGTCATGCGCAGCTCATCAGCCGTCTCTAGCCGTTGCAACATCAGCCGAATTTCCTGCGCAGAGAGCCATGCGCCGTTGCGCTGACCGCTCTCAGCACGCGGCACTTTCACGCGGCTGAGCGCCGCCGACTCGCCATGCGGCATGTAGCCGAGATCGGACATCAGCGCGCCGAGCCAAACGACCGCCGCCTTCGCTTGCATCAGCGATTGCCGTCCGAGTCCTTCAGCCTTCAGCTTGCCGAGAAAGCCTTTCAAATTGCCGATGTTGACGGCTTGCATGGCGTGCGCAATCGGCACGGCGCTCGGCTCGGCAAGCGTCACGCCGATGGTCTCGGCTGCATAGCGGCGCAACCATCGCCAATAGGCGCGCCGCGTGTGCGCTGAGAGACCTGCCATTGCCGCGCTCAAATTGAGCGTCATCAGCTCGGCTTGCAAGCCGCCTTTGGCTTGGATCAGGACGTTCATCCGTCACACTTCCTAGCGCCCATAGACGCCATACTGAATTTCCAAGAGCGGCGCTAGTTTGGCAATCCGTATCCATGCCGCGTCGCCGCTTGCCGTGCGCACTAGGGCAATAGCGCCTTCAGAAGGCTCAAAAAACGAGCCATTCACGCCGTCTAGAAAGTCGGCATGGATATCTGTGAGCTTGCCGTCAAACGCCTGAATTTGCGCGCCATTTATGGCGTCTAGCGTAACGCCATTCCAGCTCAAGTCGGCAAGCGAGTCGCCGTCAAGGTCAACGTTGGCATACGGCGTGACCTTCAGCGCGCCGTTGCGCAGCGGCGCGTCTACACGGTACGCAATGCGCACAAGATTGTCGCGCTTATCGCGCTCTTCAATGGCGCTCTCAATATCTAGCGCGATGTTGACCTCATGCGCGCCTGTGTTGGCAGGCGCTACGAATTGCATCACGACCGTCCCCTGACTCTCAGCGCCGAGTCCGTTCACATACGCCATAGCGAACTGCTCAGCGGCGTTAGCGCCAATGGCGAACGGCGCGGCGTCCGCCTTGCCGCGATTGGCGATGATGAGCGTCACTGTGAAGGGCTGCTCCGGACGCGGCACTGCAGGATTGATCGTCCAGCTGGAAAGTGTGACATCAGGCAAGGGCTGCACGACGCGATTGGCAATGGCAGTCGGCTCGGCAAGGCGCAACTGCACATACTTAGGGCTGCCATTGATCCAACACGGCTGCGCACGGCATTGCAAGCGCAGCCATGTGCCGTTGTCAGGCGTCTCTAGCACTTCATAGACCTTCACAGTCTTGCCGCGCCGTAACACGCCGAGCTTAGCGCTTGCCGCGCTCGGCTCGGATCGGACGTTGAGCGCCTGCGCAATGACTCGCGC
>DAOTWB010000007.1:0-9072 GCA_034436235.1 Anaerolineae bacterium
GCTGCAATTGCCACGCCGCCTTGCTCATGCACAGCCTGAACTGTCTCCGCCATGCTCAGATCGGCTGCGATCAGCCGCTCGATGCCGAGCGCCAGCAGATGTCCATCGCGCGTGCTGATCTCCGCGCCGACCAGCACTGCAGTCCGCAAGCGCTGCGCCGCCGCCAAGTCGCGCGCGCGCAACGCGCCTTCGATGCAATCGTGATCGGTGATCGCGATCACGTCTAGGTCAGTATACCGCTCCACGTACTTCAGGATCGCCTCAACGCTCTGACTGCCGTCGCTGTACGTGCTGTGCAAATGCAAGTCGGCTTTGCCCACGCCAAAACTCCTCTCAAAGCGCGCACCACGTTAAGGATGCCTGATTCGCGTTAAGACACACGGAAAGTTTCGTTAAGGTTGCGTGCGCATGGCAAATGATCAGGGCAGCTGCACGCCGTGATCGAGGACGGCGCGCTCGCCCTTGCCGAGCCGCCACTCAGCAGCGGCAGCCAACGCCGCTTGGACGTATGCGTGCGCCGTCTGCACGGCTGCGCACAGCGCCTGACCTTTCGCCAATTCCGCTGTGATGCACGCCGCGAACGTGCAACCGACGCCGCGCGGATTGTGGACGGGTAAACGCAAACTCTCGAAGCAGTACGGCTGATCGGCTTCCCAAAGTATGTCGCAGATCGTGTCCTGAGCGAAGTGTCCGCCTTTGATCAGCACAGCCTGCGCGCCGAAGGCAGCCAGTGCGCGCGCCGCTTGCGGCAGCTCATCGGCTGAGTGCAACGGCAATCCGCTCAGCAGGCGCGCTTCATCCAGATTTGGCGTGATCAAGCGTGCGCGCGGAAAGAGCAGCCGTTTGTAAGCGTCCAATGCCTCAGGCGCGACGATCAAGCGTCCCTTGCCATCCACTAAGACAGGATCGACGACCAAGTTTGGCACATCGGACGGCAAAGCTGCCGCCACAGCCGCTATGATCTCAGCGCTGAGCAGCAGACCGCACTTGATGGCGTCCGCGCCGATATCGTTCAGCACCATGCTGATCTGTTGCGCCACAAAATCAGGCGGCACACGCTGAATGGCTGCAATGTGCGTCGAATCCTGCGCCGTCAGCGCGGTGAGCGCCGCCATGCCATAGACTCGGCGCGCGGCGAAGGTCTTCAGGTCTGCCTGAAGTCCTGCTGCGCCGCTTGAATCTGAGGCAGCGATGGCGAGCGCGCGCGGAATCATGTGGCGAACGCCGCGCCGAGCGCATAGTAGCCTTCCGCAGCGCCGAAGAGCTGATCGAGCGCCAGATACTCATCCGTGATGTGCGCCGTCGTCTCTGCGCCTGCGCCATAGCCGATCACAGGCAAGCCGATGCTGGCGGCGTAGCTGCCGTTTGTGCAGAAATTGTAGTGACCGATCTCAGCCGCCTGCCCTGCGCGCTGTAGCGCGGCTTGCGCAGCGCGCACCAATGGATGTGCTGCGTCAGTCTGCCAAGCGACCTGAAACTTTTTGCCGTGCAAGGTCAAGCCCGTGTAGCAGGTGAACGCGCCGATATCAATGCTTGCCTCAGCGCGGAAAGTTGGATCGGCGGCGGCGAGCGCAGCGATGGTCGTGTTGATCGGCGCGAGGACGCTCTCCGCCGTCTCACCGAGCAGCAAACGACGGTCGTAGCGCGCGCGGCATTCATACGGCAGCACAGAGACCGATGGATACGGCAGGCTGATGATCTCGGTCGGCTCTAGAATGCCCTTGCCCAATCGTGCCTCTTCGGGCGGCGCGAGCAAATCAAGCGCGCTGACCAGCTTCGCCATCTGTTTGAGCGCGTTCACGCCAAGCTGCGGCGTGCTGGCGTGCGCCGATTTGCCGTGCGTTGTGATCGTTATCTCCGCGCGTCCACGTCCTGCCGTGACCAAGCGCAGCTCTGTTGCTTCGCAGATCACGACCAGATCAGGCTTGTGTGCCGCCAAAACATGGCTGAACGCCAGACCCTCGATCACTTCCTCGCCGACGGACGCCGAGACCAGCGCTGTGCCGCGCAAGACGCCATCTTGCTTCGCGTAAGCGAGCGCAGCGAGCGACGCAGCCAGCGAGCCTTTCATATCGCACGCGCCGCGACCGTACAGCTTGCCATCGGCGACCGCGCCGCCGAACGGATCGTAGCGCCATGCGCTCAGATCGCCTGCCGCGACCGTATCCACGTGCGAATCGTAAATGACTGTCGTGCCTTGCCCGCCGTGCAGCGTCCCAATCAAATTGCCGCAAGCGTCCACTTGAACATTGTCGTAGCCTAGCTCGTGCATCCAGTGCGCCGTCTGCTCGATCACAGCGCCTTCCTCGCCTGCCAGCGATGGAATGCGCACCAACGATTGCGCAATCGTCAAAATCTGCTCGCGCCGCGCCTCAGAGAGCATCTTTCATCCTTTCATTTGCGGCATGATCATCGCGCGCACCACGCCTTCGTGATATTCAGCGGCAGCCGCGAACGCCTCAGCGGCGTGTGTCAGCGGCATCTGGAATTTGCCGAGCGCGTCAAGGTCAACCATGCTGCGCTCCGCCAGCGCGATCGCCGCCTCATAAGTGTGATTCATCCGCCGCGAATAGATGATCGTCAGTTCTTTGCGGCGCACCACAGACGCCGTCAAAGTGAACGAATCTTCCGCAGGAATACCGACAATGATCACCCTGCCGCCATTGCGCGCCGCTCGAGCGCACTGATCGGCAGTCTCCGTCACCCACGCCGCCTCAAATGCGACGTCCACGCCGCGCTTGTCGGTCGTGCGCAGCACCTCTTGGACTGGATCGACCTGCGCAGTGTTCAGGCAGTAGTCAGCGCCGAAGTTCGCCGCCATATCCAAGCGCCATGTGTAGCGATCTGTGGCGAAGATGCGCCGTGCGCCTGCCAAGCGCGCCAAGCGCACGCACAGCAAGCCAATTGTGCCACAACCGACCACTAAAACGTCCTCGCCGTGCTGCACAGTGCCCAACCGCGCCGCGTGCAGCGCCACGCCGAGCGGCTCCAGCATAGCCGCGCCGACGTCGCTGATCGAATCTGGCACTGGCACCACTGAGCGCGCAGGATGCACCATGCGCTCTTGCAGTGCGCCGTGCTGTGGAAAGTAGCCCATGAACTTCAAGTTCAGGCACAAGTGATGCTGCCCGTGTTGGCAGAACTCGCATTGCAGACACGGCGTGGCAGGATCAATGGCAACGCGCTGCCCGACGCGCAAGTGCGCAGGCGCGTCCGCGCCCAGCGCGAGAATCACGCCGCTCGCCTCATGCCCTAGCACAATTGGCTCATTGCTGCTCACGCCGCCAATATTGCCGAGCAGATAAGTATGCAGGTCGCTGCCGCATATGCCAACTGCACTGACTGCCAGCAGCACCTCGCCTGCTTTTGGCTCAGCATCCGCCACCTCGCGCACGCGGATATCGCGCACGCCGTGAAAGAAAGCCGCTCGCATGGCTACTTCGCTTCAGGCTCAGTTTTGCGTGCAGGCACGGCGCACACATCAGGCTGCGCCGTCTTCGACGGCACGATGCATAGGAAGGTCAGCGGCTCATCGCCGATGTTCACAAACTGATGGCGTTCCCAGCCTGCCACGTAGACCACATCGCCGGCGCTGACCTCTTCATAGCGCTCGCCCAGCAAAACGCGCGCGCGCCCATGCACAATCAGCACGCCGTGATCGTGCGCGTGATGATCTAAGTTCGATGCCTGCCCAACAGGAATCGTGAAGTAGCGCAGCGCGAAGTTCGGCGCGCCGTCCGCCTCGCCAATCAAGACTTGCTTCGTAGCGGACGCGCCTTCCGCGCCGTAGCGCTCGATTGCCACGCCTTCCCATTGCCAAAACGGCGACTCGCCCTTGCGCTTATGAACCACGCCCATTGCTCACACTCCCTTGCACAAAGTTGCAATGTTCGCACATTTGCACACAACTATAGCGCAGGTGACGCGCCTAGCGCAATGTGCCGTAATCCGAGAGATTGATATCGCCGTCTTTCGGCTTGCGCTTGCGCGGCTGTGGCATCAGCGCGCCGATCACTAGGAGCAAGACGGCGATGCCTGTCGCGCCGCCGCCGTAGGTCAGGAAGCCGCCGCTGATGCGCGAGAAAGCACGGCGCAGCACGCTATCAAGCGCAGCGCTATCCTGCAGACCTATCTCAGCGAAGGCTGTGTTGAGATTGGCGGAGAAAATGCCATCGGCAGTGCCTGTCAGCAGCAAGATACCGAGCAGCAACACGGGCAGCGCTGGGACGAGCAACGTGATGCCCAGCGTCGTCCAGAGTCCTTTCGTAGAGCGCGCTGCCAGCGCACCTATGAACAGCCAAGCGAAGAACGTCCCTGTCAATAGCGAGAGCGCGCCGCTGCTCACAGCCGTCTGTGCAAGATCGCCCAGCAGCGCGCCGCCTTGCGTGTTGGGCGGAATTGGCTCGCCAATCGTCTGGAAGTCGGGCAGTTGCGCGACAAAACGCGCCGCATTCTGGCGCACCTCAGCCGTCAATTGCTGGGCAGACTTATCGGTCGGCAGGCAAGTCGGCAGGATCAAATCGGCTTGCGGCGTGCGCGGACTGCACGGCGGCAAGTTTTTGATCAGGACATCGGCAAAAGTGTCGATCTGCTCAGCGCTCAGACCGCGCTTCAGCGGTCGCAAGTCCCATGTGAGCGTCAAGCCGCGCGATGTGTCTTCAAGGTAATCGAACACGGCGTTGATGTTGCGCAGCACTTCATCGCGCACGTAGCTCGGCGAGACCGCTTCTAGGATCGCTTGCCCGAAGGCGCGCGTCGTAGCAGGATCGAGCTCCGTGCTGCCTAGCTCTAGCGAGTTCTCCAGATCGAGATTGCCGCTCAACAGCGCGCTGTAAATTTCTTCTGCGCTGAATAGGTCAGTGTAGAAATTGCGATCCAACAGCCATGAGCTGACCGAAGCCGTCAGCAAGCCGCAAAAGGCGAGCGGCAGAAAGACGAATAGGAACACAAATAAGGCTAGACATGAGCGCATTAGCGACACTCCTGAGCTGACACGCGCTGCACAGCCTAAGCCTAGCGCCTTGCCGCGCCATTTGCAACTTGTGGAGAAAACGTGCGCTTGCGTTTATAATCAAACTAGCGTTTGAATGCCTAGAAACTTTAAGAGAGGTCTTTATAAGATGACTGAGAGACGTGAAGCTGTGATCGTGGCGGCGACGCGCACGGCTGTTGGCAAGGCGAAGCGCGGTACAACGCACAATGCGCGCTCCGACGAGCTGGCTGCCGCCGTGATCCGCGAGTTGATGCGCCAGACTGAAGGCAAGCTCGATCCTGCTCTGATTGACGATGTGATCATCGGCTGCGCCATGCCTGAAGGCGCGCAAGGTTTGAACATGGCGCGCGTGATCGCGTTGCGCGCAGGCTTGCCTGCCGATGTGCCTGCTCAGACCGTTAATCGCTTCTGCGCCAGCGGTCTGCAGACCATCGCCAGCGCTGCTGAGCGCATCATCGCCGGCGGCGCCGATGTGATCATCGCCGGCGGCGCCGAGACCATGAGCCTAGTGCCGATGACAGGCTTCCGCATGTCGCCTAATCCATACATGGCAGAGCATCAGCCTGAGGTCTACATGAGCATGGGCTTGACGGCGGAGCGCGTGGCGCAAGAGTGGCAGGTCAGCCGTGAGGATCAGGATCAGTTCGCTTACGAGAGCCATCAAAAGGCGGCAGCGGCGCAGGACAGCGGCAAATTCAAGGAAGAGATCGTGCCTGTCGAGATCGAGGAAGTGCTGGTAGGCGAGGACGGCAAGCCGCAGCAGGTCAAGGTCATCCTCGATAAGGACGAGCATCTGCGGCGTGATACAACGCTTGAGGCGCTCGCCAAATTGAAGCCTGCCTTCATGCAAGGCGGCACGGTCACTGCCGGCAACTCGTCGCCGCTCAGCGATGGCGCCGCCGGCGTCTTGGTCATGGAGCGCGGCATGGCAGAGCGGCTCGGCTTGCAGCCATTGGCGCGCTTCGTCGGCTTCGCGGTCTCAGGCGTGCGTCCCGAAGTGATGGGCGTCGGTCCGATCAAGGCAGTGCCGAAGGTGCTGGCGCGCACAGGGCTGACGCTTGACCAAATTGACTTGATCGAGCTGAACGAGGCGTTCGCCGCGCAGGCGTTAGCGGTCATCCGCACGCTGGAGATGGACATGGCGCGCGTGAACGTCAACGGCGGCGCCATCGCGCTCGGACATCCGCTAGGTTGCACGGGCAGCAAATTGACCGTGCAGGTCATTCACGAACTGCGGCGGCGCAAGGCGCGCTACGGCATGGTCACCATGTGTGTTGGCGGCGGACAAGGCGCGGCAGGTATCTTCGAATATCTGAATTGAGCATCATGCGCGGATGAGCGGGAAAATTCCCGCTCATTTGTTTTCCGCGCAGGCGCTGCGCACGCGGCAATGCCTATCACGGTGAGTGATTAGACGAATTCTTACTTTTCTAATCAAAGTCTCAGTGTGCGTTATGTATACTTATAGTAACGACTCCTTGCATCACCAGACTCTAGGTCGTTTTACGCAGAGAGGAGTGTTTGAACATGACGCACGCTCTTGTGATAGCTCACCCTAATGTCACCTACGCTGAGATGTTCGTCAAGGCACTTGGTCGCCAGCTGCCTGAGTACACTTTCACGCTTGGCGCCGCTGAGCTAGTGCCTTTCGGCAGCGCAGTGCGCGCAAGCCTGCAGCAAGCCTTCACAGACATTGATTTGATCCTCGTCTTGTTCAGCGGCAAGCCGTTGAACGGCAACTGGCTCGCACAGCCGAGCGAGCCTGATCGTGTCGCCTTGCAGCTCGCTCTGACGCGAGGCAAGCCTGTTCAGCCCGTCCTGCTCTCGGACGGTCGTCTGCCCGATCCGTCCGAGCTGCCGAGCGAGCTGAAGGCATTGCTCGAGCGGCATCCTTCTTGTGTGAGTTCGCAGGCGCAATTCATGGACTTTGTGCAGGTCTTGCGCACGCTGAAAGATCGCCCTGTGCGCACAGTCGCGACGCCTGCCGCGCCTGCCCAACAATCGGCTGAGCCGCGCTCAGCGCCGCCTGTGCGGATACACCAATTCCTCACCAATGCAAACATCGCAGTGCGCAGCACAGGCGAGCTTGAAGAGCATGACGAAGTGCTAGATCGCCTTGCAGTGTACATGGGAACGCGCTATCCGTTCATCAAACAAGTCTACCAGTACATCAAGCGCAGCCTGAACAACGGCGAGACGTTCACGCTCAGCTTGGCAGCGCAGGACGCGCGTTGTGTCACCTATAGCACGCAGCTCTGCACCGAGCTGCGCAAGTTGGCGCTCTTAGAGTACTACGAGTATCGCAAAGCGCCGCAATACCGCCTCATGGCGCGACCGAGCCGCACACCGTTAGCGCACAGCTTCTTCAGCGGCGGCTGGCTGGAACGCTTCACGCGCCAACATCTGAGCGAGCTGTTCCGCACGGCGAACGTGCCATTTGAGGTGGCGCACAATGTGCAGGTGACACTGCCGCAAGGACACAACTTCGAGTTCGATCTGCTGTTCAGCGTAGGCGAGAACGGTCGCATCCTATGGTTTGAGACCAAGACGGCAGATTATCAAAATCACATCAATAAGTATGCGATGTTGGCAGGCAGCATGTCGTTAGCTGCTCGGCACATCTATCTGGTCTTGCTCGATACGCCTGAGGATACCTGCACAGCGTTGCAGTGCGTGTACAAGATCAACGTCCTGAATCTCGAAGGATTGCAAACGCTCACCTTGTCACAACTGCTTGAGTGATCGCACATAACGCGACTGATGCTCGCAAGGCGCGCTACCTTGCGAGCATTTTTTGCGCGTGTTGGCAGATCGCCGCCATCTGCGCCATAATTTAGGCGGATCGGCTTTTCCCTAGAACTGGAGAGCAAAAACGATGAGCGATATCGAACGCAGCGCCAGCGCCACTTGGCACGGCACGCTGCGCGAAGGCACAGGTCAGATCAGCACGCAGAGCGGCGCACTGAACAACGCGCCCTACACTTTTGTCACGCGCTTTGAGCAAGCGCCCGGCACCAATCCCGAAGAATTGATCGCTGCCGCTGAAGCCGCTTGCTTCACCATGAACATCGCTGCTGTGCTTGGTCGCAGAGAGTTTCAGAACGTGCAGGTGACCACCACAGCCGTCTGCGTGCTGAGCCAAGCCGAAGGCGGACGCAAGATCAGCAAGATCAAGCTGATCGCGCGCGGTAAGGCGGACAACCTCGATCTCGCCACCTTCACTGAAGTGGCAGAAGACGCCAAGAAGAACTGCATCATCTCGCGCGCGTTAGCAGGCGTGGACGAGTTCGAGCTGGACGCCGCGCTCGCCGAGTGAGATCACGGCAATTGCCGTCCGCGCACCAAGTTCAGCGCCCGCACCGCCGCCGAGTAGTTTGGATTAAACCGCACGGCGGCGGCAATATCTTCGTAAGCCTGCTCCCACATGCCCAGCGCAGCGCGCGCAATGCCGCGATAGTAAAAGGCTTCCTCAACATAGCCTTTCGCGCTCTCAATGACCGACTCAGCCAGCGCGATCACCTGTTGGTAGTTGCCGCTGCGATAGTACGCCTCAAACGGCGCGAATTGATACCACAACATGCGGAATGGAATCGGCTCAGGCAGGCTGAAGGCGCGGTCGAAGGCGAACGCCGCCTCGAGATAGCGCTCAAGCGCTGTGAAGCTGCTGCCCAAGTTGAACCAAGCGAACGGATTATTCGGCTGCGCAGCGGCTGCCTCGCGCGCGCGGTCGAGCGTGTAGCGCCGATTGTAATCCGCATCCCACTGAGCGTCTAGAATAACCGCCAACTCGCGCTCGCGCGTCGCCTGATAGACCACGATGTACAGGCGGTTGAAATGACTCCACAGCGCGTCCAGCACATCGTAGCGCTCATTGGTCTCGCCTTTGTAGGTATCCAGCTTATAAAGCCTGCCGACGTTATCATCATACGCCACGATGGTCAAATAATGACCGATCCAGCCTTGCTGCGGCGTATCAGGATCGTAAAAGCCTGTCTCCAAGATGACCATGAAATTGTTCGCCACCAGCTGGCGCACTAACGCCATATTGCCGCCTGTGCGCACGATGGCGCGCAGATAGC
>DAOTWB010000008.1:0-1855 GCA_034436235.1 Anaerolineae bacterium
ACGGGCAGGATCGGCTTGCAGTGCAGCAGCGCGTGCTGCCATTCCTTGCGCACGTATTCCGACTGGTAAGCGGCAGGTCCGCAGACGAGCAGCAGGCGCTCGGCTTGCTCAATGGCGAGCGCGATCTCATCCGTGAAGCTCAAGCCGCGATTGGGCATGTGCTCGCGGTCAAACCAGACGCGGAAGCCTTGCGCGGTCAGGTCATCGTACAGGCGGCGGACGAACAGTTCGTCATCGGCGCGCGCGTAGCTGAGGAAGATGGTCGGCGCGCCAAGGCTGGGCAGGGCGTCAATCAGCGGCAGCAGGGCGTCAATTTCGCGCTGCCGATCTTCGCCGCAATCATGCCTGAGGCTTTCCAGCAGCGTCCGCAACGGATGGACGCGGTTATAGCGATGGACTTGATCCAAAACGCGGATGAAGTGCAGCAAAAAGTCTTGCGTGTTGCCAATCCAATTGATCTGCTTCCGAAATGGCACATCATCAGTGCCAAAAGCGAGCGTGAAACGGTTGCGGCGAGCGTCTTCAGTTTCCATGTACGGCTCGCACACGGCAATGATGCGTTGAATAAGGTCAGCGGACAGGCTCATTGGGCATTCCTTTCACAGCACAGGCGCTGCACGATCAGTGTATCAGATATCATAGCGCGCTTGCAAGCAGGCGCGGTAACATGCGCGCTGAAAAATAGGCTGCGATCAGGGCAATGCGCGCGCGTCACGGTTGACCGCACTTTGACAAAGTAGTAGAATCGCGCCCAAAATGCGATAATCCAATTCGCTATCCCAACTTCTCAGTGTGATGAAGGAGCAACTGAAATGACAGAAGCAAATGCTGCCCTGAACGCGCCTTTGGCAGCAGGCGAGCCTGACTCTGCGCCAAGCGCGCCATCAGAAGCGGCGCAGGCGCTGCAGGCGCTGAAGCCGAGGACGGAATTGAGCGGCGTCGTCAAGCGCGTGGAATTGGCGGGCGCGTTCATAGACGTCGGCTTGGGCAAGGATGCATTCGTCCACATCTCGCAGCTGAGCGAGTCGCCGATCAAGAACGTGAACGATGTGCTGACGGAAGGTCAGCACGTGACGGTCTGGGTGCGCCAAGTGGACGCTGAGCGCGGCTTGGTGGAAGTGACCATGATCAAGCCAATCGCGCTGCCGTGGGATGAAATTCGCGTCGGTCAGGTGCTGACGGGCAAGATCGTGCGCGTGGAGAACTACGGCGTGTTCATTGACGTCGGCGCGGAGCGACCAGGCATGGTGCATGTGAAGGAGCTATCGTACGGCTTCACAGGCTCGCCTGAAGGCGTTTATCAGATCGGCGAAGCGCTGACGGCGAAGGTGATCAAGGTCAGCAGCCGCAAGAAGCAGATCGATCTGAGCGTGAAGGCGCTCGAGACGCCGCCTGCCGCTCGCGACGCCGACTCTGAAGATGACGACGAGAACGTGCCAAACGCGATTGAGCTGGCGCTGCGCCGCGCCTTGCTGAATGCCGCTGATGCGGACTTCCCTGAATTGGAGCGCGTGCTGGAAGGGCGCGGCGCGAACAAGGCGAACAATCGCAGAGGCAAGCGGCGCAACAAGCGCAACGCGCGTCCGCAGCAGGAAGAAGCCGTGCCGTCGAATTCCGAGAGCTGATCGGCACGCCGCGCGGCATTCGCTACGCTTGCTCTGCTTCTTCGTCGGCAGGCTCAGCGCTCAAGGCGCGCCAGAGCCGCGCAAAGCTCACGCCGAACAGCGCGGTCATGGTCACAGCGCTGCCCATGCACCATTGGCAGAAGCTATTCAGGACGAACGCCTGAATCGCGACCAAGTAGCCTGAGACCAAAAAGCCTATCAGCGCCATGCCGAAGATCAGCCATTTGCCG
>DAOTWB010000009.1:0-6259 GCA_034436235.1 Anaerolineae bacterium
CATCGGCGAGATCGAAGTAGTTCACGCCATGTTCGTAAGCGTACTCAACGACACGCCGCGCTTCATCTTCGGCGACCTTGCCTTCGCCGTAGTTGATCCAGCCGCCTAAGCTGAGCGCGCTGACCTTCATGCCTGCAGCGCCTAACCTTCTGTACTGCATTGCACATACTCCTGAATGCATTGGAAATGTCCTGCGCTCAATTATACTCGCAGGCGGCGCAGAAAGGCAGCCGCGCGTCACGCGCCGTTTTGTGCGGCAAAATAACTTTGAATCTCGGTCAGCGCCTGTTGATACTGCGCCAGCAGCTCATCATCACTGCCCTTGAAGCGGCGCAAGGTCTGCAGCGCACAAGTGGCGCAGCCGCGCATGGCGCGAAAGCTATCGGTCTCGCACGAGAGACAGCCGTTCAGGCGAATCATGAGCAGCATCAGCGCCAATGTGCGCGGATCGTCCTCAGCGGCATCCACAAGGCTGTTGATCAGCGTGCGCCACGTCTCGCCGCGCACTTGGCGCAAGAGCGGAATGACGTGGTATGGGAACAGCAGCTCGTTTCGGGTGTACATTGAGTCACCCTCCTCAACTCAATTGCCCTGTGCGCATTATAGCACGCGCGCTAAGCACTTGCCTTCCTGCCTGAATCGCTGTACGCTAAGGCGTGCCTGCCATTTTCACAACCTGTGGAGCAATGCGCCATGACCGAGAGTGAGCGTCTAGTGGATTTTGCATTTGATTTCGGCGGTGCCAGCCGTGAGGAACTCATGGCGGAAGTGCGCGAGAACGTGATCGGCTTGGCGCGCGAGCTGAGCCAACCGCGCGTCACGCGCCGCATGGAGACAGAGCGCGCTGACACGACAGACGCGCTGAGCGAGCCGCGCGTCATGCGCAGCATAGAGAGCGCGGAGAGCGCCGCTGAGCGGCTTTTGGCAGAGCTGAACGAGCAGAAGGCATTCTTCAGCCGTCAGCCGGAATTCCTCAAGCTGGAAGAGGCGCATTTCGCCGAGCAGAACCTGCCCGTGCCATCGCTTTTCAAGCGCCTGAGCGATCGCTTCAATTTCTATTGGCTATACCTGCCGATCGGCTATCAGGCGCGCCCGAACATGCCTTTTGTGCGCGTGGAATGCGCCGTCGAGTTCAATCCGGACGCGCCCGACGATCAGCGCCCGATCAGCGCTTTGATCCTGCCCGATAAAAAGTTCGTGAACATCCTACAGAGCAATGCAGAGGCGATTGTGCGCTTGGGCAGCAACTTTGAGTTCGAAGCGCACGTGCCGAGTCTGAGCGGCAGCGCTGCGCTTGGCACGGATGTCGGCGTGCGCGTCGGCCCGTTCAACTATCGCCTTGTGCGCGCGCAGATCGAGCATAGCGGCGAGAAGACGCACAAGGTCTTCTGGCGCGTCAGCGGCGCGGATTTCTTCCGCGAGCGCGTGCCGCAGTTCGCGGTTGTGTTGCAAGTGCCGCGTCACGTGACTGCGCTGAAGGTCGCGGCGGCGATGCAGGCGTATTCCGCGTTCAATTTCGCCGCGGCAGGGCTGGGCGAGATCATCGCCTATCTCGGGCAGCGGCTCGCCAATTTCTTGCGGGCAGGCGCGCCTGTGCGCGATTTGAGAGCGTATGACCTTTCAGCGCAGCTCTGATATGGCGAGCTATGAGCGCTGAGCTGATCATCGCCGTCGAGAACGATGGACGCAGCCTTCAGGCGCGCCATGCCGATGGCAGGACGGCGCGCGGCGTCCTGCGCGGCTTCGATCATGATAGCTTGACGCGGCGCACGATCCGCCTATTCGAGCGCTGGATGCGCGCGAATAAATTCAGCGACTCAAAAGAGATCGCCATCTTCGGTCAGCATCTCTATCAGCTGCTCTTCGATGCCGAGATCGAGCGGCTCTTCGAAGAAGCGCTGCGCCAAGCGCAGGCGGACGGCGAGCGCTTGCGCCTACAGCTCAGTTTTGAGGCAGGCGCGGCTGAGCTTGCCAATTTGCCGTGGGAATTTTTGCACTATCCACGCGAGAATTGCTTCTTGTGCAGCCGCACGGATATCGTCCTCTCGCGCTTCATGCCGCGCCATGCGCGCAAGCCGTTGCGCACTGAAGGCGCGCTGCGGCTGCTGGTCGCTGTCTCCAAGCCGAGCGACCTCGGACCAGTGCTAGAGCCGCGCGTGATCGAGTCCATTCAGCGGCTCTCAGAGGCGTATCCTGTGCAGGTGGACGTGCTGCGTGAGACGACGGTCGCCGCTTTCACAGAGCGCATGCGGACGTTCAAGCCGCATGTGCTACATTTCATCGGTCATGGCAATTTCAACGTCGAGACGAGCAGTGGCGAGGTCGCGTTGCTCAAGGCGGATGGGACAGCCGATTGGTGCAGCGATAGCGACTTCGCCGATTGGTGCGGTCTCTCAGAGCTGCCGCGCGTGGTCTTCCTACACTTGTGCGAAGGCGGACGCGCCGACCTGCGCGATAGCTTTGGCGGCTTAGCGCCGCGCCTTGTTCAGAAAGGCGTGCAAGCAGTGGTCGCCATGCAATATCCAATCACCAACATGGCTGCCATTGACTTCAGCCGAGTCTTCTATCAGGCGCTGGTGGAAGGCGAGCCGCTCGATTACGCTGTTCAGCGCGGCAGGCAAGCGCTGACGGCTATGCGTCAGCACGCTGCGCGCACTTTCGGCACGCCGACTCTCTACTTGCACAGCGCTGACGGATTGATTCAACCTGCCGATCGCGCTGCCGTGCGTCCGACTGACCAGCTGAGCAGCAATGCGCTCACGCCTGAAGACCTGCTGATCGGCGTGCGTCCGCACCTTGAGCGCATTGGCGACGGAAATTATCGGCGCGTCGTGCGCCAATTCGCTGTGCAGGTCGTTGAAAGACTTGAGTTGCTCAGACCTGAGCAATGGCTGGCGCATTTGAAGCGCGAATGGCGCGTTCAATTCAATAGCGACGGCACGCCTGAGCAGCTCGATCTGCTGGAAGCGATGATGACCTTGATCAAGGAGCGCGGCGTATGAAGCTCTACCTGAGTTTTGCGCCTGAAGACGCGCTCTACGCGCAAGTGGTGCGCGCGGCGCTGAGCGGCTACAGGCTGCTGAGCGGCGCGCTCGATCAGATCGCCGCTTGCGATCAGTTCCTTGCGCTGATCACGCCGCGCTACGCTCAGAATCTGGCGTGCAGCGCTGAGCGGCGCGCTGCGCAAACGCACGGCGTGCCGATCATCGCTTTGGTCATCGAGCATAGCGACCTGCCGACTGAATTAGCGGACGCGCCACAACGCGCGCTTGAGCCGCTTTGGCAGGCTTTCCTCAAACAGTTCCGCGCGGCGCTGCACCTGCCCGATCCTGCTGTGGCGGCGCTGGTCAGCGAAGGACGCGCGCTGCTGGAGACGGCGCCTGGGCGCGCGCGCACGCTGCTGGAGCGCGCTGTGCAGCTGGCGCCTGACGAACCATTGGCACAGGCTGCGCTCGGCGACTATTTCCGCGTCTCAGGCGATGTGGAACGCGCGCGCGCGCAATATCAACAGGCGCTGAGATACAACTCGCCTGACGCGCACATCGGCTTAGGTCTGTTGGCAGAAGCTGAACGCGCTTGGCTGCGCGCTGACGATCACTACGCGGACGCGCTGACAGTTCTCGGCAACACTGCGTCCACTTTAGCTGCGCTGCGCCAATTCAACCGTCCGCAGAGCGGCAACTTGTACTTGCAAGCCGTCAGACGCTTGCGCCCGAGCGACGCAGAAGCCGCGTTGCGCGCTGCCGACTCGGCGCTTGCGCTCGGCGTGCGCGACGACACGGCGTATCCTGAGCGCATCGCGCATCGCTTGCGCGCTGAGCTGCTGGAAGCGCTCGGTCGCGAGCGCGAAGCGGCTGAGGCGTACTTTGAAGCAGGCAAGCGCTTCCTGTGGCTAGGTCAGTACGCGGTCGCTGCGCAGCTGCTGCGCGCCGCCTGCCGTCTGCAGCCCGATTGCGCGCCTGCGCATTGGTTCTTGGCGAACACGCTGCTCGGTCAGGCTGCGCTGCCGACCTATCCGTATGTAGATGAAGCGCTGCTGGACGAGAGCGAGCGCGCCTTGCAAGCAGGCTTGGCGCTACAATTGCCCGATGCCGATCACGCTTGGGCATATGACGTGCGCGCGCTGCAATGTGAGAGCCGTGCGCGTCTGCCCTACCAAGACGCGGACGCGCTGCGCTGGCAGGCGATTGCCTTTCTGGAGCGCGGCTTGGCGCTTCACGACGCCGATCCATACCGTTGGCAGATGCTCAACCGCGTCTATCGCGCGCTGAACCTTGAGCGCTTGGCGATAGACGCCGCGCGGCACGCTGCGCAGCTTGGCGATGACAATGCGCTCGAAGAGTCGATCATCACTTTGACCAACGCGGGACAATTCGCAGAGGCATTGCCGCTCTTGGAGCGCTTCCGCGCCAAACAGCCGAGTCTGTGGGCAGCGGCTGTGCAAGCCTACATCCATGTGCGGCAAGAGCAGCCTGCGCTTGCCCTTGAGCTGATCGGGAACGTCATTGAGAGGACAGATAGCCTGTTGGCGTGGTATCTCGGCGTGCGCGCCGATGCCTACCGCTTGCTGGGCGATCACGAGCGCGCTGCCGATACCTACCGTTACTTGTGGGAACAGCGCGACTCGCCGCTCTACGCTGCGGATGGCAACGCCTGCGGCTGGTCGGGCATTGTTCTGGGCTACGCTGAGCAGGCGTTGCCTTACCTTGAGCGCGCTCTGTCGCAAGACTCTGAGGCGCCAGCGTATATTTACGCCAATCTCGGCTTCGCTTACCTCGCCCTTGCCGAGTTTGAACAGGCGCAAGCCGCTTTTGCGCAGTCCGCCGCGCTGCTGAGCAATCCGCAGCAACATTGGCAGCTCGTCCGCCTTGACCTGCCGACTGTGCGCCGTCTGAGCGCCGCTTGGTCGCACGCTGAGACGGCTGAGGCATGGTTAGCCTACTTTGAAGCGCGCTTGAACGAACGCTCAGCTGAGATCGATCAGCCGCAGCCGCTGACTGCGCTCTTGGAAAGCCTCGATTTTGCGCAGGACGGCAGTTGGCAGTTCGTCGCGCAGCAAGCGAGCTTGGGCAGGTTGTACACAGAGGCAGGGCAGCACATGGCGGCTGCGCTGTGCTATCAGCGCCTGCTGGCAGAGCCTGAGCGCTTCCCAGAGGCAGGCGCACGCCTGAGCGACGCGCTCTTCGAGCTGATCGCGGAAGCCGATGAGCAGTTCAAAGAAGGCGAGCTGAACGCTGCCGCTGAGCGCTACCGCGAACTCGCAGAATTCCTGCCCGAAGATCCTGCTTTTCAGGGCGAGCTGCGCGCTCGGATCGCGTGTGCGCGCCTTGTGCAAGGCAAGCCGCACATCGCGGAATTCAGCGCCGCCATCAAGCGCTTCAAAGCGGCGGATGTGCCGTCCATTGGCAAGGCGCTGGCAGAAGCGTGCTTGGCGCTCGCCAAAGATGCCGCTTTCGTGTGGCAGCTGGCGGCTGTGCGCGAGAGTCTGCCGCCGCAAATTGCCGAGTCGTTCTTCGAAGCGCTCTTGCGCCATCTCGATCAGCTGTTCGGTCTGGCGGCGCCAAGCGCGCAGCCGTTCTCGCTGGTCGCGCCGATCCTGATCGAGCTATCGCCAAGCCTGCTGGACGCCGATGGCGCGCCGCCAGCTGAGCTGTTGGAACGCCATTTACCACAGCTGCGCGCGCGCCTTGCCCAGACCACAGGTCTGCCTTTGTACGGCGTCCGTCTGCGTCCGAATGAGAGCTTGCCGACGGACGCTTACCTGATCGCTTTGGATGAAGTGCCGCTCGCCTTAGATTTTCTGCCTGCAGGCACGCGCTTTTGCGAAGAAGCGCCTGAGACCTTGCGCACGGCAGGCATCGGCGTGCAGCGCGAGGCGATTCAGCCGCTCAGCGGTCAGCGCGGCGCGTGGATCAACGCACGCGATGCGTCGCGCGCGCGCATGTTGCGCTTGCGCTTGCTGGAGACGCCATTCGATTACCTGACCTTGCACTTGGAAGCGATCATCCGTCAGCACTTGCCGCATTTCCTGAATGAGCAGACCTTGAGCGATCTGTTGCAGGCTTGGCAGCCCGACGCCGAATTTGCGCAGGCTGAGCGCGCTGCGCTGCTGCGCATCGGTCGTGCGCTGCTGCGCGACGGCTTGCCGCTGCGCCCGAGCCTTGTGGAAGCGCTCAGCGCGCCTGACTTCGACTCAGCGCTGCGCATGGCGCGCCTGCGCGTGCGCGACGCTGCACCGCGTCACTTGCCGCGCCTGAGC
>DAOTWB010000010.1:0-9531 GCA_034436235.1 Anaerolineae bacterium
GTGCGCACAGATAGAACGGCGGGCGCGCGCGGCTTCACGCATCTGCTGGTCGAGACCGACCGCGAAGGCTTGACCATTCATCCGCCTGAGAAGAAGATGGGCTTGAAAGGCTCGTCCACGCACATGATCAGCTATGATGGCGTGCGCGTGCCGACCGAGAACGTGCTAGGCGAGGTCGGGCGCGGCTTTCACCAGACGATGGAGACGCTGGACGCCGGCAGGATCAGCATCGGCGCGTTGAGCGTAGGCATTGCGCAAGGCGCATTTGAGGAAGCGGTCAAGTACGCCAAGCAGCGCGTGGCGTTCGGCAAGCCGATCAGCGAGCATCAAGCTATCCAATGGATGATCGCCGACGCAGCGCTGGAGATCGAGGCGGCGCGTTTGATGGTTTACCGCGCGGCGTGGCTGAAAGATCAGGGCAAGCCGTTCACGAAAGAAGCGGCGATGGCGAAGCTCTTCGCCAGCGAAGTGGCGGAGCGCGTCTGCTTCAACGCCATTCAGATTCATGGCAGCTATGGCTACAGCGCCGAGTTTCCTGTCGAGCGCATGTACCGCGATCAGCGCCTGATGAGCATCGGCGAAGGCACCAGCCAGATTCAACGCTTGGTCATCGCGCGCCGCGTTTTGCAAGAGATGAGCGGCTGAAAGCCGAAGTGTGCTACACTTAATATAAGAATCCATTGCACACGCGGAGAAGCCTATGCCGACTCTCTTCTCGCAAGTCGTCTGCTTGAGCTGCGGTCACCAAATGCTGCCCGATCCGATGTTGGCGAAGTGCGAGCGCTGCGGCAGCCAATGGCTAGATGCGCGTTATCACTACAGCGACGTGCGCTGGTGGCAAGGTTTAGGTCGCCGTCCGCTCTCGCTGTGGCGCTACGAGGAATTGCTGCCGCTCAGCGATCAGACGCAGCGCGTCAGCATCGGCGAAGGCATGACGCCGATCATCCGCGCCGAGCGGCTTGGCGAAGCGCTAGGGCATGAACATATCTTGATCAAAGATGAGCGCCGTATGCCGACCAACTCGTTCAAAGATCGGCAAGGCGCGCTCTCGGTCTCAATTTTGCGGCAGGCGGGCATTAAAGAGTGCGTGCTGGCTTCCACAGGCAACGCGGCGGCTGCCTACGCTGCTTACTGCGCGCGCGCAGGCATCAAGCTGTGGGTCTTTTTGCCGAGCATGGTGCCTGCCGAAAAAATGCGCGAGCTGGGCTTGTACGGCGCTGAGCTGATCAAAGTGACAGGCACTTACGATCAGACCAAAAAAGTGGCGGCTGACTTCGCAGCGCGGCGCAACCTGTACTTCGACCGTGGCTCGAAAGGCATTCCGGGCAAGGAGAGCATGAAGACGCTCGCCTTCGAGATCGCTGAGCAGCTGGGCTTGGAGTACGGCGAGAACGGTCGCTGGGTAGCGCCTGATTGGTACATTCAAGCGGTCAGCGGCGGCATCGGTCCGCTAGGCGTCTACAAAGGCTTCTTGGAGCTGCATCAGATCGGCATGATTGATAAAGTGCCGAAGCTGGGCATTGTGCAAGTGGAAGGTTGCGCGCCGATGGTGCGCGCCTTCGAGCGCGGTCTGGCGCAGGCTGAGCCTGTGGTGCCTGAGACGCTCATCACAGTGCTGGCGACCGGCGATCCGAGCTACGCCTATACCATGCTCTATGAGGCGATTCAGCGGCACGGCGGTGCGATGGTCAGCGTGGATGACGGACAGGCGTTCCGCGCCATGCGGCGCGTGGCGCGCACGGAAGGCTTCAGCGTCGAGCCTGCCACGGCAGTCGCCTTTGCAGGGCTGGAGAAACTGATCGCCATCGGCGCTGTGCAGCCGCACGAGAAGCTCTTGCTGAACTGCTCAGGGCATACTTTCCCAGCTGAGAAGCACATCTTGGAAGATCAATACGTGCTGGAGCTGGAGCTGGGCAGCGCCGCGCCTTCGCAACAGACCGAAGGCTTGGGCGCGGCGCTGGAGCGCCTTGACGAGCAGATCACGACGGTCGTGGTCATTGACGATAATCCGAACGATACGCGCTTGGTGCGCCGTCTGCTGCAGGCGCGCAAGAACTACCGCGTCTTCGAGTCCAACAATCCTGTGGACGGACTCGACCTTGTGCGTCAGCGCCGCCCTGACCTTGTGATCACCGATCTGACTATGCCTGAGATGGACGGCTTCAGCCTGCTGGAAGCGCTGAAAGCCGACCCTGAGACGGCGCACATCCCTGTCATCGTCCTGAGCGGCAAGGCGCTCACACAAGCCGATAAAGCGCGCCTGAGCGGACACATCGAGTCGGTCTGGCTGAAAGGCAGCTACAGCACGCGCGAGCTGGTGGAGCATGTGGTGACTACGCTCAAGGATCGTCCTGCCGAAGCGCCGCCGAGCGCAGTCAGCGCGCCGAGTCAGGCGGCTGAGCAGCCACAGCCTGCCGAAGGCGCTTTCAAAGTGCTGATCGTGGACGATAATCCTTATGACGCGCGCTTGGTGCGCCGCATCCTAGAGGCGAGCCGAAAGTTCAGCGTGAGCGAAGCGCGCACGGGCGAGAGCGCGCTCAGGGCGATGCGCGAGCAGCCGCCTGACCTAGTCATTTTGGATATCATGCTGCCCGATATGGGCGGCTTGGACGTGCTGCAACAGATGCGCGAATCGGCGGAGCTGCGCAATGTGCGCGTGGCAGTCATGAGCGCCAAAGAGCTGGGCGAGATCGACCGCTCGCGCCTGCGCGATGCCGTCTTTTGGCAGAAGGCGACGCTCGACCGCAAACGCTTGGTCGAGGCGGTTGAGGCGCAGATCAGGCAGCCGCGCGGCGTCTGAGCGCCCGTGCCATCACTCGGACGCCAGATGCTCTTTGATGTGATGTTGCACAGCGAAAGCGGCTGCCTCGGCGCGGTTTGAGAGATTGAGCTTGCTGAGCAGATTGCTCACATAGTTGCGCACAGTGCCTTCGCCCAAAAAGAGCCGACTGGCGATCTCGCGGTTGGTCAAGCCGTCGGCGATCAGCGCCAAAACGCGCATCTCTTGCGAAGTGAGTTCGGCGAAGAGCGCTGCTTCCTTGTTCTTCTCGGTGTGGCGCAGCTCGCGGAAGATGGCTTCGGTCATGGCAGGATCGAGCGCCGACTCGCCGCGTCCAACAGCCTCAATGGTGCGAATCAGATCGTCGCTGCCGATGCGCTTCAGCACGTAGCCTGAGGCGCCTGCGCGAATGGCAGCGAAGAGCAGCTCGTCTTCGGCGTAGCTGGTCAGCATGATGACGCGCGTGCTGGGCAGCTGCTGGACGATCTTCTGGCAGGCTTCCACGCCGAGCATCCCGGGCATCCGCACGTCCATCACGACCACGTCAGGCTTGTGCAAAAGCGCCAGCTCAACCGCTTCTTCGCCAGTGGCGGCTTCCGCCACAACGTGCAAATGCGCGTGCTGTTGAAGCAGAGCGCGGATGCCCATCCGAACCACTTCATGATCGTCGGCAATCAGGATGCGAATTGATTGAGGCTTCTGGCTCATGGCGTCCTCATCACGGCTTCGGTCAAATAATGGTACAGCACTGCTTGAATAGTACACAGCGCTCTCCGATCTCTATAGCTTCGGATACTTATTATAGGATAATTGGTGCTTGGACGAAAAGTTAGGGACAAATGTGAGTAATTTTAGGTGATGAACGTCGCTTTACAGGGCAATTCGCAGCAAGTGTGCTAGGTTTATTGGCAAGGTGAGTGAGCATGGCAGATGATCCTATGATGCAAGATGAGAGCTTTCAGACAGATCACAGTGAAGCGAAGCTGAACGCGCTGAGCGAGGCAGTGCGCGCCATCACGGCTGAGTTCACGCTCGACCGCATTCTGAAGCGCCTTGCAGAGATCGCGGCGCGCATGATCGGCGCGCGCTACGCTGCCTTCGGCGTGCCGGATAGTATGCAAGGGCTGGCTGAGTTCATGGTCTACGGCATGACCGAAGATGAGATCGCGCTGATCGATCATCCGCCTGAAGGACACGGCTTGTTAGGCGTCTTGCTCAATAGCGAGCATCCGATCCGCTTGCCGCGCCTGCAAGATCATCCTAAGTCGGTCGGCTTCCCTAAGAATCATCCATACATGACGCGCTTCCTCGGCGTGCCGATCATCTCCAAAGGGCAAATTCTCGGCTCGTTCTACTTATGCGACCGCATTGATGGGCAGCCGTTCAGCGAAGATGATGAGCGCATGATCAGCTTGTTGGCTGCGCACGCCGCCATCGCCATCGAAAACGCCAAACTCTCTGAGCAGCTGCGCCGTCTCGCCGTGCTGGAAGAGCGCGACCGCATCAGCATGGAGCTGCACGACGGCATCATTCAGTCCATTTACGCCATCGGCATCAAGCTGGAGCTGATCCGTATGAACGCGCCTGCGCAGGCTGAGCAGATCACTGCCGTCAACCGCGATCTGAACCGCGTGATCGAAGATTTGCGGCGCTACATCCGCGATCTGCGCGTCGGCGTTGAGCTGAGCCTGACCTTGCGCGAGCAGATGAACGACTTGGCGAAGCGCTTCCGCGAAGTCTGCTCAGCGCGCTTAGTGATGGATGTCTCGAACATCACTAATCTGAACGAAGATCGGCTGCACGCGCTACTGCAGATCACGCGCGAGGCGCTTTCCAACATCGTACGGCACGCCGAAGCGACTGAAGTTTACGTGGACTTGCACGAGACGCCGACGCACGTCACGCTAGTCATTTCAGATAACGGCAAAGGCTTCGATCCGAAGACGACGCCACAAGGCATCGGTCTGCGCAACATCAGGCAGCGCGTGCGCCAGTTGGAAGGCATCGCTGAGATCGAGAGCCGTCCTGGGCGCGGCAGCACTATCACAGTCATGCTGCCTAATCCATCAGCGCACGGCTGAGCCGCGCAAGAGCAAGCCGAGCGGATTCTCGAGCAAGGCTTTCAGGCGTTTGAGAAAACGCGCTGCCGGCGCGCCATCTAGCGCGCGATGATCGAAGGTCAGGCTGAGCGCAAGGCGCGGACGGATGACGATCTGACCGTCCTGCGGCACCACTTTCTCCACAATCCGTCCGACGCCTAGGATCGCCACTTGTGGCAGGACGACGATCGGCGTGAACAGGTCGATCTCAAATGCACCTAGATTGGTGATGGTGAACGTGCCGCCTTCTAGATCGGCGGGCAGACTCTTGCCCGCTTGTGCGCGCTCGATCAGCCCTTTGAGCGTCTGATGGATGTCGTCGAGCAGGCGCTGATCGGCGTTCGGCACAACAGGCACCAGCAAGCCGCGCTCAGTATCCACTGCCAGCCCGATATTGATCGCCGCGTTGTGCCGTAAGCCTTGCGGCGTGAAGGCGGCGTTCAGCGCAGGGAACTCGCGCAGCGCGCGCGCTGCCGCCGCGATGAACAGCGCGTTGTACGAGAGCTTCTCGCCCATCAGCGCCGAAAGCTGCTCGCGCAATGCGACCAGACCTGCCGCATCCGCCTCTGTGGTCAGCGTGACAGGCGCCACCTCGGCGGCGCTCTGCGCCATGCGGCGCGCCGTCAGCGCGCGGATCGGCGTGAACGGCTCGATCTCAGGCGCGTTCGCCGCTCCTGCCTCAGCAACCTGCGCGCTCAGCTGCGCCTCGATATCGGCGCGCCTGATCTTGCCGTCGCGTCCGCTGCCCTGCACGGTTGAGAGATCAAGCGCGTGCGCCTGCGCCATACGCCTTGCCAATGGCGTGGCGGCAGGCGCTTTAGACAAGGCGGCGCGCACATCTGCCTCATGAATGCGTCCCAGCTCGCCGCTGCCGCGCACGGCGCTCAGATGGATGCCGTGCTGCCGCGCCAAACGCTTGGCGCGCGGCGTAGCGCGCGGACGGCGTGTCAGGTGCCCTTCAGGCGCAGGCGGCGTCTCTCGGCGCGCCTCGTCGATCACGCCGATCACTGTGTAGACGGGAACGGTCTGCCCAGCTTTGACCACAATGCGCGTCAGGATGCCGCTGGCAGGCGCTTCAAACTCCAGCGTGCTTTTGTCGGTCTCGAAGATGAAGAGCGGCTCGCCTTCACGGACGTAATCGCCTTCGTTTTTGAGCCATTCGCTCAGCGTAGCTTCGGTCATGGTCAAGCCGAGCTTGGGCATCAGCAGATCGGGCATGGCAGCGCGTCCTCAGCTCAGGTAGCGCGATAAGTCCACAGGCGGATAGCTGACGCGCTCGCCGTATTCGCGCCTCTCGCGCTTGTAGGTCGCGTCCACGCCCAGCTTCGTGCCGATGCCGTGCGCATCGCAGGTAGGATCCATCTGATGATTTTGCGCGTTCGGCACGATGAACACATCCTGCATCCAATCCACACGGTTGACCAATGCCCAAGTCACATCGGCAGGATCGTAGATGTTGATATCAGGATCGACCACCACGCACACGCGCGGATTCAAGTGCGCGCCGAAGACCGCCATCATCGCGTTGCGCGGCTGACCTGGATTCGTCTTCTCCAGCTGCACAACCACCATGAAACCGTTAGCGTGCGGCGGAATGTGAACGGCTCTGACCGTCGGCGCGATGTGCTTGACCGCTCTGAAGAGCATCGGCTCACGCGGCAGCACGTTGCCGATGTAAATGTGCTCCGACCAGCCGGGAATGATCGTCTGCCAGATCGCATCCTCGCGATGACAGATCGCCGTCACTTCAAAGATAGGACTTTGCCAAATCTCGCCATAGTAGCCGTGAAACTCAGCGAGCGGACCTTCGCCGTGCCGCACATCAGCAGGGATGTAGCCTTCGACCACCCACTCGGCGTGCGCAGGGATATCAATATCTACTGTGACGCCGCGCGCGACCTCGATTGGCGCGCCGCGGATGGCGCCGGCGATCTTCAGCTCATCATCGGGATATTTGACGCCTGCCGCGATCATCAGCGCAGGGTCGAGACCGATGGCGATAGCGCACGGCAAGGCTTCGCCAAGCCGCTCTTTTTTGGAGAAAAACCGTCCGACGTCGCGCCACTCGTTGATGTTCATGCCCAGCGTGCGCCGATCCAGCACTTGGAAGCGATTGTAGCCTAAGTTGCCGCGCGCGCGGTCGTCAGGATCGTTGCTGACCGTCACGCCGCCCGTGATGAACGCGCCGCCGTCGTGCTGCGCATGGTGTGGAATCGGCAGCGCGCGCAGATCGATTGCCTCGCCTGTGATGACTTGCGCCTGCCATGCGGCGCGCTCGACACGGCGCGGCGGAATGCCGTTCGATGGCTCTAGCGCGTGCGCCATGACCGCGTTGACTTGCTCAGGCGCGCAGCCGAGCGCCAGCGCCGCGCGCTTCTGCGTGGCGACCGCGCTGGAGAACACGCGCTGCTTCGGAAAGCCTTCCACGCACTCGAAGAGCGGCGCCGCCGCTTGCCGTCGTTCCAATGTGGCGGCGACGTTCGCCAGCTCGTATTTCAGGCTCACTTGCCGCGCGATATGCGCCAGCTCGCCATGCGCTTCCAAGACGCTCAGAAAAGAGCGCAGATCGTAAATGGGCTGAGACATGCGATTTCCCTGTGATCCAGTGGCTGTTCAGCACATTATAGCGCGCTCAGGCGGCACTTGGCACAGTCGCTGCTATAATCTGCTCAGGCTTGGAAAAGTTCACATAGGTAAAGTCTCACCATGTCTGTCAAACATCTAGGGTTACCGATTGCCCTGCTGGTTGTGGCTGTACTGTCCATCGAAATCGGATTGACCGCGTTGCGCCAACGGCAGATCGATGTGACGTTCGCCGTGCACGGCGCGGCGCAGGCGGCGGCTGACTCTGAGGCAGCTGAGCGCGAAGTAAATGAGCCTGTGCTGGTCTTGGCGCCTGATGGCGCGCTGACCGTCACTGTGGCGTGGTCGTATCAGATCGGACCGCGCTTTCCGACCACAACTGTCCACGCGCGCGTGCAAGATGAGCGCGGACAGACTGTCGCTGAGGACAGTATGAGCATCACTTGCAAAAATGCGCTCGGCTGCAGCGGCACACAGGAGCTGGCGTTGCGCTACGGCGTGCGCGCCGAAGGCGATCAGGAATCCGACTGGGCGCTCGGACGCTACGTAGTGCAGGTAACACGCGCTTACAGCGGACAGGAGCCTGTTGAGATCAGCTCGCGCCGCTTGACCGTCATCAATCCTTAGCGCGCACGGCGCGCAACGCCGCCGAAAGGACTGTCTCGCGGCGAATCAAGCTCAGGCACGGATGATTGACCGCGTCATCGCCTGTCCAGTCCAAAATGCGACAAGGACGACAGGCTAGGTCAGCAGTTAGCACGATATGCCGTCGCGAATCGCCCCAGGCGCCGAAGCGCTTTGGATCGGCTGGACCGAAGAGCTGTACGCTTGGCGCGCCAACTGAGATCGCGATGTGCAGAGGACCGCTATCCGCGCCTAAGACGACCGTCGCGCCTGCGTAGAGCGCCGCCAGCTGACTCAAGTTCGTCTCGCCCAGCAGCGAGTAAGCCGCCGTGCGCCGCATGTGCGCGCAGATAGCCGCTGCCGCGCTATGCTCGCGCTCGCTGCCTGTCAGCGCGATCGCCACGCCCAGCTTTTCCGCCAATTGATCAGCCACATACGCCCAGTTCTCAGCCGCCCAAGTTTTGTAAGGACTGCCCGCGCCGACGTGAATGACCGCATAGCGCGCTGAGTCCGCGCCCAGTAAGCTGCGCACGTAAGCCGTCTCTTCCTCGCCGAAAGGAAACGGCGCGCTGAGCGGCTGCAAAATCGGCTTGCCCGTCCACGCCGCGACGAGCGCCGCGTTCTCCAAGACGCAGTGCGCCTCTTGATAAGGCACAGCGTGCGTCAAGAACGGCGCGACGTTCGGCAGCGCGTAGCCGACGCGCTGTGGAATGCCCGCCCATTTCGCCAACAAGGCGCCCCACCAATGATCAGGGCGGAAGATGATGGCGACGCCTGCCGCGACGCGCCGCAACTGCCGCGCTGCGCGCCACGCCTGCAGATATGGCTGCCACACGGCGACCTTCGGCGCGTTGCGCGCAAAAGCAGGGAACGGCAACGTGATCACCTGCGCGACCTCAGGATAGGCGGCGAACACCTCAGCTGACCAAGCGCCGCACAACGCGATCAAGCGCGCCTGTGGCTGCGCAGCTTGCAAGGCGCGGACGGCAGGCATGGTCAGCACGGCATCACCAATGTGATCGGGACGGATCAGCAAGATCGTGTTCGGATCGGCGTCGCGCAGCGGACGCGACGGCAGCCGTCCGATCGGGCGTAACAGCGCGTCACGGATGCGCTCAGCGCGGCGCGGCGCGTGTCGCTTCTCGGCGAGCGCGCGATTGCGCGCTGCCAGCTCAGCCAGTTGAGATGCGTTCAAAGCCTAGCCTTTCATATACTTTGAGCAGGCACGGCAGGATTGCAGACCAATCGTAGCGCGTTTGCGCCAGTTGGCGCGCCGCCGCGCCGATTTGCGCGCGCCGTTCGGCGTCGTTCAGCAGACCGATCACCGCCTGCGCAAAGCTGAGTGCGTCATCGGCGATGATCGCCTCGCGTCCGTTTTGCAGCGCGATGCCTTGTGCGCCGACGCTGGTCGAGACAATCGCGCAGCCGACTGCCATCGCTTGCAGC
>DAOTWB010000011.1:0-3196 GCA_034436235.1 Anaerolineae bacterium
TTGGCGCGCGCCGCGCCGCGATTCACGAAAATGCGCGCGTTGCGCGCATCAACGCGCAGCGCAGCCGTGTAGCCTGCTATCGCCTCAGCGTAATTCTGCTGCCTAGCCTGCGCCATAGCGCGGACGTGATACGCCTCAGGCAGATTTGGATTCAAGCGCAGCGCCGCTTCACAATCGGCGAGACATGCCGCCAGATCGCCGTTAGCGAGATGCGCGCCGCCGCGCCGCGCGTAGGCTTCAGCGAACTCAGGATAGCTGCGCAGCGCCTCGCCATAGGCGGCGAACTTGCCCGCCAGATCGTCAGCAGGCAAGCTGAGCGCGCGCTCGAACCACGCTTGCGCGTCCAGTTGAGCGCGCTGCGCTGCGCGCAATGGCGGCAGCGTCGCATTTGAGCCGAACACGCCTTGCAAATTCTCCAGCGTCCGATCCCAGTCTGCGTAATCCAGCCGCAACGCCTCAGCGTTGCTGAGCGGCAGATCGGCAGCGTAGCGCGCCTGCTCAGCAGGATCGAAGTATGGCGAGATGAGCGCGATGAAGCGCGCATTTCTCAAATGCAAGTCGCGCAGCACAGTGCGCATTGCGTCTTTTGGCTCTGCGCAGCGCTCAAGCGCGCTCGGCGTCAGCACGATCAGCGCGTGATCGCGCCGCACAGGTCGCGCCTCAGCCAACAAGCTCAGCTCGATCAGCTGCAAATAGGCTTTCAGAATGCTCGCGAGAACTTTGCTCGCGCTGCGTCTGTAGATCAGCAGTATCTGTGCATCCATCAGCCGCTCACCTGCTGATCGGGCAAATTTCCGTCGCGCAATTGGCGCAAATTCTCGATCATCTCGCGCACTTCAGCCGTCTTTTCATGCTCAGGCATCAGCTCAAGGAACTTGATCATATCTTCCAGCGTGCCTTCCACATCGCCCCATTGCGCGCGCGCCAAGCCGCGATTGTAATACGCCTCTGCCATGTTCGGATCAGCTTCCAGCGCCGCCGTCCAATCGGCAACAGCGCGCCGCATATCGCTCTTGGCGCGAATCAAGCCGCGATTGTAGTACGCCTCTGCCAGTTTTGGATTCAAGCGCAGCGCCTCTGTGTAATCAGCGAGCGCGTTCGCGTCATCGCCCTTGCCGCTATACGCCAAGCCGCGCTGAAAGTAGAACATCGCGCGCGGCTCGAATTGGATCGCCGTGTTCAGATCGGCGAGCGCGCCGTCGTAATCGCCGCGATTGCTGCACGCCACCGCCCGATGATAATAGGCGAGCGTCAGCGTCGGATTCAAGCGCAGCGCCTCGTTCAGATCGAGCAGCGCGCTGTGCAGATCGCCCAGCTTGGCGAACAGGATGCCGCGATTGACGTAAGCCACGTCGTGCAATGGATTCAAGCGCAGCGCCGCGTCAAAGTCGTCCATCGCGCCGTGCAGATCGTCCAAAATTTCGCGATTAGCGCCGCGCCGCGCATAGGCGGAAGCGAATTCAGGATAGCGCTCAAGCGCGGCAGTGTAATCTTCAATGCGGCGCTGCCAATCGCCTTGCGCGCGCGTGAAGGCGCGCTCGAAGAGCTTTTGCGCGGCAATTTGATCGGAAGTGACCGTCGGCAGCGCGTTCAGCCGCGCCTGCCATTCCGCTGAGAGCGCTTGATCAGGCGCAGGCGCGCTGCGCGCAGGACGCGCCTTCAAATGCGTCAGGCGCAGGCGCGCCATGTCCGCCGGAATGCTCTCATAAGTGATCGGAAAGGCGACCGCCTGCGCCAACAGATCGCCGAGCGCGCGCGCCGCCTGCTCAAACGGAAACTCAGGCGGATGCACGGCGATGATCTGCGCCTGCGCCTGCCGCGCCTGCTCCAGCTGAAAGCGCAGCCAATCGCCGCGCTCCACGCAGCGCTCCAAGCTGCCGTGCGTGGCAACTAGCAAAAGGTATGGACGCGCCGCGATCTGCGCGCTGATCAGCGCCCGCACCGCTTCGGTCAACGCGCTATCCAAGTCCATGAACACATCCACATCCGCAGCGCGCAGCGCATGCCCGATCGCGCGCGCAGGGATGGCGGCGATATCGCGGCGGTAGGTCAGATAGACGGCGTTTGTCATCTCAGGCATCGGCATCTCCAAGCCTTTCGGCGCAAATGGTGCGCAAATTCTATTATAACGCAAAATGCGCTTTTCAGGGCGCGCACGCATGTGGCTCTGCCCAAGCGCGCGCAGGCGTGTTACAATCGCGCACAATTGCCTGTTTTGCTCAGCGAGGTGATGTGTGATGACCAACACGCCTTATTCAGATTCCTCAGGCGTCCACAGCGATCCGCTGCCGATTTGGCTGTGGCGGCTCGGCTTTGGCGCCCTGATCGGGCAATTCAGCCTGCTCTTGACCACCATCGGCGAGCAGAGCGGCTTGCCGCGCCGCTCCAGCGTGCCGTATTTCTTCGTCAACGGCAAGATGTACGCGCTCGCCGCGCCTGACGATCAATGGTATCGCAACGCGCTCGCCAATCCATTGGCAACCGTGCAGAGCGCCTATGGCACGCAATCGGTCAGCGTGCGCCGCGTGACCGACCTCAAAGAGCTGACCGATGCCTTCACGCACTTGCGCCAACACCGCCCAACAACAGCCGCGATCTATCTGGCGCAGGCAGGCGTGCAGCGCTTCCCTGACGATCTGAGCGCCGCCGCGCCGCGCATTCATCTGGTCGCCTTTGAGCCGACCGCCGCTCAGACGCCGCCGCCGCTGGCAGCCGACCTGAGCGGGCTGACCGTCGTCGCCATTCTGTTCTTCGGCTGGCTGCTGCGCCGCAGGGCGCGCCGCAAGCCGCGCAAGCTCGCCAAAGCGCAAGCGGATTAGCGCGATTGAACGCACTGAGCCGAGCATGGCGCGCTGCGCAGGCAGAGCCGCTTGCCCAGCGCGTCCTGCGCTCAGGAAAAGATGCGGATTGCGCTGCCGAACGCGCAAAAAATGCCTCGCGCTGAGGCGCTTGCGGAAATTTTGTTAGAATCTATTAGCTAGGCAGTCTAATTTAAGCCTACTTCACGAGCAAAACAAACCTTTCAAGTGCCGTTTGCATCGAAAACATCGTGGTCGAACCTTTTGGGAAACTCGGATCGAATTTGTGCGGAAAATCGGGCATGGAGAGGACTTGACAAAAATTTCGCCTTGTGTTAGAGTATCGGCAGTGAGTTGCAAAAAAATGTGCCTCAAAAATCGGGCTAAGAGCTATCTGA
>DAOTWB010000012.1:0-16370 GCA_034436235.1 Anaerolineae bacterium
ACGGCAAGGCAGGCGATGCGCGCGCGCTTCTGCGCCTCAGCCTGCGGATCGAGCGCAATCAGGTCGCCGATGGCGTAATGGATACATTGATACAGTCCGACTGCCTCGACCGATGTGCCGTGACGCCATGTCACATACGCGCCGACGAAATGCCACGCGCCTGCGCGCTGATAGATATCGTGCCGATTGCTCGGGACGAGCAGCGCCACCTCGCCTTGCGTCGCCTCAACAGGCGCAAACGCGTGCGCGTTGAACAGTTTGACTTGCCACGTCATGATCTTGCCTCCTGAATTTTATCGGCTCGGCAACTGAGCGATGCGCGCGCCTGCTGATAACAAAAAAACCGCCTCTTCCTTGCACCAGAAGACGCGGTCATGCGCGGGACAGATGATTGCTCTGCTGTTGCGAGCCACATCCCTTTGCAGGCAGGCACCTTAGGCTGTCCGACCCAGGTTGCCGAGCTTAACTAGCGCTAAGCTACTCCTGATGCTGTGCTGCACAGTCTAGCGCACATCGCAGCGGCGCGCAAGGCTTGCATCCTGAGCCGATCAGTGCTACATTCAGCGCGCTGAGGATGCACTGCAAATGGCGAGATAGGCATGAAGATCACCTTTCACGGCGCGGCGCGCGCTGTCACCGGCTCTCAACATCTGATCGAGGTGAACGAGCGCCGCATCCTGCTGGACTGCGGCTTGTTTCAAGGCAAGCGCAGCGATGCCTACGATCGCAATCATCGGCTGCCTTTCGATGCCTCGCGCATTGATGTGGTCGTCCTCTCGCACGCGCACATCGATCACAGCGGCAATTTGCCCAACTTGGTGAAAGCAGGCTTTCGCGGCGATATTTACACGACCTTCGCTACGCAAGACCTGTGCGGCGCGATGCTTCTCGATAGCGCGCACATCCAAGAGCGCGACGTGCAGTACGTCAATAAAAAACGCGCCCGCAAAGGCGAGCCGCCGTTCAAGCCGCTCTACACGCAGGCGGAAGCGGTCGAATCGCTGCGCTACTTCCATGCTATCGCCTATGAGCGCACTGTGACCATCTTGCCCGGCGTCACACTCACTTTCTACGATGCAGGACACATGCTCGGCAGCGCCATCAGCGTGCTGAATATCACTGAGCGCGAGCGCGGACGCGACGTGCGGCTCGTCTTCAGCGGCGATCTCGGTCAGCCCGGCTTGCCGATCCTGCGCGATCCGACGCCGATTGAAGAAGCCGATGTGCTGATCATGGAAAGCACTTACGGCGACCGTCTGCACGAATCATTTGAAGATAGCGTCCGCCGCCTTGAGCAGATCGTGGCGCAGACCTACAAGCGCGGCGGCAAGATCATCGTGCCGTCCTTCGCCGTTGGACGCACGCAAGAGCTGGTCTACGCCTTACACCAGCTGCAGCGCAAAGGCGACCTGCCGCCGCTCAAAATTTTTGTGGATAGTCCGCTTGCCGTGAACGTGACCGCCATCTTCGCCAATCATCCTGAGGCATATGATGAAGAGACGCGCGCTTTCATCAGCGGCGATAAAGCGCACCTCGATCCGTTCGGCTTTCAAGGGCTGATCTACGTCCGCTCGGTTGAAGAGAGCAAGGCGCTCAACTTCCTCAACCAGCCTGCCATCATCATCAGCGCCAGCGGCATGGCAGAATCAGGGCGCATTTTGCATCACCTCGCCAATAACGTCGAGGATCCGCGCAACACCATTCTGATCGTCGGCTTTCAAGCGGAACATACGCTCGGTCGCCGCATTGAAGAGCGCCAGCCAAAGATTCGCATCTTCGGCGAAGAATATCATCTGCGCGCGCAGGTCGAGCGCCTGACAGGCTTCTCAGCGCACGCCGATCGCAACGCGCTGCTGGCATGGGCAGCCGCCTTCAAGAAGAAACCGTTGCGCACTTTCCTCGTGCATGGCGAAGAGCCTGCGCTCAGCAGCCTTGCCGAAGCGCTCAGGACAGAAGTTGGCTTTGAGCGCGTGGATATTCCCGACTTACATCAAACGTTCAGCGTGTAGCACAGTATGAAGAGTTCGCTTCAAAATCCATTTGCAGATGAATGGCGCGAGTGCTTGTTAGCGCACTACCGCTACATCCTGCAGCGTCAGGAGCATAAAGTTGAGGTGACGTTGCGCCAATTGTTGACAAGCGTCGGCGTCCCTGATGAGCGCTTGATCGCGCTTGGCGCGCCTGTGCCTGAACAAGCGCTTGAAGAATCTGAGCAAGCAGCCGCGCCTGAACAAGTGCTAGAATCCGAGCAGCCGCCTGAGCCAACAGCTGAGCCGACCGTTCAAGCGCCGCCTGCTGCGCCTGCCGCGCGCGAAAAAAAGCCGCCTAAGCAGCTATCGTTCTTTTGAGACTGCGAAGCGCCCAGCGAGAAAAGCTCATGAACGCGCCTTTAATCGAATGCGTGCCAAATTTCAGCGACGGACGCCGTCCGCAAGTGCTAGAAGCTATCCTGAATGCTATTCAGCGCGCCGCGCCTGTCAGCGTGCTGGATTACAGCAGCGACCACGACCACAATCGCAGTGTGGTCACTTTTGTTGGCGCGCCCGACGATGCGCTGGAAGCCGCCTTCGCCGCGATCAAGACTGCTGCGCAGCTGATCGACATGGACGTGCATCGCGGTCAGCATCCGCGCATTGGCGCGACAGACGTTGTGCCGTTTGTGCCGTTGCGCGGCGCAACGCTTGAGCAATGCGCCGATCTAGCGCGCCGACTCGGCGAGCGAGTCGGCACCGAGCTAGGCATCCCTGTCTATCTCTACGAAGCGGCAGCGACTCGCCCTGAGCGGCAGAGCCTTGAAGACGTGCGGCGCGGCGAGTACGAAGGCTTGAAGCTCGCCATTCAAAACGACCCTGCGCGTGCGCCTGACTTCGGTCCAGCGCAATTGGGCAAGGCAGGCGCAGTCGCCATTGGCGCGCGTCCGCCGCTGATCGCCTTCAACGTCTACTTGAACACAGCTGAGGTCGAGATTGCCAAGCAGATCGCACGCGCTGTGCGCCACTCAAGCGGCGGCTTGCGCTACGTCAAGGCGCTCGGCTTGCTGGTGGACGGCAAGGCGCAGGTCAGTTTGAATCTGACCGATTACACGCGCACGCCGATCCAACGCGCTCTGGAGCTGATTCGGCGCGAGGCAGATCGCTATGGCGTCCGTCCGATCCGCACTGAGCTGATCGGCTTGATTCCCGAAGACGCTTTGACCGATGCCGCCGTCTGGTATCTACAGCTGAGCGATTTCGATCCAAATCAGCGCGTTTTAGAGCGCCGCCTGCAGAATTTGCCGCCGCACTTGGCAGCTGCTGAGCGTCCTGCCGCCGATCTGCCTGAGCCGCCTGCGCCTAAAGATGCCACGCTACACGCCGCGGCGCCGTCCGATCTCGCCGCCTTCGCTGAGTCTGTGGCGCAGGCGACACCAACGCCTGGCAGCGGCGCAGTCTCAGCGTTGGTCGGCGCGTTGGCTGCCGCGCTCAGCGAGATGGTGGCGCGCTTGACCGTCGCCAGCAGCCGCGAGCGCTACGCGCCTGTGAAGGCAGAGATGAACACATTGGCGAGCCGCGCCGCCGCTCTGCGCCGCGTCCTGCTGGAAGCAATTCAGCGCGATAGCCGTGCCTTCAACGCCGTGGTCAGCGCCTATCAAATTCCGCCTGCGCAGCCGAATCGCGAGCAGCTGGTGCAAGCGGCGCTGCGCGACGCTGCCCAAGTGCCGCTCGATGTGATCAGGCACTGCCTGGACGTGATCAAATTGACGCGCACGGTCGTCGATCGCGGCTTGGATCGCGCCGCCGCCGATGCCGCGACCGCTGCTTACATGGCGCAAGCCGCCGTTGAGAGCTCTGCGCTCAACGTGCGCGTCAATGCTGCGCTGCTCAGCGATAGCCTGCTGGCGCACGCCTTGGGACAGCAGGCGCTCTCAGCCGTTGGCGAGGCGCGCGCGCTGTGCGCTGACGTGATCGTGATCGCTGAGACGCGCGCCAAACTTCGATAGTCTATAGGTCTGTCACAACCTGATGAAAACACTTGCCATTTTCCTGATCATCTGCTGCGCGCTCTTCGTCCTGCCGAGCGCCATGCCTCAGGCTGCGCGCCAAACGCCGACGCCGCGCGCCCTAGCGCAGATTTCAGCTACGCCAAGCGTCACGCCAACTGCGACCATCGCGCCGACTTTGATCAGCACTGCTGTGCCAAATTTCATCAGCGCCGAGTCAGCGCTGTGGACGCCGCCTGCGCCGATCAACCGCGTCAGCGGCAATTTCCTGTTCAGGCGTCCGTTCAGCTTCCAGCACAATACGTACTGGTCGCGCGAGTACAGCTACGGCTCGACCAAGCGCGGGCAGCTACAAATCCATCATGGTCTCGACTTCGCCAATCCGAGCGGCGTCGCCGTCCTAGCAGTCGCCGATGGCGTGGTCTATTACGCCGGTCCTGATATCAGTCGCTTGTTCGGTCCGCGCCCTGACTTTTACGGCATCCTAGTCGTGATCGAGCATCCGTATATGTACAACACGGGCGAGAAGATTTACACGCTCTACGGTCACCTGCGCACTGAAGCCGTCTACACAGGGCAGAGCGTGCGCGCAGGCGATGTGATCGGTTATGTCGGCGCGACGGGCGTGGCGCTCGGACCGCACCTGCACTTCGAGGTGCGCGTCGGCGCGCCTGAGAGCTACGATGCGACGCGCAATCCTGAGCTGTGGTTGATACCATACGAAGGCGCAGGCGTTGTGGCAGGCACTGTGCGCGATATCTACGGCAATAAGTTGGAAGGCGTGGCGCTAGAATTGCAGGCGCCGGGCAACAATCACCTGACCTTCAGTTATAGCGGCACGCGCGTGAACGGCGATAATCGCTTGGGCGAGAACTTCGTCTTCGCCGATATCAACGCCGGCTATTATTACCTGATCGTCAAAGGCGCGGACGGCGGCTTGGCGCATCGGCAGCTGATCTACGTCTGGGCAGGGCAAGTGACCTTTGTGGAAGTCTTCATAGCGCCATAACGGAGCATTCACGCATGAAAATCACGCATATTGAACTGTTCACTGTGCCGCCGCGCTGGCTTTTCCTGAAAATCGCGACCGATGAAGGCCTAGAAGGCTGGGGCGAGCCAATCGTAGAAGGTCACGCGCAGACCGTTGCGGCAGCCGTGCGCGAGGCAGCCGATTATCTGATCGGGCGCGATCCTGACCAGATCGAGGACATTTGGCAGACGCTCTATCGCGCGCGCTTCTATCGCGGCGGCGCGATCATGCTGAGCGCCATGGCAGGCATTGACCAAGCCTTGTGGGATATCAAAGGCAAGCGCTACGGCGCGCCGATCTATCAGCTGTTGGGCGGCGCCGTACGCGATCACATTCGCGTCTACACTTGGATCGGCGGCGACCGTCCATCGGACGTGGTAGCAGCCGCCAAAGAGAAAGCGGCGCAAGGCTTCACGGCGATCAAGATGAACGCTTCGGAAGAGATGCACTTCGTCGAGTCCTACGCTGCGATTGAGCGCTGTGTGGCGCGCGTGGCAGCGCTGCGCGAAGCGATGGGCGACGACTTCGGCATCGCAGTGGATTTTCACGGCAGGCTGCACAAGCCTATGGCGAAGGTCTTGGCAAAAGCGCTTGAGCCGTATCATCCACTCTTCATCGAAGAGCCTGTGCTGCCTGAACACAATGAAGCACTGCCTGAGATCGCAGCGCACGCCGCTGTGCCGATCGCCACAGGAGAGCGCATGTACTCGCGCTGGGAATTCAAGACGCTGTTGGCGCGTGGCGGCGTGGATATCATCCAGCCCGATCTCTCGCACGCCGGCGGCATCACAGAAGTGCATAAAATCGCGGCGATGGCGGAAGCCTACGATGTGGCGCTCGCGCCGCACTGTCCGCTCGGTCCGATCGCGCTCGCCGCGTGCCTGCAAATAGACGCCGTGTGCGCCAACGCCTTCATCCAAGAGCAGAGCCTGGGCATTCACTACAATCAAGGCAACGATCTGCTCGATTACTTGCTCGATCCGAGCGTCTTCCAATACGCGGATGGCGTGGTGCGCATTCCAAGTGGACACGGTCTGGGCATTCAGATCAACGAAGCGGCTGTGCGCGAAGCGGCACAACGCGGACATCGCTGGCGCAATCCTGTCTGGCGGCGCGCCGATGGCAGCATTGCCGAGTGGTGAGCGCGCCGCACTTGCGCATTCCGCTGAAGCGTGTATATATGCATAGCTTGTGCCACGCTGAGCTGATCGAGGAGCAATTTTGCCGTGTCGTTGCCGACCATTCTGCAGGCGCTAGAAGTACGCCGCCGCGCCGTCCACGAGCCATACTTCGTGCCGAGCCTTTGGGCGCACAGCGGCACGCAGCCTGATCATACAGCCGCCATTCAGGTCAATCCGTATGATTTTTACTACCAGCTCTTGGCGAAGATCGCCATTCGCGCTGCGCAACCGCTGGTGCAAGGCGCAGGCGGCGAGTGGTCGCGCCATGCAATTGTCTACAGCATGTTTCCGCGCGTGACGACTGCTTTCGATCACAACGGCGATGATCAGATCAGCCCTGCGCCGAATAGCGATGGCTGGCGTGAGACAGGCACGCTTTTGAAGAGTATGGCGCTGCTGCCTTACATCCGCGAGATGGGCTTCAACACAGTCCACTTATTGCCAGTGACCGCCATCGGGCGCGACGGACGCAAAGGCACGCTCGGCTCGCCTTACGCCATTCGCAATCCATACTTGCTGGACGAGAATCTGGATGAACCTGCGCTCGGCTTGACGGCAGAGCAGCTCTTCAAAGGCTTTGTCGAGGCGGCACATCGGCTTGGGATGCGCGTGGTGGTCGAGTTTGTGCTGCGCACAGCCGCCAAAGACTCAGACTGGATTCCTGAGCATCCTGAGTGGTTCTATTGGATTCGTGCCGACGTGCCAGATCGCATAGTGAACGTCGGACGCACGGGCGCGCTGAACAGCTACGGACAGCCGATCTTCTCGCCCGATACGCTCAATTTGATCTTCGCTAAGGTCAACGCGAACGACTTTCACGACTTGCCGCCGCCGCCACATCAATATCGCGCCATGTTCACGCCGCCGCCGCGTCCTGATCAGGTGCGCATGGAAGACGGACGTTACATCGGCACGCTGGACGATGGCACGCGCGTGCGCATTCCGGGTGCCTTCGCCGATTGGCCTCCGAACGATGTGCAGCCGCCTTGGTCAGACGTGACCTACCTGCGGCTCTACGATCATCCTGACTTCAATTACATGGCGTACAACACGCTGCGCATGTACGACGCCTTCCTTGCGCAGCCCGAGCATCGCAACGCGCCGCTCTGGGAACGCCTGATCGGCATCATTCCGCACTATCAGAAGCAATTCAACATTGACGGCGTGCTGATTGACATGGGACACGCGCTGCCGATGCCGCTCAAGCAGCGCATCATCGCCACGGCGCGCGCCACCGATCCAAACTTCGCCTTCTGGGACGAGAATTTCTCAATCGAGTGGCACACGCGCGAGCAAGGCTACAACGCTGTGGTCGGCTATTGGCTGCTCAGCCTGCACGAAGCGCACAGCGTGCGCAACATGATCAATCAAATGGCGCAGCACGCTTTTCCGATCGCTTTCTTCGGCGCGATGGAGAATCACAATACGCCGCGCGCCTTCGCACGCCATGGCGGCATCGCTTATGCGCACTACGCCTTGGCGCTCTCAATTGGCATCCCTGCCATTCCGTTCATTCAGAGCGGCTTCGAGCTGGGCGAGACTCAGCCGATGAACACAGGGCTAGGCTTCAGCAGCGAGGAAATACGCCGCTACAAAGCTGAGGAGCTGCCGCTCTTCAGCATATGGGCATACGATTGGTGCCGCGCTGAGAATTGGATTCGCTCAGTGCGCCATGCGCTCGGCATCCGCCAAAAATTTGCGTCTTTGCTGAGCGACTCAGCGCCGAACACTTTCCTGATCGGCAGCTCAGATAATCCGCATATTCTCGTCTTCTCGCGGCGGCGCGATGACCAGTGGCTGTGCTTCATCGCTAACACGGATATGGCGCACGAGCAGCGCGGACGCGCCGTCATCCGCGCCAAGCAAGTGCGCGTGCCAGGCTACTGGGGAACGTACGCGGACGGCATGGACGTGCGCCAAGAGATCGCGGTGGATGTCTCGCTCTCGCCCGGCTACGTGCTGATCATTGACGTGGCGAATTTGCGGTACGGCGAAATGTGAAGGCGAGCGCGCAGCTCACCTTCCATCACAACATATCTAGCGCGGATACCACCACGCAGGCTCAAAAGCGTAGTCATCTGTCAGCTGTTGCAGACCTGTGCCATCGGCGCGGATGGCGAACAGACGGCTGCCTTGTGGCGTGTGCCGCTCAAAAGCGAGCCAATTATCCGGTCCCCACGTCGGATGATGATCGTTGCCGTCCGGACCGCTCAAGCGGCGCAAATTGCCGCCGTCCGCGTCCATCAGCATGATCACCCAACGACTCTCAGCGGCGAGATAATGCTCAAAGGCGATGGTGCTGCCGTCAGGGCTCCACGCCGGCGCGTGATTGAAGCGACCAATTGTCGTCAGCTGCTGCACGCGCTGCGGACAATCTTGCGTTTGAATGCAGCTCATATCCAGCTTGAAGATGTGCTTGTTGCCTTGCACCACGCCTACAAAGGCGATCTCGCGTCCATTTGGATGCCAATCCAGCTGGAAAGCAGGGAACGGCAGAGGCAGGCTGAACTCGACGCGCTCTTCGAAGGCTTGGAAGTAGAAGCCGTCGTCGTTCGGCATTTTCACATCGAAGGCGAGCATCCCGCCTGAAGGATGCCAAGCCGGATAGTTGGCGACCAGCTCTTCGCGCGTGACCTGCGTCAGCTCGCGCGTCTGCAGGTCGAAGACGGTCACATAAGAGACGCCTGAAGCAATGCGCTGTCCGCTTGGATGCCAAGCAGGGAAGGCTGTCCGTCCGCCGTCGTTGAAAACAGTCACGCTGCCATCGGCGAGGTCGAGGACGTGCAGCACAGAGCTATTGGTGAAAGCGAGCTTGCCATGCAACATGGCTTATCTCCTCTGAGGATTGCCCAATCCGAAGTAGTTTGCAGCCACTTCCATAACTTGCGGATCATGCCATGAATAATGATTGATATCTAGGTTAAAAGCGCCTGTTTGCAAACTGATGCGCGTGATGCCCGGATAGCGATCAGTTGAAGCGCCCAGCGCTACATCACGCCCAGCGCCGATGTAATCGTTGCGCAGCCAGCCGTCCGCTGGACGCGTGCCTGTGATGTAGTGCGCCCAGAGCGCTCTGTCTTGAGTGTTGAAAGTAGCTGCCATGCTGCCAATCTGTGGACTGTTGACGATATCGTGGAAGCGTCCGCCAGCGTTGAACTCGCTCGCATTGACGGCAGGCTGAACGCCTAGATATCTATCAATGCGCGCATTTGGATTGGACGCTAAGCCTTCCATCACCATGCGATTGCCGAGGCTGTGCGCATTGACCAACACCTGACTTTCAGGATGGAACTGACGGAATTGTTCGAGTGCATTGGCGAAGCGCACACCATACTCACGCGTGTTGGCATTCGCTTGCCAGTAGTTCGTGGAAGAGGTCGATTCAGTGCCGGCGTCCCACTGGATGCCGATGATGATAGGCGGCTTGCCGTTGCCGCGTCCGCCATCGTACATGGCTGAGTAATCGCGCGAGGCTTCTTGTAAGCGATTGACAATGGCAGCGTTCTGCTCGGTGAAGCCATGCACCATGAAAAGCACAGGACGACCATCAGTTTGTAAGTTCTGGACAAACTCAGACACATTGAAGTTCGGATCGCGGAAGTTGATCATGTAAGCAGGCACAGTGTTGTTCGCTGTGTTCGGCAACGGCTGATAGCGCGGATCAGGATTGCCGCCTGCCTCGCCGCCTGTCATATTGCTATTGCCGCCTGCGCCGCCGTCATCGCCGCCGGCGAAGAGCGCGCCTGCCTCGCGCTCGGCGCGCTCAAGCGCTGCCGCGATGCGCTGCGTGGCGCTGGAAGCATCCGCGAGCGCCGCGCTGAGCCGCTGCATCGCAGGTCTGACCAGATCGCTCATCTCGCGGTAGAAGCTCTCAGCGCCCTTGCCAAGCCAACCGCCGCCTTGCAAGGCTGAGACACAGTTCTCCACAGTCTGCAACAATTGACGCGTAGCGTCGCTATGCCGCGCGAAGTTATTGCTCACTTCGCGCATATCATCATAATTGCACTGGATAATATCGCCTGCCATATCTAGACATGATCTCCTGCAAGTTGAATGCGTGAACAAAAGAGCAGTGAATGGCAGTGCAGCGGAGTAGATGATGAACTGCGTACAAGATATGGTACTTGTCCGCAGCGAATTTCGTCAACGGCAGTTTGTTAGGAAAAGCAAACAATTTGAGCGACGCTGACTCAGCGCTCGGCGCGCGCCGCTTCCAGCAGCACTACGCCTTGCCCTGCTTTCAGGTGCAGCCAATCGCCGTCTTGGATCAGGCGCGTGGCGGCGCGTACATTGGTGACCGACGGCAAGCCAATCTCGCGCAGGATGATCGAGCCGTGCGAGAGATCGCCGCCTGTTTCCACCACCACGCCTTGCACGTGCGCGAAGGTCGGCAGCCAGCCGGCGTCCACCGAGCGCGCCACGAGAATGACGGGCGGCTCAAACGGCGGCGGCTGCGCAGGCTCGTGCAGCACCCAAGCGCGCCCTGCCACCTCGCCTGCAGTCAAACTGATGCCGCGCAATTGCGGCGTGCGCGCCTCAGGCGGCAGCTCGCGCTCCAGATCGTCAAAACGACGCAGCAGATCAGGGACGGGCAGGCTCTTCAGGCGCGCGATCTCAGCAATGCGCTCAGCGAAGAAGACGGCATCAGGCTGCCAGCCATCATCAAGGCGCAGGACTTCTTCGACCGTCAATTCCCACACTGAGTCCGCCTCAGGCAACTGACCGCGCTCCGCAGCCTGCGCAGCAAGGCGCAACAGATTGGCGCGCAGGATATCGAAGGCGCGCATGGCGTGATAGCGCAGCTGCTCGCGCGCGCGCACAGTGCGATTCGCCTGCCACGCTAGCGGCATGGTCAGCCAGCCTCTGCGCGTGCGGCGCGGCGGTTTGCTCGCGCCCTGCGGCGCTAGGATCATGCTGAAAAGCGGCGCAGGCTGCTCGTGAAAGCGCGGACGTGCCAGATCGCTCTCATAAATGCCGCGATGTCCATGTTTGGCAAGGTACTGCTGCCAAGCGGCGCGGAATGTCGGATCGTCGGGCAGCTGACCGCGCTGCAGCGCCGCGCGAATAGCGGCGTTTTGCGCAGCCTGTTGGCGCAACGGCGCGAGATCGGTGTATAGCTCAGTCGCGATGCTGCGGCTGCGCGCTGCATGCTCTTCCAATACGCCGAGTCGGCGCATGAGCAGCATCGGCAAGCTGATCGCCGCCGTCAGCGAGAACATGCCCGTCACCAATTGCGCGTAGACGCGCTGCGCGGCGCGCACGACCTGCCCAAAGGTCTCGAAGGACTGCTCAGTTTGTTTGCGAATGGCGCGCTGCGTGCGGCGCGCCGATTGCACGGCGAACAACTGCGCCATGCCGAAGCGCAGCAGCGGGATGACCTTGCGCGCCATCTGGCGCACATTGGCGGGATAGTCGCGCTCAACCTGTCCGCCGATGGAGTCGGTCACTAGCCTGGACGGCAAGCCGAGCGTCCGCATCATCTCGACCATCAGCGAGAGGTTGATGTATGGACGACCGTTGAAGACTTCGATGAACGGACGATTCTCAGGTAGCGCGCTATCGAAGTTGCGATAGTAGGCGAAGAGCTGGTCGGCGCACGAGGCGATCAAGCTGGTCATGAAAATGGACGGCAGCGGCGGCAGAATCTCTTTGTGATTGGCGATGGTGAAGGCTTCGTTGCGGCGCGTTGGGCGCGTGATCGGGCGAATTTGGAGCAGCCAGCACGTCGTGCCGTCGTCCGCCCATTCAATGTCCCAGTCGCGTCCGCTGCGCTTGTGGCTGAAGACGCGGCGCACGTCGCGCAGCAAGCATTGCAGCCGCTGCGCCCAATCGGGCAGATCGGCGTGCGGTCGCTCGCCATGCCGCAGCTTGGGCAAGCTGAGCGACTGACCTTCAACTGCGCCGCTGACCAACTTATCCGCCAAGCCTTCTGTGAAATTGACCAGATCGTCGGCATGAGCGTGTTCTGTGAAGGCGACGCCGCTATGCTGCGCCGCGACCATGCGCATGATCAGCACGTCGCGGCGCAGCTCGCCCAGTTGCGCCGCGCATTGCTCCGCCGATTGCCAGACGGCGCACAGCGCGTCCGCTAATTGGATAGGATCGCGACCGTCTACGTTCAAGCGCGTGGTGAAATAGCCTGCCATGCTCTGTGCCTGCCCGTCCTCAGCCGAGAATGCCGAGCGCACGGCGAACGGACCGGGCAATTCCCACTCGAAATTCGGGAAGCCGATGGCGAAGACGAGCCGCGATTTATCGGGCGCGCTGACCGAGCCGTCGTCGTTGCGGCGCACCAGACCGCTGCCCAGAGCGCGCCGCCATGCTTCATCCACCAAGATGATGCCCGTTGGCACAGGCAAACCGTAGCGCCGCGCCACATCCAACAGCGCAGCCTTCGCGCCAATGCCGAACTTCGCCGCGTTACCATAGCCGAGCGGCAACCACAAGCGCTCTTTCTTGCCCGTCAACCTGCCGTAGTAGCTCATGGTTCTCCTTCACAACGCCAAAACTTGACGCGCCAATGCCGAAACTTCCGCCGCGTACTCAGACGGCTGCTCGATCATCGGAAAGTGATCCCACTCAGGCACAATGCGCACAACATGGCGCGGCAGCAGCGCCTTATAATCTTGAACGTGTTCAACTTTCAGCACACGCTCGCGAGCGCCCCACAATAAACCTGCGCGCACTGCGCTCGGACGCAACGTCTTGAACCATTCTGCCGTGATCAGATCGAACATCTGCCCAAAAACTGCGCAGCGCCGATACTCAGCGAAGAATTGCTGCAAGTAATCCGCTGGCACAGGCTGCCGAAACAAGACGCGCTGCCATACAGGTCGCATGAATGGGGCGCTGAACAGCCATTTGCCCAGAGCGCGCATGAATGGCGGCTTCATCAGCTTGGGAAAGCGCCGCCTATCCAAGCGCGTACCAACAGGCGCGTGCAGAATGATAGCATCAACTGCCTCAGGCTGCGCTTGGATCAGCTCCAGCACGAACGCGCCGCCAATGCCATGCCCGAGCAGCACGCGCGGACGCGCTGCATCAGCAATCAAGCAGGCAAGCCGCTGCGCGTAGTCGCGCATGGTCTGCAAGGCAGGATCGCGCGGCACATCGGCGAAGCCGTTCAGCGTCAGCGCTACAAAGCGCACATCAGACGGCATGTGCGGCGCGCAGCGCGCAAAGCGAAATGCGCCGCCGCCGTTGCCGTGCAGCGCGATCAAGGTCAGCGGCGCGTCGCTCATCATAGACGCGCAGGTTGCAAGCGGTGCTGCGACGCTACTCTCGGGATGATTCGCCAATCAGGATGATCGCCGGCGTGCTTGAAGTCGTGCTGCCACGTGATCGTGTCCTGCTCGACCAAGAACAAGCCCGGCATCGTCCAAGGATCGCCGACTGGTCTGCCGATGAAATGTCCCTTGCTGGCAGCGCGCACGCCGCACGCCCAGACCTGCGCGCCGAACATCTGCCCGATGCCGCCGCGCTCCAAACCGAAGGCGTTGTAGAAGCGCTTGGGCAGGTCTGCGATGGCGCGCGCTTCTGCCCACAGCTTGCGCATGAACGCCGCGCCTTCTTCAACTGTGCCTTGATAGAAGAACAGGATCGGCGGATAGTCAGGCGTGAGGCGGCTGATCCGCCGCAAATCGCCCACCATCTCACGGCAGAAGATGCAGCCGAAATGCCGCAGGAAGACGAGCAACGTCTGTCCATCAGAATTGAGCTGATCGCGCAGCGTAGCGCCTGCCAAGTTCAGCCCTTCAATAGGCGAATCGAGAAGTTCCGCTGGAAGTTTCCGCATGGCTATCTAGCGTTTGTCCAAACCGATGTTACGGGAAATTTTAGCGGCAGGCGGATGGGATTGCCCAATCAGCGGTAGCGCGCAGCGCGCGCTTCAATTGCCGCGACAGGATCGAGATTCTTGGGGAAACCTTGCGCGCCGATGCGAATGCTGCCTGTCGCATCGCGCCGATGAAAGTCTGAGCCGCCTGTGATCAACAAATCGTGTTGAAAAGCGAAGGCGCGCAGCTCGCGGATCAAATGTTGCGAATGATCAGGATAGTAGACTTCTACGCCGTCCACGCCGAGCGGCAACAGACGTCCCAACAGCGCGCGGTAATCTTGCTGCCTGCCCGGATGTGCCACAACTGCCACGCCGCCTGCCTGATGGATCGTCTGAATAGCTTCCTCAGGGCTGAGCTGCGCGTTCGGCACGAACGCCGCCGCGCCATTGGCAAGGTAGCGCTGAAACGCCTCGCTCACCGTGCTGACCACGCCTTGCGCCACCAGCGCGCGCGCCACATGCGGTCTGCCGACCGAGCTGCCATGCGCCATGGCGAAGACGCGATCCGCTTCTAGCGAGACGCCCAGACGCGCTAGACGCTCCAGAATAGCGTGAACGCGCGCCACGCGCCCTGCCTTCAAACGATCCAAAAGCGCCTTGAGCGCGCTGTGCGTCGGATCGAAGGCGTAGCCGAGCATATGACGCTCCACGCCATCTTCTTCGGCGCTCAGCTCGATACCTACCAGCACGCGCAGCGCCGTGCCTTGCGCCGCGCTCTGAGCAGCCGAGACGCCTTCCGCCGTGTCATGGTCGGTCAGCGCGATTGCCTGCAAGCGATGCTTGAGCGCCGCCTGCACCACCTCAGCAGGCGTCAACGCGCCATCTGAGGCAGTGCTGTGCAGATGCAGATCGACGCGCATCTATGAGCCTGCGATGATTCGCGGCTCAACGATGAGCCGTAAGGCTGTGCGCTCCTGGTCTTCAATCGTCACTTCTGTGAAGTATGGAATGCAGATCACATCAATACCATCATCAGCGAGATAGCCACGCGCAATGGCAGCCGCCTTGATAGCCTGATTGACTGCGCCAGCGCCAATCGCCTGAATCTCAGCGCGATTGTGTTCGCGCACGACGCCAGCGATTGCGCCTGCTACAGCGGTTGACCGTGAACGAGCCGAAACCTTGATTATGTCTACCATGTTCTCGCAATTCCTTAGTGTGATGCGCTGCTTGGATACCTGCGAACTGCGCGGCGGCTATGAAGGCTCACGCTACGTTGATACGCCATCGCAAGGTGCGCTTAACTCACATTGTAACGGCAAATCAGTTTGATTCCAAGCGCGAATTTTACTTTTTTCACTAAACTTTTTATGATACCTTGCCGCGCAGCGCTCATGGCACACAACGGACGCTCGCCACTTGCAAGCTGACCAGCGCAGCAGCGTTCACGTCCACGCCTAAGAACAAGCGCAGCTCGCCTTCAGGCATATCGGCAGGCAGCAACATCGCATGATACGTGCTGAAAGCGCCTGTCTGCCATTGCTCAGGCGGCAAGCGATCGATCACGCCTGCCACAGGCAGACCGTTTGCATTGAGCAAATTCAGGCGTATCTCGACCGTCTGGCGCGGCGCGAATGCCAACTGCCAATCAAGGCGCACGCGCACCAAGTCGCCGCGCCGCAGCTCACGACCGATGCTCACGTTGACCAAGCGCATATCTTGACGATTGAAGCGCGCGCTCAGGTTCACGTCCACGCCGTGATCGTCAAACGCCGACCAGTTCACCACGCGCTGGTAGACGCGCAGCGCGCCGCTCTGATAGACTTGCGCATAAGTGGTGGCAAAATTTTCCCAGCCAACCGACTCATCGTCGCGCAACACCACGACATCAGGCGCATAACGCAACATCAGGAAGCGATCGCGCTGCAGCGGCATCAACTGACCGTCAAGATCGAGCAGGCGGCGCGGCATAGCGTAATAGCCGATCAGAATTGCATCGTTGGCGATGATACGCGCGTCAGACGCGGTGTTCTCAGTCAGCCATATGCCAACCTGCTGCGCAGCAGGCGGCTCGTCAAGGTCAGCGTAATAGGCAAGGCGCGTCCAATTCGGCAGCGGCAGCGCAACGTGCGACGGCGCATAGGCAGCCTGCACGATCAGTCCTGTGCTGAGCGGCAAGAGCGCAGCAGGCGCGACGAAACGTCGCCATGCTGACCAGCCTTGCGCTGCTGCCGCAAAGGCGAGCGCGAGCGCGACGAGCGCGGCATATGGCGCGCTGAGCGTCGCCAAGCCGATGCACGCGCCTGCTATGCGCGGCTTGCCATCTCTGAGCGCGAGCAGGCTGAGCAGGCACAGCGCGAGCATCACGGTCAGCATTGGCGAAGGCTGCACAAGCAGCAGCGC
>DAOTWB010000013.1:0-11935 GCA_034436235.1 Anaerolineae bacterium
TGCTGTGGAAGAAGATCGCAGTCGGTCTTTCGGCAGGGCGCGTGCAATCTGTAGCAGTCCGCCTGTTGGTGCAGCGCGAGGAAGAGCGCCGTCTGTTCCGCTCGGCAACTTACTGGGACCTGCGCGCTACGCTGATCGCGCCTGAGCAACCTGAGCAGCCTTTCGAAGCGACCTTGCAGAGCGTGGGCGATCTGCGCGTGGCGACAGGCAGAGATTTCGACGAGCGTACGGGACAGCTTGCCAAGGGCAAGCGCAAGGTGCTGGTCTTGGATGAAGCGGCTGCTCAAGCGCTGGCTGCGCGGCTGCGCACAGGCGAATGGCGCGTGACCGAGCTGACCGAGCGTCAGCAGCGCCAGGCGCCGCCGCCGCCTTTCACCACCTCGACCTTGCAACAAGAGGCGAATCGCAAGCTGCGCCTTTCCGCCAAGCAGACCATGCAGATCGCCCAGAAGCTCTACGAAGAAGGCTATATCACCTACATGCGCACGGATTCCGTCCATCTCTCGGCTGAGGCAATTCAAGCGGCGCGCCGCGCCATCGTCGCGCGCTATGGCGAGCCGTTTCTCAGTCCCAAGCCGCGCCAATACGCCACCAAGAGCAAGAACGCGCAGGAAGCGCACGAGGCGATCCGCCCTGCCGGCACGCAAATGCGCACTGCTGAGCAGCTCGGCTTGAGCGGCACGGAAGCCGCGCTCTACACCTTAATCTGGATGCGCACCATCGCCTCGCAAATGGCGGACGCGCAAATTGCCACGCTCAGCGTCGCCATTCAGGTCGCCGATGCGCGCTTTCAGGCGAACGGACGCCGCATTGAGTTCCCTGGCTTCCTGCGCGCTTACGTGGAAGGCTCAGACGATCCTGAGTCCGCCCTGCAAGATCGCGAGACGCTCTTGCCGCCGCTCGCCGTCGGCGCGCTGCTCGCCTGCCGCCAACTCGAGCCGATCAAACACGAGACTCAGCCGCCGCCGCGCTACACAGAGGCCTCGCTCGTCCAGACTCTTGAGCGCGAAGGCATCGGCAGACCTAGCACTTACGCCTCGATCATCAGCACCATTCAAGAGCGCGGCTACGTCGTCAAGCGCGCCAATCAGCTGGTGCCAACCTTCACAGCCTACAGCGTGAATCGCCTGCTCGAGACGCATTTTCCCGACCTCGTGGACACGCAATTCACGGCGCGCATGGAGCAGACGCTCGACGATATCGCCGAAGGCAACGCCGATTGGCTGCCGTACCTCAAAAATTTCTATTGCGGCGAGGACGGCTTGGAAAAGCAGGTTGAGCGCAAGGCGCAGAGCGTCGATCCGCGCGAGCTATACGCGCTCAGCCTTGAGCCGATCAAGGCGCACGTCCGCATCGGCAAATATGGCGCGTACCTTGAGCAGCTTGCCGAGCCTGAGCCGTTGCGTGCGTCCTTGCCGCCCGATCTGCCGCCTGCCGAGCTGGACGAAGCGACTGCGCTGCGCTTATTGCAACAGAAGGCGAGCGGCGGCAGCTTGATCGGCTATCATCCGCAGACAGGCGAGCCGATTTTGCTGTTGGAAGGTCGCTACGGCAAATACGTGCAGCAGGGCGAAGGCGAGAAGCCGAAACGCGCTTCGCTTTTGAAAGGAATGCAGCCTGAGCAGGTCACGCTTGAGGTCGCGCTCGGCTTGCTCAGCTTGCCGCGCGCGTTGGGCGTTCATCCGCAGACGGGCAAGCCGATCAGCGCAGGCGTGGGACGCTTCGGCGCCTATGTGCGGCACGGCGATGAATTCCGCTCGCTCGAGGCATCCGATGATGTGCTGAGCATCACGCTTGAGCGCGCGCTCGCCTTGCTCAGCCAGCCGAAAGGCGCGCCGCGTGCGCGCAAACGCGCGGCGCCGCTGCGCGAGCTTGGCGTGCATCCTGAAGACAAGCAGCCTGTCGCGCTGATGGACGGTCCGTACGGACTGTACGTAAAGCACGGCAAAGTGAACGTCAAATTGCCGCCTGAGCTATCGCCTGAGACGCTCACGTTAGCGCAGGCGCTGCAGCTCTTAGCGCAGAAAAGCAAGCCGTCGCAGCGCGGCGCAAAAACTGCCTCAACAGATGCCGATAAGCCGCGCAAGTCGAAAAAATCGAAAGGCGCCGCCTAGCTCAGCGCGCGTACTCACGGATGAAAAAGTAGACGGTCATCGCCACGCCGACCACGATCACGAAACGGCGCACGACCTTCGGCTCAAGGCGCTGCGCGTACGCCGCGCCGCCATAGCCGCCTAAGATCGCGCCGACGATCATGATCAGCGCGTATTGCCAGAAGATCGTGCCTGCGATCACGAAGCGCAGCACAGCCACGCCGTTGATCAAGGTCGCCAGCAGCACCTTCAGACCGTTCATGGTGTGAATGTTGGTCATGCCTGCCAGCGCTAACGCCGCCAGCATCAAAATGCCGATGCCGCCGCCGAAGAAGCCGCCGTACACCGCGATCAAAAACTGCAAGACTGCCACGAGCGCGGCGACGGCGACGCCGCCGACTGCCAGTTGCTTGCCGAAGCGCAAGCGCAGCGCTTGAGTCAGGTTGCCGCCGATGGCGAAGATGGCGACCGCGAAGAGCATCAGCCATGGCAACAGCCGATCGAAGGTCGCTTGCGGCGTGCGTAGCAGAATCTCAGCGCCAGATAAGCCGCCGAGCAAGCTGGTCAGCGAGAGGAAGATCACCAAACGCCGATCTTGGCGCGCCAGCTCAGCGCGATACGCGCCAACGCTGGCGATTGAGCCAGGCCACAGCGCCATTGTGTTGGTCGCGTTGGCGTTGATAGACGGCACGCCAACGCTCACCAGCGCAGGGAACGAGATGAAGCTGCCGCCGCCGGCAACCGAGTTCAGCGCGCCGCCTAGAAAGGCAGCCGCGAAAAGCAAAAGTATATCCATAGCTTACGCAGTGAGATACCTAAAATCAAGACAGGGATATCAATAGCCACTTACAACGCGAGTTCGTGCCATTCGGCAGGCGGCTGTGCAACTTTTTCGCGACCGCTCGGCTCGTGGATCGGTCTGCCGAGCGGTCGCAGCTTCAGCGTACCTGCATGATAGGCTGCAATACGTTGTCGTGCGATCTCGACATATGTTGCGTCGCGCTCGCAGCCAATTGCGCGCCGCTCATGTTTGATCGCTGCGATCAGCGCAGAGCCGACACCTGCGTATGGATCGAACACAGCTTGTCCCGCATTGGTGAGCGCCAACACGCAACGCTCTGCCAGCTCTACAGGAAACTGACAGGGATGCACTGTTTTCTCAGGATGATTCGCTTTCACGTTCGGAATATCCCAAAAAGCGCTTTCCCAGTCGTCCAGCAAGATTTCCCAGACATCAGATGGATTTTTGCCCTTTGGATTGCCCGACGGCTTGCCGATGTGCCGACCTTTGTAGTGGCGCTTGCCAGGATACTTAGCGGCGACGCGGACGGCATCCAGATTGAAAGTATACTGATCGCTTTTGATGAACCATAAAAGTGTCTCATAGCGACCTGAGAAGCGCTTTGCGGCGTGCAAGCCATGCCGAAAATGCCATACAATCCGATTGCGCAACTTCAAGCCGTGCCGCTTGAAGTGTGTGTAGTAGAAGATATCCAGCGGAAAGACCTCACCGTCTTCTACATAGTTGCCAACTTGCCAGCACAGGCTGCCCGTCGGGCTCAAAACGCGCACGAGATCGGCGATGATAGGCGTCTGTAACGCAAGGTAGGTCTCAAGCGAGACTCGACGCTCATAATCCTTGCCCAAGTTGTATGGCGGCGAGGTGATGATCAGCTCGACGCATTGATCGGGCAATGTGGCGGTGAAAGCACTTGCATCGCCTAGATGCAAGACGATAGGCACATCGTTTTGAAAATGATCGACGATTGGTGGCTCGCCGAAGCGCGGAGCAAAGTGCATGATCGCGTCCTAGAACGTATGGCTAAGTCTAGACTTTAACACAGCGCGCCGCTTTGCACCATAGCTTGACTCGCCGCCTGCGCGTGTATTATAGTCTAGGCGCAGTAGGCGGAGGAAAATTACGTGATGACCGCCGTTCACACGCCTGCGATGGCATTTCATCGCAACTGGCTCGGCTTGCTGGAGAGCATTGCGCGGCACTTGCCGAACGCCTACACATGGCGCAAAAATGGCGCCTTGATGGTGCGCACAGGCTGGCAGTTAGCTGTTTTCAATGGCGCCGTGCTGGAGCGCGCCGAGACGCTGACCGTCGGCAATTTGTCAGGCTACACTGCGCCGTTCGCCGCGCTTGGCGTGCCTTACTCAGTCCAAATTTGCTCGCCTGTTGCGCATCCGCCGCAAACCGAGTTGCTTCAAGCGGCGCGCTTCGCCGAGTTGCTCTGCGATCCGCTCATGCTGTGCGAGAGCGACCTCGACTTGCCGTTCATTCAGCCTGAAGTGCAAGTGCGCTTTGTGGAGACGCCTGCCGATGAAGCGCTCTACAGGCGCATGGTGATGGAAGGCTTCGACATGACAGGCGACTCGGCGGAAGCCTTTCTTGATGTGATGCTGGCGCTGCCTGAAGGTCGGCATGTGGTAGCATGGCTTGGCGATCAGCCGTGCGGCGCCGGCAGTCTGGCGCTGTGCGGCGGCGTGGCAGGCGTCTATAACGTGACCACGCTGCCTTTTGCGCGGCGGCGCGGCGTGGCAGCCGCCATGATGCAAGCGCTGCATGAGCGCGCGCGCGCCGAAGGCTACAGCGGCACGGCGCTCGCCGCTTCCAGCATGGGCGCGCCGCTCTATCGCAGGCTTGGCTACCAGCCTGATGGCTACCAACTGGCGTACATTCCAATCGCAGAATATTTCTAGACGTGCCGTTGCGTCCGCTTTTGGCTACAATCTCTTCCAAGAAGCCTGATGAGAGGATGACATCGCCATGTTCGAGAACTTCTTGAGTCGCCGCCGCAAGGAAGAGGAAGTACGCGAGAGCGGACGCCTGCCGCCAGGACAGACGCTCACGCAGAAATTCCCTGTGCTGCACTACGGCGCTGTGCCGATCTACAAAGACCTGAGCCAATGGACGTTCCGCATCTTCGGCTTGGTCGAGCAAGAGCGCGTCTGGTCGTGGGAAGCATTCAACGCGCTGCCGCAGACCGAGGTCGTCTACGATATTCACTGCGTCACAGGCTGGAGCAAGTTCGATACGCGCTGGCGCGGTGTGCATCTGAAAACGCTGCTCGAGGCAGGCTTGATCAAATTGCGTCCAGAGGCGCGCTACGCCATTCAGCACTGCGAATTCGGCTATACCACCAACACGCCTGTTGAAGTCATCCTCGCCAGCAATTTCCTGCTCGCCACGCACTACGACGGCGAGCCGCTCACGCCTGAACACGGCTATCCGCTGCGCGGCGTGATGGGCGCCTTGCCAGGGCAGCCGCAAGAGTCAGATCGCTACTTGTGGAAAGGCGGCAAGTGGCTGCGCGCTATCGAGTTCACCGCTGAGGATCGTCCCGGCTTTTGGGAACAGGCAGGCTACAGTAACACGGCGAACGTCTGGCGCGAAGAGCGCTACTGGCGCGGCTTGCGCTGAGCCACGGCAGTTCCCTTGCCAAGCTGCCGCAAGGGAACTGCGCGAATGCGCCTCACACGCCCAGATCGCGGCGACGGAAGCCGATCACGGCGATGCTGATCAAAAGCGCCGCAATGCCGAGCAAGAGCAGCGCGTTATTCATCTGCAAGCCGTCTCTCAAGACGGCGGCGCTGTTGTAGTAGCTCAAGAATGAGACGGCGCGCAAGCCGTCCACATCCGGCACATTCCGTCCGAAGGTATCCACGAAGAAGCTGCCTGCCACCACAGCGCCGCCAAGCGTAGCCGCAGTGCTGCGGCGCCGCACTACAGCGCCCAGCGCAGCCGTCAGCGCCAACACGAACCACGCCGCAGGCAGCATATTCAGCGAGCCTTGCAACAGACGCGCCTGATCCACTGCTTGGCGGAAGGAATCGAAAAAGATGACCATGACCGTCAAGCCGAGATGCCCGATCAACACGCTGAGCGCGATCAAGACGGCGAAGGCGAGCAGTCGCTCGATCACGACTTGCGTCCGCGTGACAGGCGCGCTCAGCAGCACGTCCAGCGCGCCGCGCTCTTCATCGTTGATCGTCACGCACACGCCTAGATAGACTGCATAGCCGCACACCGCCAAGATCAGCCAGCTATAGTAGCCATAGTTGATCAAGCCGAGCGGCGTCGCCATGAACGCTGCGTCGCCGCCGCCTAGCGTGTTGATCAAGAACGGCAAGTTCGCCGCCATTTGCGTGAACGTCTCGACAATGCGCGAATCGTTCAGCACGGCTGTGATGTAGAGCGCCATGACGCTCAGCGTCAAGCCGAGCAAAACGGCGCTGCGCCAACTGCGCCGCACAGTCTCACGAAAAATCACGCCGCTCATCGCACCATCTCCATCTGCCCTGCCTGCGCAGGCATTGCTGTACCACTGCCATAAAACGCGAGGAAGACTTCTTCAAGGCTCGGCTCTTGCACGTGCAAGTCCACCACGTAGTGAGCGCTGACGGCGCGTAAGATCGGATCGAAGTCGCCGCTCAGGCGGAACTTCAGTTGCGCGCCTTCGCCGCTCACCTCTGAGACGCCGCGCACGCCTGTCAGCAAGCTCGGACTGACCGCCTCGCGGAAGGTGAGCGTCACCCACTTGAAATTGACGCGCATCAAGTCTGCCACGCGCTCCACAGCGCGCAGCCTGCCTTCGCGCAGGATTGCCACGCGCTCGCAGATCGTCTGCACTTCGCTCAGGATGTGCGATGAGAGGAAGATCGTGGCGCCGCGCGCTTGCGCCTCGCGCACCAGCTGATAGAAGGTCTGCTGCATCAGCGGATCAAGACCGTTGGTCGGCTCGTCGAGGATCAGCAACTCAGGCTGATGCATCAAAGCGAGGATCAAGCCCAGCTTGCGCTTGTTGCCGCTGGAATAGTTGCGCACGGTCTTGCTCGGATCGAAGGCGAGGCGCTCGATCAGCTGATGGACGTACGCTTGCTGCACAGTGCCGCGCAACGCCATCATGTAGCGGATGACCTGCCAACCGCTCAAATTATCCCACAGGCTCAGCTCGGCGGGCAAAAAACCGACGCGCCGCCGAATTTCCAGCGACTGCGCTTGTGCGTCCATGCCCAGCACTTGTGCGCTGCCGCGCGTCGGTCTGATGAAATCCAGCAGCAGGCGGATAGTAGTCGTCTTGCCTGCGCCATTCGGACCGAGATAGCCGAAAATCTCGCCCTTGTGGACGGTCAAGTCCAGATCGGCAAGCGCGAAGTCGCCTGCGCGTCCGTAGCGCTTGCTCAAGCCCGTTGTTTGAATAGCAGCTGCAGCGCTCATCATCTTAGACTCCTTTGTTTCGCCGCAAACGTTTTTATCTTACGTCCGTCAGCGAAGGTTGCGCGATCCCTAAAAATTAGGGGATCGGCGCACTGCGCCTAGCTGCCAAACTTGCAAAAAGTGCGTAAAAAACCTGCAAAAATTGCGTAGCGATTGCGCGCACGGGCAGGGATTTTTGCAGCGTTCCTTTTGATCCTGCTCAGCGGCTCGGCGTACAATCGTAGGCGTGTTGTCGGGCAACAGGCGGAGTGATTTGGCTATGGCGAATGCAGATAAAATTCAGGCTGATTACGATGAACTGGGGCAGATCGCAGCGCAATTCGCCCAGCAAGGTGATCGGACGCTAGAGCTAGGGCGGCAAGTGTACAACTGTATGTCTCAGCTGCGCGATGGCGGCTGGATCGGCGTTGGCGCCAATCGTTTTTACAACGAGATGGAGAGCCTTGTGCTGCCGGGCTTAGAGCGCCTTGTGAACGCGCTGCACACGGGCGGCGCACAGACCGCGCGCATCGCGCAGATTTTGCGGGCTGCCGAAGAGCAAGCAGGGCAACTCTTTCATGGCGGCGGCGAATTTAGCGTCATGCCTATGCCGAACAGCGGCGGCAGCGAATTTAGCACCATGCCTATGCCGAATAGCGGCGGCAGCGCGTCGAGCGGCGGCGTGAACATGGGCGGCATGATCGGCGCGATGGTCGGCGGCATGTTGGGCGGTCCGCTGGGCGCGCTGGTTGGCGGCGCGTTAGGCAACGCTATCGGCAGCGGTCCGTTCGGTCTCAGCGGCAGGCTCTCGGCGCTGGATGTGGGCAAGAGCAGCGCGCTCTCGCCGTTGAAGATGTTCGAGAACTACATCGGCGCTGATCCTGCGCGGTACAGCCGCAATTTCGGGCATGAATTCAGCAGTCGGCACTTATTCGGCGAGTACACAGACGGCGCCGATGAGAAGTTCATCAACCGCAGCGTGGACGGCAAAGTGGTGCTGGCAGGTGGCGAGCTGTGGAGTCAGCGCGGCTCAGCGCTACGCGGCGATTTGGACTTTCAAGCAGGCGCACTCAGAGGCAGTGCCTTTGCTGAGCTAGGCAGCTACGATGCATCTGGCGAGTGGGAAGCCTCGATTGGGCGTAACGGCGTCAACATAGGTGCTTCAGGGCAAGCGGGCGCCTATCTAACGCGCGTAGGCGCCTCGGCTGAGATCGGCGGCTTACAAGCGGCAGGACAAGCCTACATCGGCGCGCAAGTGCAAGGCGAGCTAGGTGCAGTCTTGATGCCTGGTCAGGCGTATGTCGGTATTGGCGGCGAGGTCTTTGCAGGCGGTAAAGCAGAGGGTCAAATTAGCTATAACCATCAAGTCATGGACGGGCTGAGCGTCGGTGCTACTGCCAGTGGCTACGTCAGCTATGGTATTGGTGCGCAGGCTGATCTCAAATTCGGCTATGATGAAGGCAAGATTCGCATCGGCGGCACACTTGGCGCAACCTTGGGCGTCGGTCTTGGCGGTAAGATCGATATCACCATTGATGCACAAGGCATCATCAATCAAGGCGTCCAGACTGCGCAAGAGGTTGGGCGCAATATCGCTGAATTCGGCAGAGGCGTCTTCGATATCGGCAGAATGTTTTTGCCGTAAAGCAGCTGCAGGGCGGATCGGCAATCCGCCCTGTTTTTCGATGTGCAGAACGCATCGCACACCACAGCAGCAATCATTGGCGCTGAACTTGCAAAAAGCGCGTAAAAAACTTGAAAAAATTGCGTAGCAGTTGTGCCGTTCGGCGCGGATTTGTGAGGCGTCTTCTTTGATCCTGTCTAGCCACTTGGCGTACAATCGTAGGCGTATCGTCGGGCAACAGGCGGAGTGACTTGGCTATGGCGAATGCAGATAAAATTCAAGCTGATTACGATCAACTGGGGCAGATCGCGGCGCAATTCACGCAGCAAGGCGATCGGACGCTGGCGCTAGGGCGGCAAGTGTACAACTGTATGTCTCAGCTGCGCGACGGCGGCTGGATCGGCGTTGGCGCCAATCGTTTTTACAACGAGATGGAGAGCCTTGTGCTGCCGGGCTTAGAGCGCCTTGTGAACGCGCTGCACACGGGCGGCGCACAGACCGCGCGCATTGCGCAGATTTTGCGGGCTGCCGAAGAGCAAGCAGGGCAGCTCTTCTACGGCGGCGACGGCGAGTTTAGCACCATGCCTGTGCCGAATAGCGGCGGCAGCGTTGACTTCAGCGGCGTTGTAGGTTCAGCGGGCAGCAGCAGCGCGTCGAGCGGCGGCGTGAACATGGGCGGCATGATCGGCGCGATGGTCGGCGGCATGTTGGGCGGTCCGCTGGGCGCATTGGTCGGCGGTGCGTTAGGCAACGCCATCGGCAGCGGTCCGTTCGGTCTCAGCGGCAGGCTCACTGCATTGGATGTGGGCAAGAGCAGCGCGCTCTCGCCAGTGAAGCTGAAAGACCTGAATTACATCGGCGATCCAAAGAAACTATTCGAGAGAAGCGGCGGGCATGAATTCAGCAAGCAGCGCTTTGTCAGCGAGGGTCCACTCAAGAATGTCTTGGATCAAACTAAAGTAAGACTGTTGGGCGGCGACCTGTGGACTCAGCGTGCCGCCTTGATGCGCGGCGATCTAGACTTCCAAGCGGGCGCGCTCAAGGGCGGCGCCTACGCTGAGCTGCTCAGCTACGATGCCTCTGCCAAGTGGGATGTCTCAGTTGGGAACGATGGTGTCAAAATCGGCGCTTCAACGCAGATGGGCGCTTACCTGACGCGTGTAGGCGCCTCGGCTGAGATCGGCGGTCTGAAAGCAGCAGCCGAAGCCTATGTCGGCGCGCAAGTGCAAGGACAGGCAGCCGCTGTCCTTGCGCCAGGTCAAGCCTATGTGAACATTGGCGGCGATGCGTTCATAGGCGGCAGGGCGCAGGGACAGATTTCCTATCAGCATCAAGTTGTGGATGGACTGACCGTTGGTGGCACTGCCAGTGGCTATGTTAGCTACGGACTCGGCGTGCAAGGTGATGTGAAGTTCGGCTATGATCAGGGCAAGATTCACATCGGCGGTGCAATCGGCGCGACGTTGGGCGTGGGCGTCGGCGGCAAATTCGATGTCACCATTGACGCCAGAGGCATCATCAATCAAGGCATCCAGACCGCGCAAGAGGTTGGGCGCAACGTCGCTGACTTCGCCCGAGGCGCCATGGACATCGGTAGGATGTTCTTGCCGTGAGGCAGCCATAGGGCGGATGAGCAATCCGTCCTGTGGTTTGGTAAGCTATGCGTGGTTCGCAATCCGTAACTAAGGAGCAAACTCTTGGCTACACCGATGTGGGTTCATTTTCAAGGTCCGGTCTTCTCGCTGCGCGTGCCATCCAACTGGTTCGTGAACGCCACGCCGCAAATCCAAGCGATGATCGTTGAGCCGCCACGCGGCGAGAATCAGCTGCGCTCAAACTTGATCATCACGCTGCAGGCTGTGCAGCCGGACGTCACAGTGGATGCCGTGCTGCAAAACGCGCGCCGCACGCAGCAGCAGGAATATCCGCGCTTTGCGCTGCAGGACGAAGGCGCCGTGACCGGACGCGCCGTTGAAGGTCGCTATCAGGTCTACACATGGTTCAATGAAGAAAATCAGACCGAAGTGCTGCAAACGCAGACCTTCTACATCGCTAACGGCATTCTCTTCAGCCTGACCACCACTTGCTCTGTCGAGCGCCAAGACGAAGTGATGCCGATCTTCGGCGAGATGCTCGGCTCGTTCACCATCGAGATCAACTGATCGTCAGATCGCAAACAACCATCAAAAAGTGGACTCAATGAGTCCACTTTTTGATTCACGCGCTTGACAAGCGCGCGCGTTTTGTATATTCTCAAAAACGAGAACGTTCTCAAAACGTGATAGCGCTTCAGAAGACTGCGAGAGGCATGTGAGTCAGCTATCAGCGCAACTCAAGTTGGTCAATCATCCTGTGCGCATCCGCATCTGTCAGGCGTTGCATCGCGCCAAGCTCTCTACGTCGCAGCTGCACGCGCTGTTGAAGGATGTGCCGAAGCCATCGCTCTACCGTCACTTGCGGCTGCTGTTGGCAAACGGCTTGATCCAAGTCGCCGAGACGCGCCTCGTCAACGGCATTGAGGAGAAGATATACACCATAGATGACGACGCGCTACACATCACGCAAGAAGACGTGCAACGCGAGGTGAGCGCTGCGCAACTGGCTGAGTTCGCGCTCATCTACAGCAATGCAGCCAGCAGCGCGTTCGCTGAACATCTCATGCGCAGCGCGCCGCCTGACCTGCACCAGGTCTTGTTTCACGACTACGTCTTTCACGCCACAGATGAAGCGTTCGCCGAGCTGAAGCGCGCGCTTCATCGCATGTTCACTGCGCTGGAAGCGCAGCCGCCTGAAGCAGGCAGCACGCGAAGGCGTCTGTTGATCCTCGGGCATCCCAGCCCAGCGCCTGAGTCTGACCTATTCACTGCCGAATTGTATGAGTCACAGGAAATGAACGATGAAAACGCCTAAGTTGAAACTGCTCGCCGCGGTCGTGATCTTATCGCTGGCGCTGGCGCCGCTGGCAAGCCTTGCCGCGCCTATCCGCGCTCAGAACAGTCCACTCTTCGAGCC
>DAOTWB010000014.1:0-11398 GCA_034436235.1 Anaerolineae bacterium
GGCTGTGCCTGCGCAGAGTGAGTCGCCGTGCAGGGCGGCTAAGTAGGGTGGCACCACGGGAAGCGCGCTCTCGTCCCTAGCTGGAGAGAGCGCGTTTTGATTCTGTGTTCAGGAGCGTGCCATGACTGCTTCACCTATCGCTTTTCGCACGGCGCCGCAGCGCCTTTACTCGCTGACCTTCGAAGAAGTGCGCGAGCTATTCGCGCAAGGCGACCTCGTGCCGATCTATCGCGCACTGCCCGCCGATCTGGAGACGCCTGTCTCGGTCTATTTGAAGCTGGCGCAAGCCGATGAGCCGTCTTTCCTGCTGGAAAGCGTGGAAGGCGGCGAGCAAGTTGCGCGTTATTCGTTCCTCGGCGTGAATCCGTCTGCCGTCCTCACTGTGCGCGGACGCGACCTGACTGAGCGGCGCGCTCAGCATGTGACGCAGCGCACGCTGAGCGCCGATCAGGATCCGCTCGACGCGATCAAGGCTGCCGTCAGCGCTTACAAGCCCGTCAATCTGCCCGCCTTGCCGCGCTTCATCGGCGGCGCAGTCGGCTTCCTCAGCTACGATATCGTGCGCCACTTCGAGCGCCTGCCTGCGACTGCCGTGGACGAGCTGCAGCTGCCCGATCTCGGCATGATGCTGGTGGATACGCTGGTCATCTTCGATCACGTCAAGCACCAAGTGCTAGTGCTTGCCAATGCGCACAACATAGGCGATCCGCGCGCCGCCTATGACAACGCGATCAGCCGCATCGAGGCGATTGTGGCGCGTCTGCGGCAGCCGCTGCCCAGCTTGCCCGCGCCAACGCCGCCTGCAGAGCCGCCGCCGCTCATGGCGAACTTCACGCAGGCTGAGTACGAAGCGCGCGTGCTGCGCGCCAAAGAATACATCGCCGCCGGCGACGCCTTTCAAATCGTGCCGTCGCAACGCTTCACGCGCGAGACTGACGCGCATCCGTTCAGCATCTATCGCGCCTTGCGCATGTTGAATCCATCGCCTTATATGTTCTTCCTGCGCTTCCCAAGCGAAGACTTGCACGTGATCGGCGCCTCGCCCGAGATGTTGGTGCGCTTTGACGCGCCGACGCGCACTGCCACCATTCGTCCCATCGCAGGCACAGCGCCGCGCGATCCTAATCACGCTGTAGATCAGGCGAACGCTGAGCAGCTGCTCCGCGATCCGAAGGAACGCGCTGAGCATGTCATGCTGGTTGACCTTGCGCGCAACGACCTTGGGCGAGTCTGCGATTACGGCACAGTGCGCGTGCCGCAGATGATGTTCATCGAGCGCTTCTCGCACGTGATGCACATCACGTCGCACGTGGAAGGCAGGCTGCGCGCCGATCTAGACGCTTACGCGCTGTTCCGCGCGGCGTTCCCAGCAGGCACGCTCACAGGCGCGCCGAAAATCCGCGCGATGGAGATCATCGAAGAGCTGGAAGGCACGCGGCGCGGCATTTACGGCGGCTCAATCGGCTATTTCAGCTACGACGGCAGCATGGACGCTTGCATCGCCATTCGGACGCTCGTCATGCGCGGCAAGCGCGTCTACTTGCAGGCAGGCGGCGGCGTGGTCGCCGATAGCGAGCCTGCCAAAGAGTATCAAGAGACGATCAACAAGGCGCGGGCAGTCGCCATCGCCATTGAAAACGCAGAGCGCGGTCTGATCTGAGAGGAAGACGAGACATGATTGTGCTGATCGATAACTACGATAGCTTCACCTACAATTTGGCGCAGGCGTTCGGCATGTTGGGCGCGCAGATTCAGGTTTTCCGCAACGACGCGCTGACGGTTGAGCAGCTTGCCGCGCTGAATCCATCGCACATCGTCATCTCGCCCGGACCCGGCGATCCTGATGACGGCGGCATCTCGCTAGAGGCGATTCGACAGCTGGGCAGCCGCGTGCCGATCCTAGGCGTGTGCCTTGGGCATCAATGCATTGGGCAGGCGTATGGCGGCGTGGTCAAGCGCGCGCCGCGCCTGATGCACGGCAAGACGTCGCTCATCTATCACAAGAACAACGGCATTTTCTCCGAGCTGCCCAATCCGTTTGAAGCGACGCGCTACCACAGTCTGATCGTGGAAGAGCAATCGCTGCCCAAGTGCCTGAAAGTGACCGCCTTCACCGATCAAGGCGAGATCATGGGTTTGCAGCACACTGAATATCCTGTCTTCGGCGTGCAGTTTCACCCTGAGAGCATCTTGACTATCTTCGGCGCGCGGCTGCTGCAGAACTTCCTGAGCGTGCGCGCACCTGTGCGCGCATGAGGAGACGACGCGATGGGCATTCAACACGCGATCAGCAAGTTGGCGCGGCGCGAGCATCTGACAGCTGCCGAAGCTGAGGCTGCTATGAGCGCGATCATGCGCGGCGAGGCGACTCAAGCGCAGATCGGCGGCTATCTGATGGCGTTGCGTCTGAAAGGCGAGACAGTAGATGAGATCATCGGCGGCGCGCGCGCCATGCGCCAAGCTGCCAACAAAGTGCCTGTGCGCGATACAAGCCGTCTGGTGGATACCTGCGGCACAGGCGGCGATGGCGCGCATACCTTCAACATCTCCACGACGGTCGCTTTTGTAGTGGCAGGCGTCGGCGTGCCTGTCGCCAAGCACGGCAATCGCTCAGTGAGCAGCCAGTGCGGCTCAGCCGACGTGCTGAGCGCGCTCGGCGTGAACTTGAACCTGACGCCTGAGCAGGTCAGCCTGTGCATTGATGAGATCGGCATCGGCTTCCTGTTCGCGCCAAACTTTCATCCTGCCATGAGGCACGCTGTGCAGCCGCGCCGCGAGCTAGGCGTGCGCACGCTGTTCAACATCCTCGGTCCGCTCACCAATCCTGCAGGCGCGGCGCGGCAATTGCTCGGAGTCTACGATGCGAGCTTGACCGAGCCTTTGGCGCACGTCTTGCACGGACTCGGCGCGCAGGCTGCGCTCGTGGTGCATGGCGCAGGCGGCTTGGATGAACTCAGCACGGTTGGCGAGAATCGGATCAGCGAGCTGCGCGACGGCGACGTGCGCACGTACACGCTCGATCCGCGCGAGCTGGGCTTCGCGCGTTGCGAGCCGAGCGCGCTGCGCGGCGGCGATCCGCAAGAGAACGCGGCGATCGCGCGGCGCATCCTCTCGGGCGAGATGGACGGCGGCAAGCGCGACGTCGTGCTGCTGAACGCGGCTGCTGCGCTCGTGGCAGGCGGCGCCGCCGACTCGCTGGCGGACGGCGTGCGCCTTGCCGCAGAGAGTCTGGAGAGCGGCGCGGCGCTGAACAAGCTGGACGCGCTGATCGCCTATTCGCAGCGCTTTGCGCAGCCTGCCATGTAGAGGTGACCATGCAGCGCGGCATTCAACGCACGAACACCATCTTGGATCGGATTGTGGCGCGCAAGATCGAGGAGTTGGCAGACTTGGATATGGCGAGCCTGCCGACGCCGAGCGCGCCGCCGCGTCCATTTGCATCGGCGCTGCGCCGCGCCGATGGGCGCGTGGCGCTGATCGCCGAGATCAAGCACGCCTCGCCCAGCAAAGGCGTGCTGATCGCCGATTTTCAGCCCGCGCGTCTCGCTCAGCAGTATGCGGCAGGCGGCGCGACCGCGCTCTCAGTGCTGACCGACCGCGACTTCTTCATGGGCAGTCTCGCCGATCTGCAGACGGCGCGCCAAGCGGTCAATTTGCCCGTCCTGCGCAAGGATTTCACGATTGACGAGCGGCAGATCGTCGAGGCGCGCGCGCACGGCGCGGATGCCGTGCTGCTGATCGTCGCCATCCTCGATGACGCCAAGCTGCGCGACCTGCACACGGCGGCAGTCGCGCATGGACTGGCGGCGTTGGTCGAGGTACACACGCAAGCTGAGCTAGAGCGCGCCCTGCGCCTTGACGCGCCGCTGATCGGCATCAACAATCGCGATCTGCACACATTCAAGGTTGACCTGAACGTCTTCCGCAGCCTTGCGCCGCGCGTGCCTGCGCACGTCACGCTGGTCGCCGAGAGCGGCATTCACACGGCGCAGGATGTAGCGGCAATGGCAGCCTGTGGTGCGCACGCGATCCTAGTTGGCGAGTCGCTGGTGAGCGCGACAGATGTGATCGCGCAGGTGCGGCAGCTGAGCGCCGTGCCTAGACACGAGCGCGCATAGCCGCTACACTTGCCGTGTGCAGACTCATGCGCCATGAGAGTTACGTCATGTCCGCCACACACGCTTTGCCTATCGCCGCCGCGCCGCGCACCGACGCGCTCGTCACCTTCCCTGATGGTCGGACGTTCAGCGCGCCGCTCGGCACGCCGCTACTCGCCTATAGCCAAGCCGCTTATCCGCCTGAGCATCCTGAACAGCCGATCTTGGCAGGGCTGATCGGCAATCGCTTGGTCGAGCTGACCTATCCGATCACAGCAGACGTGCGCGTTCAGCCGATCACCTTGCGCCATAGCGACGGCGGCAGAATCTATCGGCGCACGCTCGTCCTCGTGCTGACGACCGCTGCCGCTGAGTTGTTCGGCTGTCAGATCGCCGTCAAGCACTCGATTCCATCGGGCGGCTTGTATTGCGAAGTGCTTGGTCGTCCTAACTTCAGCGCGGCTGAGCTTGAGCAGTTGCGCGCGCACATGGCGCAGATCATCGCCGCCGATGAGCCGATTGTGCGCCGCGAGATACCGCTTCTGGAAGCGATCGCTTGGTTTGAGCAACGCGGCGATCAGCCGATGCTGCGCCTGCTCAAGAATCGCCAGAAAGATTACCTGACCGTCTACAAATTGCGCGGCACGTTAGACTATTTCTTCGGCTACATGGCGCCTTCCACAGGCTGCCTCAGGCTTTTCGAGCTGATCGGCGCTGAGGAAGGCTTCGTGCTGCGCTATCCGCGTCCTGAGTCGCCCGATCGCTTGCTGCCGTATCAGCCTTCGCACAAGTTGGAAGCCGTCTTTCATCAGCACAAGCTCTGGCAGCGCCTGATCGGCTTGGAAGATATCGGCGAGCTGAACGACGCCGTGAACAACGGACGCTTCCGCGAAGAAGTGCTGATCGCCGAAGCGCTGCACACGCGCTATCTGGACGAAATCGCGCGCCAGATCGCGTTGGCGCATCAGCGCGGCACGCGCCTCGTGCTGATCGCCGGTCCGTCCAGCTCAGGCAAGACGACCACCTCGAAACGCTTGGCAGTCCAACTGATGGCATACGGCATCAAGCCGTACACGCTTGAGATGGATAACTTCTTCGTCGAGCGCTCGCGCACGCCGCGCGACGAACACGGCGAGTACGACTTCGAAGCGCTCGGCGCAATGGACTTGGAGCGCTTGAATCACGATGTGAAGGCGCTCATTCAAGGTGCGCAAGTGCAGCTGCCGCACTTTGATTTCAAGACAGGCAAGCCGCGCGACGGCGAGATCGTGCGCTTGAGCGACGATCAGATCATCATCGCGGAAGGCATTCACGGCTTGAATCCTGACTTATTGCCTGAGATCGAGTCGGAGCGCGTGCTGCGCATTTACGTCTCGTTGCTCACGGCGCTCAACCTTGACCTGCACAATCGCGTCGCCACGACGGACGTGCGTTTGCTGCGGCGCATCATCCGCGATGCTGCCAAGCGCGGCTATAGCGCTGAGCAGACGCTCAAGCGCTGGGAAAGCGTGCGGCGCGGCGAGAAGCGCAACATCTTCCCATATCAGGAACATGCGGACATGATCTTCAACAGCGGCTTGGCGTATGAGTTAGCCGTCCTGAAGCCATACGCCGAGCCGCTCTTGCGCCGCGTCGATCCTGACTCGCCGCATTACGTCGAAGCGAAGCGGCTGCTCGCTTTCCTCGAATGGGTGAGCGCAGCCAGCGCTGAGTACGTGCCTGATAACTCGCTGCTGCGCGAGTTCATCGGCGGCTCGATCTTGGAAGGCTACACGCCATATAAGCGCAGGCAAGTTTGATGGTACAATACGCGAAGTGAGCAGCTGTAGCTACTGACGGCAGGTCGCCATGAACGTGCCAAGTTTAGAGAGCGTTTTCGAGTACCTCGCGCGTTTGATCGGCGAGCGCGAGCAAGGTGCGCCATTCACGTTGAGCTTATTGCAGCCTGCACTTCACCAAAAGTTCCCGAATTTCTCGCTCAGCGCGTATGGCATGGCAAGCTGGCGCGATTTTTTGCGCGCCGCTGAGCAAGCCGACTATTTCAAAGTGGTCAACACAGGCGATCTGAAGACCAGCTATCTGGTGCGGGGCAACAAGCGCCATCAGAGCGATTTGGCGCGCAAGACGGCTGAGATGGACGCCGCCGATCCGCGTCATCAGCGTTGGATGACTGAGACGCTTGAGCTGCTCTTGCTGGCAGAGCGCGCCGATCACATCCTTGAGATCATCGCCAAGGTTGAGGCGCTGGCGCCGCCTTTTGACGCTTTTCTCGCCAATGAAGAGCGCACTACGCCGTTGTACTATGTGCGCGGCAAGATTCGCCGTCTGCGCCGCTTTCTAGACGCGCTGCGCGATCAAGGCGAAGTGCGCGCCGTCGCGCTCTGGCAGCCTGCGCGCAGCGTCTTGCGCTTTCCCAGTGTGCCGCCGATCAAAGACGCGCCGCGCGTCGCGCAGAATCTGAGCGCGATCTTTCACGGCGACGCACGGCTCGATCAATTGCCCGTCCAAGCGCTCGATAACCTGTTCTTCGGCGTGATCCGCTTCCTGAAAGATCGCTTGAGTCGCGAGCGCGCTTGGGACTGGGCGGTCGGCTTGGAAATTTTGGAAGAAGAAGCGCGCTCCGTGCCGCGCCCTGCGCCGCCGCTGCGCAAAGGCTTGTTCGGCGGCAAAGCGGCGCCGCCATCTGTCGAGCCGCTGGACGAAGTGCAGATCGAAGCGTACGCCAAGCTGCTGCTCAAAGAGTCAGGCGTGCGCATCACGCAGGACGACACGCCGCGTTGGCGCGCTTACGTCGCCGCTGAGAGTCTGGATGCAGCCTTGCGCTATCTGGCTGAGCAGCTCGATCTGTTGCGCGATGACGCGCTGCTCGCTTGGCTAGATGACCAGATCGCCGCCGCTGTTGAGCAAAACGACGCTGCCGCTGTGCGCAACTTGGCGAACAAATCAGCCATTCTGATCGCGGCGCGCGAGCATGGCGCGGACGGCGCGCGCGGCAACGTCGCCGAGATGCGCGCGCTCTACGAGACGATTCTGAAAGGTGCGCAGACGCTCAGCCGAGTCTTCGCCTATCTCAGGACAAGCACGCCTGCGCAGGCGCTAGCTTTTCTGAAAGCCGCGCCTGATTTCCTGCGCGATGAGACAGCCGATACGCTCTTGGAAGAGCAATTGGTCAAAGCGGCGCGCGCTGCGGACGTCGCGCGCTATCGGCGTGTGCGCCAGCGCGCCGACCTGTGGCGCAGAGCGGCGGATTTGGGCATTGAGCAAGGTGCGGCGCAACACGCGCGTTTCATCGCGGCTGAAGGCGATGATCGCGCCATGCTGACCGAGATGGGCATCCTGTTGCTGATGCTGGCGAAGGACGCCGATGAGATGCGCCAAGTGGTCGAGCGCTTTCCGAGCGTCGCCACGCCTGAAGGCTTGGCGCTCATCACACAAAAGATGGAATGGCTCAGCCTTCAGCAGGCGTCGCCTGAGGAATATCAGCCTTATCACAATGCGCAACGGCTGATCGCGCGTTGCCTTGAGATCGGCGTTGATCGCGCGCTGCTCGAGCTGAAATAGCTGTGAAGACTTTTCTAATCACTGCTTTTTACAGCTTTTTACACTGAAACTGTCTAAAAGCTGATATACTTTTGTTACACAAGGCGTAAAAAGCGAGCGAGAGCGACGGATGAGCCTTTCACAACGCGCCGCCAAAGGCATGATCTGGGCGTACAGCGCCTATTTGGGCGGACGTTTGATGACGCTGCTCAGCACGGCGCTCTTGGCGCGCTTGCTGCTGCCCGACGATTTCGGCGTGATCGGTTTCGCGCTGATCGTCCTGAATTTCATCGAAGTGGTGCGCAGTTTCGGCATCAACGACGCGCTGATCTACCACGATGAAGCGCTTGACCTGACGGCTGATACTGCCTTTTGGATCAATTTGGCGGTCGGTGCGGCGCAATACGGCGTTTTGTTCGCGCTGGCGCCGTGGATCGCGCAGCTCTTCAACAGCGCTGCACTGACCGACATCGTGCGCGTGATGGGCTTGGCGTTCATCTTCGAAGGGCTGGGACAAGCGCACGCGGCGATTTTGCAAAAAGACCTGCGCTTCCGCAGGCGTTTTTTGCCCGATCTGATCTCGGCAATGGTGAAAGGCGTCGCGACGGTCGCTATGGCGCTGGGCGGACTTGGCGTCTGGAGCTTGGCACTCGGACACCTAGTCGGCGTCAGCGTGCGCGTGGCAGCGCTGTGGCGGCTCTCAGCGTGGCGTCCGCGCTTGCGTTTCGCGTGGTCGCGCGCGCGCTGTGGCAGTATGGCGTCCACATCCTGCTCTTCAACTTGCTGGCAGTCGCGCTCGATCAAGCCGATCAGATGGTGATTGGACTGATCCTAGGCGCGACGCAGCTCGGTTACTTCACTGTCGCCTATAAAATTCCTGAGCTGCTGATGGCGAACTTCAGCCTGATCCTGACGCGCATCCTCTTCCCAATCTTCTCGCGGCTGAAGGACGATCGCGCGGCGCTGACCAACAGTTTCCTCGCCACCACGCAATACACGGCGTTTGTGACCTTCGGCATCGGCTTCACGCTGTTCATGGTCGCGCCGCAACTGGTCGCCTTCGTCTATGGCGAGCAGTGGACGGAAGCCGTGCCGCTCTTTCAAGTCCTCTCGCTGCTCGGCATCGCTTACACCATCCCATGGGCAGCCGGCGACGCCGTCAAAGCGCTAGGGCGACCTGATCTGCAGACCAAGCTGCTCTTGGTCGAGAGCCTGTACACGTTTCCGCTGATCTGGACGCTAGGCGCCAGCACAGGCATCGCCGCTGCCGCGTCGTTCGGCAACCTGATCGCCTCGTTGATCGCGGCGGCGATCCGCTTGCTGATCATCGCGCGCTTATTGAGCTTCTCGCCAAAGGTCTTCTTGCGCGTCTTCCGTCCGCCGTTGATCGCCAGCGCAGGCTTGCTGCTGGCGTTGAGCGCGTGGCAGAGCGTAGCGGCGCAGTTTCCCTTGTTGCTGCACCTGATCGGCGCAGGCGTCATCGCGTTGATCGTCTATGGCGGCTTGTTGTTCATAGCAGGACGCCGTCCGTTGTTAGAAGCATGGCTAGTCGGACTCAGCCTTGTGCGCAGGCGCAAGGCTGAAGTGGCTTAAGCAACTGTCTTGTGGAGTGATGAAGCGTGATGACCGATACTGCGATGCCTGCTCAGGCTGTGGCGCACGACTCGCCCTTGCGCGTGACGCTCAGCCACGATCCTGCCGACCTGCGCGCGCTGAAAGCGGACTGGGAAGCGCTCCAGCTGAACAGCGCCAATCGTTGCCTGTACAACAGCTGGGAATGGACAAGTTTGGTCTGGCAGCACCTGTGCAAGGATGATGAGCTGTGGCTTTTGACGGCGCGCGACGCGCATGGCGCGCTCGTCGGCGTGACGGCGCTCTTGCGGCACACCTTCGCGCCGATTCGCGGCACAAAATGGCGGCAGATCAGTTTTGTAGCCGCGCAGCTGGAATGCGATCATCTGGACTTCGTCTGCGCGCGCGGTCAGGAGCTGCGCATTGCCCAAGCCTTTCTGGCGCACCTATTCGCTCAGCGCCAGCGCTGGGATCGCTTGCATCTCGCCAGTTTGCCCGAAGGCTCGCCGACTCTGGCTGCCATTCAGCCGTACCTCGATCCTGAGCAGGCGCAGCCGCAGCCCGAGATTTGCCCGTACATCAGTTTGCCCGGCGACTGGGAAACGTACTGCAACACAGTGCTAGGGCAGCGCAAGCGCAAAAACTACCGTCGCGATCAGCGGCGCTATGCGGAAGCCTTTGGCGATGCTTGGTCATGGCAGCGCGTGCAGCAAGCGGCTGAGCTGCACATCTTCTTCGAGGCATTGGTCGCGCTGCATCAGGCGAAGTGGACGGCGCTGGGCGAGCAAGGCGCTTTTGGCACGCCTGAGCTGCGCGCGTTCCATCGCGCCGTCGCTGAGCGCTTTTTGGAGCTCGGTTGGCTGCGCCTGTATCGCCTGCTCATCCATGGCGAGACTTTAGCTGTGGACTATGGCTTCGCTTATCTGGGACGTTACTACACCTTCGCTGCCGGCTGGGACGCGCGCTTTGCCGAATACAGCGTCGGCGATATGCTGACGGGCATCACTATTCAAGAGGCAATTGCCGAAGGACTGAGCGAGTTCGACTTTCATCGCGGCGATCAGCCGTACAAATATCATTGGGGTGCCCAAAATGCCTACGATCACAGCGCGGTGTGCCTTGTGAGCGCGCGCGGCGCGAGCAGCAGCTCTTGGCAGCGGCGCGCCGCGCTTGGCAGCGCATCAAACATCTTTTGCCCGATGAGACGCGCCGCCGAATTGTGCGTTTGCTCAAGCGCGACCTGAAGAGCGCGCTGATCATCACGTTGCCTGCGCTACATGAGATGATCGCTTTGTGCAGTCTGTAGAGTGTGCGCGGCAAGCGTGCTACAATGCACTGTGCGCAGGCAAGGAGTTTTATAACGATATGTCCTCAATTGTCTCGATCTTACGGCAAGCTGAGATTTTCTACGAGATGACGCCGACTCAGTTGGAGCTGATCGCCTCGATTGGCGTGGAGAGGCATTTTCAACGCGGCGACCTGATCTTCGAGGAAGGCTCGGAAGGCAAGGAGCTGTACGTCATCGCCAGCGGCGAAGTGGACATCGAACTCGATCCATCGCTCGTCGGCAGCCAACCGACCGACTCCGTGTTCGTGGTCGCCACGCTAGGACGCGGACAATCCTTTGGCGAGATCGCGCTCGTGGACGAAGGCAAGCGCTCGGCAGGCGCGCGCGCTGCCGCACACGATACGCGCCTGGTCGTCATTCCGCGCGATAAGCTGATGTTGCTGTGCGATACCTATCCGCAGCTCGGCTACCGCCTGATGCGCAATCTCGCCATCGATCTCGCTATGAAGATTCGGAACGCCGATCTGAACATTCGCGAGAAACTTTACTGGCAGAGCCGTCCCAAGCCTTCAGAGTAAGCGCGCGCGCAGCTCGCGCACGAATTCGGCGCTCCGCAGGCGATGCTCCAGCAGGTGCAGCAGATAGCCGCCGAGCGTGCGCTCTAGCTCGGCGTGCAAGGCAGGCGTCAAGCGCAGCTGGCGCACAACGTCGTACTCAGTGCGCGCCATGTGCCGCAAGACCTTCAGCGCGGTCAGGCTGAGCGGCTGCACAGCGCGCCCGTGCGCATGTTCAGGACAGATGACGCCGCCTTCCGACGCGCTGAAATACTGATCGCGCGCTGTGAGCGGCTCTTGACCGACTGCGCACGCGAATAGCGACGGCTCAAAGCCGCTCAGGCGCA
>DAOTWB010000015.1:0-3300 GCA_034436235.1 Anaerolineae bacterium
ACAGGCAACCGACTGCACCGCTTTGAGACGCGCCCTGAACGCGCGGCGAGCGCCATCGCCTTCAACGCGAGCGGCAGCCTGTTCTGCTCTGTCCACAAAGACGGCGACCTCAACATATGGCGGGCAGATTTATTCGAGGTGATCCATCATCGCAGTCTTTCTGCACGCGCCTTGCGCGCTGTCGCCTTCAGTCCACGCGGCGACCTAGTGGCAATCGGCAGTGAGGACGGCGAAGTGCTGCTCATGCCGACGGATAGTCAAGGCAGGGTGCGCCGTATGAGAGAACACACGAGTTCGGTCAACGGCGTCGCTTTCAGCCCTGATGGTCAATGGCTCGTTTCTGTCAGCGAAGATGGCAGTTTGATCCTATGGCACTTGCGCGCAAACGATGGCGCATATCTAATCCTGCGCGAACATCTGGACGCAGTGCGCAGCGTTGCTTTCTCGCCTGACGGCAGCCAGCTGGTGACGACCTCTGACGACAAGGATGTGAAAATTTGGGATGTGCAGCGCTTGCTGCAAAGGCTTGAGCGGCATCCGCGCGCAGTGCCGATGTGGTATGGCGCGCTCAGCCGAGATGGCAAGCTGGTGATCGGCGACAACGGCGATCGGCTTGTGGTCTGGGGCATTGGAAGCGGCTTGCCAATGCGCGCCATTCATGGTGCGCATAAGGACGATGTGTTGTGCTGCGCGATCAGCCCTGATGGCGCTTGGGCGCTCAGCGGCGGGCGCGATCACAAGCTGCGCATGTGGAATTTATCCGATGGCAGGTTGATACGCACGTTCGAAGGACATCGAGACGCGGTCTGGCGCTGCGCGATCAGCCCTGATGGCAAATGGTTTGTGAGCGCGTCGGCTGATCAAAGCGTGCGCGTCTGGTCGGCTGAGAGCGGCGCGTTACGTTTTCAGCTGGACGGACACAGCGATCAGGTCAATTGCTGCGCGATCAGCCCTGATGGACGCTACATTGCGAGCGCCAGTGCGGACGGCATAGCGCGCTTGTGGTCTGCTGCGGATGGCAGCGAGCGTGCAAGGCTCGATGGGCATCGAAATCATTCCGTCTTGGTCTGCACTTTCAGCCCTGATGGACAGTATTTAGCAACTGGCGCCTACGATAAGAAAATCAACTTGTGGGAAGTGGAAACGGGCAGGTTGCTCACGCGGCTGGAAGGTCACACACACAATGTGCAGGCGCTCGCTTTCTCGCCCGATGGACAATGGTTGCTCTCAGGTGCGCGCAATGGCGGCGTGCGCTTGTGGCGCTTGAGCGATCAGACTTGCCTGCACAGCGTCTTCTTGGATCGCGGCGTGACCAACTGCGCATTCTTGCCCGATGGCGAGCGCGTGATGGTCGCCAGCGGCAGCGGACTTTACCTGCTGCGCGTCCAATTCATCTGATCGGCAGCGCGCTGCCGTCAGGCGATTTCGGCATTGTCAGGCGCAGCAGCCTTGCGGTATAATGCCGCAAGAGTTATGGGGACGTGGCGGAATTGGCAGACGCGCATGACTTAGGATCATGTGGATTATCCGTGAGAGTTCGAGTCTCTCCGTCCCCACCACAGCCTTGACCAGCTGCGCAAGCGGCTGCCATAGCGCTAACGATCATCCCCGTTCGTGTAAGGTAAGTGTTTGAATGCAGGTTGAACACCTAGAAAATCACACTGCGCGCTTGATAGTAGACGTGCCAGAAGAGCGTCTCAACGCTGCCATGCAGCGCGCTGCCAAGCGCATTGCCGCTAAAGTGAATATTCCCGGCTTTCGGAAAGGCAAAGCGCCGTTTGCCGTCGTCGTCAATTATGTCGGTCAGCAGGCTGTGATGGACGAGGCGCTTGAAGATTTAGGCAACGAAATCTACCGCGAATCTTTGCAAGCCGCCGCGCTTGAGCCGTATACCACAGGCAGCCTTGAAGATATCAAGACCGAGCCGACGCTGCAGCTCATCTTCAGCGTGCCGAAAGCTCCTGAGGTAGATTTAGGCGATTACCGTCAAGTGCGCCATGAGTACACGCCGCCTGTGATCACGGATGAGCAGGTGCAAGAAGCGCTTGAGTCGCTGCGCGAGCGCCATGCTGAAGAGATCGAAGTGGATCGTCCTGCTGAGATGAACGACCTGATCAAGGTGGATATTCGCGGCGAAGTGATCCATCACCACGATCAAGCGCAAGCGGATGCCGCAGCTGAAGCGCAGCCTGAGATGCCTGAGGCGCAGACAACTGAAGCTGAGCGCGATCATGCCGAGACGTTCATCGAAGAGACCGACTTCGAAATTCTGCTCACCACTGATCCCAAGCGCGAGTTCATGCCGAATTTCACTGAGCAAGCGCTTGGCGTGACAGTTGGCGAGACGCGCACAGTCGCGCTCACCTACCCTGCCGATTATGAGAATCCGCGCATGGCAGGTCACACCTTCAACATCACGTTCACGGTCAAGCAAGTGAAGGCGCGCCAACTGCCCGAACTCGACGATGAATTCGCCAAGCGCGCCAGCGATGGTCGCGCTGAGACGCTCGCCGATCTCAAGGCGCATCTGCGCGCTGACCTTGAGGCAAATGCCAAGCGCGAGACGGACGATGCCTACTCTGATATCATCTTCCAGAAAATTGTGGAAGGCGCCACTGTGCGCTATCCTGAGGCGATGGTCGAGGATTACATTGACGACATCCTCGAAGAACTCAGCCAGAATTTGCGGCAGCGCGGCTTATCGCTAGAAATGCTGAAGGAAGTGCAGAAGAAAGACGACGCGGCGCTGCGCGCTGAATATCGCGAGACGGCGATCAATCGCCTGAAGCGCAGCCTTGTCATGCAAACGCTGGTCGCGGCTGAGAAGATCAGCGTCAGCGCTGCTGAGCTGGACGCGCAAATTGAGTCTATGCTCGGCTCGATTGGCGGCGTGAGCGCCGAACAGGCTGAGACTTTCCGCCGCATGTTTAGAGCGGACGCCAATCGGCGCGATATCGGCTTGCGCATGGTGATGGATCGCTTGAAGGAACGTTTGGTCGCCATTGGGCGCGGCGAGGCGACCGATCTGACCATGCCCGTGGCTGAGACGCAAATTCAGATACCTCAGAGCGAAGCGCAAGCCGAAAGTTCAGAGCTGCCTGCTGCGTCTGAGACATCAGAGACGGATGAGAAGGCTTAGAGCGCTTGCGAAATTCTTGTGGCAGCGCTGCGCCGCTGTTTGCTATGCTCAAGTAACTCGTGAAGGACACTGAAAGGCAGAGAGGTATGACCGTCAAACATCCGCTCGATCTGATCATCCCGACCGTTGTGGAAAACACGGGACGCGGTGAGCGCATTTAC
>DAOTWB010000016.1:0-22610 GCA_034436235.1 Anaerolineae bacterium
CAGAGTCGGTCTTGATGAAGGTGAGCGCGCCAATGGCTTGCTGCTCGCGCAGGAGCGGCACGCACAGCAAGGCGCCGATCGGCACATCTACCAATGCTTCGGCAGCGTAGATGGACTGATCGAACTCGGACGCGCTGAGCAGGACAGGCTGCCGCGTTTGGATAGCGCGCGCGCTCGGCAGGTCGGAGTCGCTGAGCGCGAGGCGCGTGCCGCTGAACTGCTCTGCGTTCGGACCGCGCCCGATCACACCGATCTGCTCATCCTGATCCACAAGCCACACATAGACGCCGTCTACGTTCAGAATATCGAGCGACTCGGCGCAGATGGTATCCAGAATCTGGTTCATGTTGAGCATGGCGTTCACGGACTGCCCAACACGGCTGAGCGCGACCGAGAAGCGTTCGCGATCGATGGTCTCGCGCAGCAGCTGCGCATTCTCAAGCGCGACGGCGGTCAGATTAGCGATGCGCGAGACAAATTCCAGCTGTTCACGGAAGCCGAACGCCTCGCTCAGCTCGCTGCCCATGTGAATGGCGCCGACGGCGCGTCCGCCGGCGATCATCGGCACGACCAACGCCGTGCGCTCGCCCAGATCGCGCCATGTGCGCAAGTCGTCCAAGCCTGCCACTTGCTCAGGATCGGTCAGATCGTACAATTTCGGCATCGGCTCGCTGACCGCCAAGCCAAGTGCAGTGTTTTCGACGGGCACGTTCGGCATCAGGTTCACGCGCAGCTCGCCGCGCGGCGTGATGCTGACGCGGCGCACTTCGAAGTATGTGTTATCCTCGCGCAGCAAGGCGATGTTCATGCGCGTGAAAGCGATCATCTGCTGGAAGCCGTTCGCCACGCCTGTGATGATCTCATCGAGATCGAACGTGCTGGTGATGGTCTCCATCAGCTCGTTGATGCGCGTCTCTTGCTGTGCAGCGCGGCGGATATCTTGATAGAGCCGCACGTTTTCAAGCGAGGCAGCTGCTTGCGCCGAGAACAGCTCAATCGGTCGTAAGGCGCTCTCAGTGGGCGCTAGACCATCTGCAGGCGAATCGAGCGTGATGATGCCGATCAAGCGCGAGCGATCCAGACCGTAAAGCGGCAGGTAGAGCGTATCGAGCGGATGCCATTGCTCGCTTGGACGCGGCGAGAGCGCAGGCAGGCGCAGCGTGCTGGCATCGCTGAGCGCGCCATCTTCACTGCCGCCGACAACGCCTGCGATCAACTTATTCTCCGTCACCCACGGATCGGTATAGCGCAAATAGTAAGCGCTGCCGACGCGATAGTTGCGCAGCTCAGGATCGGCAATGCGCTGCGACCAGACGGCGCCTGGCAACAAGTTGCGCTTGAACTTCTCAGCATCCTCAGGCGTGAAGCCTGCCAGCGCCGTCTCCAATGGCTCAAAGTTCTCATCGCGCAACGTGACCGCGACTCTGCCCCAGCCTAGCGCGCGGATGCTCTCAGCGATCACGGCGAGGCGCGTCGGCACATCAGGCGCGCGCTGCACTTCGTTTGTGGCGACGTAAAGCTGCTCCAGACGGTCGCGCTCGCGGCGCGTCGCCTCTGCTTCCAGTTCATAGGCGCGCAGCAGATTGTAGTTCTCAATGGCGAATGCCGCTTGATAGGCGAAGGTCTCTAGCGCTTCAATCGTGCGCAAGCTCGGTCGTAAGCCATTGCGCGGCTCGTCCACGCTGATCACGCCGATCAGCTCGCCTTCCGAGCTGCGCAATGGCATCAGCAGCAAATCCTCAGGCTGCCAAGCCTGTGCGCCCGTGCGCCGACTACTGTCCGCTCTCACGTTCACAAAGGGCAGGTTGAGCGCACGGCGCTCCTGCGCTTCGGCAGGGATGAAAAACGAGTTGCTGATCTGGAACTCAGGCTTGAGCAGCTGCTCAAGCTGGCTGAGTGGCACGCTGACGCGGCGCGCTTCTTCCCACTGTTGCAGCGGCAAGCCTGATTGGGCAATACGGCGCGTGCTTTGCGCTCGCTTATCGATCAGGCTGATGATGGCGATATCGAAGCCGATGGTATCGCTGATGGCGTGCGCCACTGCTTCCAGCACGTCTTCAATCGGCTCGCCGCTATTGACCATGCGTCCAAGCTCGAAGAGCTGATTGAGTTGCTCAGTGCGCTGTTTGAGCAGCTCTGCGCGATCCAATTGATCGCGATAGCGCTCTTCATTGCCGATGCTGATCGCAATCTGATTGGTGATCGTCTTGACGAAATCAAGCGTTTGTGCGCTCAGCCGATCTAGCTCAGGCGTGGCGAGATGCAAGACGCCGACGATCTCGCCGCTGTAGGTGATCGGCGCTGCGATCGCGCTGCGCATTCCATCAGGCGCTGCCTGCAAACTGGTCGCGCTGTAATCGGCTACAAAGAGCGGCTCGCGCCGTTCGAATGCAACTTGCTCGATAGGCGCTAAAGCCTGCAACGCTCTCTCATGACCGTAACGACGGCGAATCTCAGGCGCGTTAGGCACTGACCAGCTGCTGGCAGGTTGGAAGAAAACGATGCTGGCGAACGAGACGCCGAGCGTGCGCTGTATCTCGTTACGGATGACTGTGATGATGCGGTCGAACTCAGTCGTGCTGTTCTGCTCATAACTGATGCGCGTCAGCGCGTCCATCTCGCGAATGCGTTGACGCAGGTCAGCATCAGTCGCCTGATAGAGCTTCTGGCGATCGATAGCGGCTGCCAATTGCACGCCGATGGTCTGCAACAGCCGCTGATCGTCTTGCGTGAACTCACGGGCGCCGCGGCTAGCGATAGTCAGCTCGCCAAAGCTGCGCTCTTGCACGGCGAGCGGCACTTGCACGGCGCTGTTGAAGCCGAAGCGCTCAGCGATCTCGCGATAGGCAGGCAATAGACGCGGATCGGTGCGCAGGTTGTTGCTGAGGAACGGACGCTGCGAGAGCGCTACGCTGTTCTGAAAGCCGGGACGGTAGGTATCGAGGATGACAGGCTCTTGCAAGCCGACCAAGCCGAAGGTGTATTCGGGCATGATGAGCAGCGCGCCCGTCTGATCGTCCAGCACGCCGACCGTGCAAATCTCGCAGCCGAACATAGCCGCCGTCTCACGCACAACGGCGCGGATGATCTCTTCAAGGCGCGCATTGCTAGAGGCGATCTCAGCGATGCGGCGCAAGCCTTCCGATTCGTCCGTGCGCTCGCGCATCTCGCGATAGAGCCGCGCATTGTCTATGATGACGGCAGCTTGCGCAGCGATGATTGAAAGCACGCGCGCTTGCTCTTCTGTGAATTCAGCGCCGTCCAGCCGATTCGAGACTTGCACCACACCCAGACGCCTGCCGCTGATCACCAATGGCACCATCATCGTCTGGCGCACGCCGATCAGCATCGCCAGCTTGTCCAAGCCGCTATCGCGCAGCATCGGATCGGCGCGTAGCTCATTGCTGATCCAATAATCGCTCTCGTTGTAAATGCGATGGAATGTGGTGCCGGGCGTGATCGAAATCCGATAGTGGCGGATCAGATCGTCATCCACGCCGTAGAAAGGCGGACGGCTGATCAATTGACCGAGACTCGGCTCGTAGAGCAGGATGCCGCACATCTGGCAGTTCATCAGCTTGGCGATCTGCTCATTCAAATAGCCGAACATCTCATCGGCAGAGCGCAACATGCCAATCGCTTGGCTGACCTGCTGCAAGCCGCCCAGTTCCTCTGAGCGGCGGCGCTCTTCATCGTACAGCCGCGCGTTTTCCACTACAATAGCCGCCTGCGATGCAAAAACGCTCAACAGGCGCATATCGTTCTCAGTGAAGCCTTTGCCGTCGCGCTTATTGGCGACTTGAATCACGCCGAAGCGCCGATTGCCGACGCTCATCTGCACCAGCGCCGTCGTGTGGACGCCGACAGCTTCCGCCAAACTGGTCAAGCCCGCTTCGCGCACAATCTCGTCGCTCAGCACAGCGTTGGAGTACCACCACTCGCGCGTGCGATACAGAATTGCGCCGATGCTGCCTTCGGCAAGCGAGATGCGATACATCGCCACGATGGACTCTGGCACGCCATAAAACGGCGGCTGCCCGACGAGCGCTTGTTGCTCAGGCACTTCCAATAGCACGCCGCACATCTCAACATCGGCGAGTAACGCGATGCGGCTGGTCAACTGCGTGTACATCTGGCGCGAGTCGCGCATGGAAGTCATCACGCTGGCGATCTGTTGCAAGCCGTTCAGCTCTGCCGCGCGCTCAGACTGCGTCTGTTGCAAGCGCGCATTCTCGACGGCGATGCCGAGCTGACCTGCTAAAATTTGCAAGAGCGCCATATCCTCATGATCGAAGGCGACGCGGCTGCGACTGGCTAGCTCTAAAGTGCCGATCAAGCGGTCGCCGACCAAGAGCGGCGCGCCGACAAACGACTGGAAGCCATAACTGGCAACTTTGGGGCGCACATCAGGGCGCAGACGCAGGTCAGGCACGAGCAATGGCTGCCGATAGCGCACCAGCCAGCCGCTGCAGCTCTCGTTGAGCGCGTAATGACCATCTGTGGCGTCCAGCGCTTCAAAGTAAGCGCGGTCGCCATGCCTGCCAAAAGGCGTCAGAATTTGGAGCGCCGAGTCCCAGAGATTGACCTCTGCCACATCGAATGGAATCACGTCGTGAACAAGGCGCAGCACTTCGTCAAGCGCCTCTGAGAGCGGCATGTTGCTGCTGAGCAACTGGACGGCATCGCCGACGAGGATCAAGGCGTGCGTCGGATCGAGCGCGGCGCGTCCGACGTTTGGCGAGGTGAGTTCGCGCATCACCACGACCATCTGCGGCACGCCATCGTGCGGCACATAGTGCGATGACGCCTCAACGCGGCGCGAGCCAATGCGGAACGACGCCGTGCCTTCCTTGCTGAATAGCTCCAAGAAAGTGTCGGCAGGCTGCACACTCTCGACCAGCACTTCGAGGTCGGGCTCGCCGCCGCTCAAGCCGAACCAAGTCTGCGCGCGCGGATTGGCGTAGACGAGCTTGCCGCGTCCTTCTGCCACTACCACAGCGGCGTCGTTATCCAGCAAATTCACCTGCACAACTGTCTCAGGCAGAATTTCAACCTCAGCACGGCGCTCCAAGCGCAGGCGCGCTAACATGAAGACCGCGCCGAACACGCTGAAGCCTAGCACGAATAGCAGCAGCACAAAACCGTCCATGTCCTAATCCTCGTGGCAGCCTGCTGTGCGGCTGCCGCTCGCTCACCAAGACGTTTCGATTGGCTCAACCGAGTCGCTCGTAGGACGACGGCGCGCTTCGGCAGCCAGCTCAGTGATCTCACGAATATCGGCGAAGCGCTGCGTAGCGTTAGAGACAATGCCGACGCCGAGCGTCATCAGCGGCTTGGTCTCGCCGTTTTCCATCACGATATGTCCGCGCTCGCGATCAATGAAGGTGTAGTGCTGCTTGACTTCATCGTTGAAGCGCTCGATCAGCCGATCCTTGAGCGCAGTAGCGCGACTGCTGTAGGTGATGATGACAAAGTTATCGTTGCCGGCGTGTCCGATGAAGTCGTCAGGCGTGCCGTACTCATCCGCCACTTCGCCCAGCAGCAACGCCACAAAGCGCAGCACTTCTGTGCTTGCTAGGACGCCGTACACTTCTTGGAAAGCATCGAAGTGATTGATCTTGATGTCCATGTAGTACCAAGTGTCCGTGGTGCGCATCAGCTCGCGCAGCTGCTCTTCAATCAGGCGGCTTGAAGGCAAGTTTGAGCGCGGATCCATGCTCTTCTCGCGGTCGACGCGCTCAATGGCATTCTTCACGCGCAGCTTGAGTTCTTCGATATCGAACGGCTTGGTGATGTAATCATCAGCGCCTAGCTCAAGCCCTGCGATGCGATCAGAGCGCTCGTCGCGTTGCGTCAAAAAGATGATCGGAATGTGGCTGGTGCGCGTCGTCTGGCGCAGCTCGCGGCAGACCGCGTAGCCGTCCATATCGGGCAGCATGATATCTAGCACGATCAGCTGTGGCAACTGTTTGCGCGTCAGCGTGAGCGCATCGCCGCCGCGCGGCGCCACTTGCACATCGTAGCCCTGCCCTGTGAAATAAATGCGCAGCATGTTAGAAATATCAAAATCGTCTTCAACGACCAGAATGCGTCCTTTGCTCACAATCGCACCTCGCTCAGCGGATGATCGAATTAGATGAGTTCACACTGATTGTAGCGCACTTTGGCGCAAGGCGAAACTGACCTTGACTGTGCCATTTTTGCGCTCACTTGTCAAGATCGCTACACAAATGTTTGTAAACAGAAACGAAACAGCGGTCAAGGTGCAGGGCGACCTGCTAGATCGGCAATGGAAAAGTGGTAAAGCACAGCGCCTGAGGCGACGAAGATGTTATCGCGGTCGGCGTAGATGCCGCTGAGCGTGCGGAATAAATTTGGATCAGTAGCGCGGAAGCGATAGCGGAAAGCGCCTGAGAGCGTGATCTGATAGATGGATTGATCGGCAGCATCCAACAGATAGATTGAAGGCAAGGGCGAATCGCCGTCAAGGTACATGGCGCGTCCGCTTTTCAAGCCGCCTGTTGGCATGCCGCTCAGCGCGAAGCGTTGCTCGATGCCGCTCGTGAACTTGCGCAGCTGACCATCGGCGAAGAAAATGTACACATTGCCGTTCGGATCGATGCCGAAGTCCACTGCCATGCTGAGATCAGGGCGCACTTCGCCGTCGAAGTATTCCTCAGGCGGATTAGGATAGCTATTGCCGAGCGGACGGTAGCGCCAGATTTGATTCGCGTCAGGATCGAGCAGATACAAATTGCCGCGCCATGTAGCGAGCGCGATCGGCTTGCTCCACAGATCGGCGCCGGCAAGGCGCTGCGCCGTGGCAGGCGCAAAGGTAGGCGAGTATGTGATCAAAATGCCTTGCGTATCGAGCGCTGCCAGCACATTCGCGCGCTGCACGCCGCCTTCCGCCAGCCAGATCATGTCCACCACTTCGCGCACGGAAAACGCGCCGACGGCTTGTCCGCGCTGCACGACAGGCTGCGTGTTGCGCGTGATCAGCACGCTCAGCTCAGGCGCCAGCGTATCGCGATAGATAGCACTGCGGCTCACGTCCAGCGTGTAGACATCGGCGCCGCCGCGTATGATCGGATTGACCAAGCGAGCGCTTTCGCCAAAATTGCGCAACGGCGTCGGCGTGCGGCGCGTGACCTTGTCAAAGCGATCCAGAATGCCTTGCGCCTTCGCTTGGATGCGCCTGAGCGTCGGATCGTTCGCCCGACCGCTCGTCGTCTCGACGTATGCCACGCGCTCTAGGATGCCTAGCCAGACCGTGCGCGCGACGCTCTCATTTTCAAGGTCAACCAGCTCTGCTTGGCGCACAGCCGCCTCGACTTCGCGCACCATCTGCTCAAATTGAGTCAGATCGAACTGCGAGAGCTGCAAAGCGACCATCACGAAGACGACCACGATTGGAATCAAGATCGCCAAGATGGCTGCCAACATGCTCGGAATGCGCGGCGCGCTCGTCTCGCTCGGCTCGGGCAGCAGACGGCTGAGCGCGCGGTTCAATCCTTTGGCAAAATTGCCGAGCGCGCTGCCTGTGGCGAGCGCGGCGCGTTGTGCAATTGGCGGCGCAGGCTCAGGCGACGCTTCAGCAGGCGCAGTGGCGCTCGGCTGAGGCGCTGCTGCGGCGGCGACTGCAGGCGCAAGCGCGCTCGGGCGCGGCTTTGGAATAGGCGTTGGATTGGGCGTCTCAGGCGTGGCGAATTGAATGATCAGCGCTTGTGTATCTTTGCAGGCGAGCGCTTTCAACGGCTCTAAGATAGCGGTCAGGTCGGGCGCGGCGAGCGCAGCGTTCAACGCGGCGCGCTCAGCGCAAGCGAGCGCGTTATCGCACAAGACCATCAGGTCGCCGGGCGCAACTTCGCAGCGCGAGAGCTTGATCTCAGGCGAAGCGGTCGCGCCGAGCGGCAAGGCGTCGCTTGGCTGCTCAGGATGATAGGCGAAATCGCCATTTTGACGCAGCACGCAAGCGCTTTCGCCTGTGCGCGCAATGTAGACCTCGTTATCGCGCAGCACAGCGCAGATCATGTTCAGCGTATGGCGCTGACCTGTCTCTGAAATTTGGCTGTTGACGGCGAGAATCGCTTCGCGCAGTCCGTTGGTGACGCTGCCGCCGCTGCGGAAGTATACATCAGCGGCGAGATGCGTGAGCACCTCATAGATATTAGCGGTCAGGTGCGTTTTGCCGTGCGGCGTGATGAGCGCGAAGAACGTATCCGCCTCGCGGCTGCGCTGCGCTTTGCGCGGCGGCAGCTCGACAAGCGCGCCGGGCGGCGTTGCGCCAACAGCGCGTCCGCCGACCACGAATAAGTAGCCAACTAGCGCCTCGATTGTCTCCAGCATTGCGCACCGCGTCCTGAACTGAGAATGCGCCGCTGATTGGATAGCAAAAAAGCGCGCGCTTGTCAAGCGTAGCCCTGCCGCATTCGGCGAAAGCGCGTTACACTCACGCGAGGTGTGCTTTTAGCGCTTTTGCGGAGAATTGCCATGAAAAAACGTCTTTTGGGGCTGATCAGCGCGTGTGTAGCGCTCGCCTTCATCCTGCCGAGCCTTGCCAGCTTTGCCCAACAGCCGCCGCCTGCCTTTGAAGACGCGCTCGCCGATCTTGGTCGCCGTCTCGGTCGCACGCTCACGCTCGCCGATTTCAACAATCCGACCTCGCGCTGGGAATGGCGCGGCGTGGATTTTGCCGATAGCAGCCTTGAGTGTCCGCGCCCTGGCGAGACCGTCGTGACGGGCAGAGTGATCGGCTATCAATTCATCTTCATCTTTCGCGGCACGCGCTACGAGTATCGCGTTGCCTTTAACGACCGCAACTCGCTGCGCTTTTGCACCAATCCGACCGGCGCCATCTTTCAGGTGACCTTGCCGCCGCGCGCCACTGCCAACACTGAACCGCCTGCCGTCATCAACGACGCGCTCGCCGATCTCAGCCGCCGCCTTGAAGTGCAACTGACCTTCGAGAGCTTCAACAATCGGCGCTCGCGCTGGTCGTGGCGCTACCGCGAGTACACCAACTCGCAGTTGAATTGTCCGCGCACAGGACAGGCTGTTGACCGCATTTTGACGCCCGGCTGGCAATTCATCTTCGTCTATCAAGGACGCACTTTCGATTACCGCGCGCCGCTGAACAATCCTGCAGGCTTATTTCTGTGCAGCGGCGGCTGAGTTCACGGATAGAGCGTCACGCCTAAGAGCGAAGCGCCAAGCACCATCAATGGCGCGACGATCAGCGCAGGCAGCATGTTGGCGACTCGCGGCTGCTTCACGTCCAGCAGCACCAGCGCCAAGCCCATCAGGATCAAGCCGCCGCTCGCCGTCAGCTCGCGGATGAGCGGCGACTCAGCGCCCAGCGCCGCGCCTGCCGAGCCTGCCAAAAGCATCCCGATCAGCGCGAAGCTGCCCTGAATAGCGAAGATCGGCAAGGCGCTGAACGCCACGCCAATGCCCAGCGACGCCGCAAAAGCGATCGAGGCGAAAAAATCGAGCGTGGACTTGATGGCGAGCAAGCGGATATCCGCCGCGTCAATGCCATTTTGAATCGAGCCAAGCACGGCGAGCGGACCGATGCCGAAGACCAAGCTCGCTGTGACGAAGCCATTGATGAAGCGCACGCGCGCCGCCTGAGCGCCTTCCGCGCCGCTTGGATCGGCGGCGAAGCGCGCCTGCAGCCATGCGCCAAGCGCCTTCAGCTTGCCGTCCACGTCCAATAGCTCGCCCAGAATTGTGCCGATCACAAGGCTGAGCAGCGGCACAAGGATGTTGCCGCTCTGCACAGCGTTTTGCACGCCTAAGACGAGCGTGACCAAGCCTAAGCCCGTCACCACGCTCTGCTGAATATTGGCTGAAAAGCGGCTGCCGATCAAAATGCCGAGCGCGCTGCCCGCCAAAATGGTCATCACGTTGAGCAATGTGCCTGTCATGCGCTGCCTGTGCTGAACAATGCCGATAGAAGCTCTGATTTTAGCAGAGAAAGCCTTGCCCTGCGCAAAGTCGTGTGCTATGCAGCGCCTCGCGAAAATGAACGCCGCTCTCACGCGACGAGCAGCGTTCATACGAAATCGCAGCATTGCGCCTCAGCCCACACGCCGCAAAATGACGATCACCCAGACAATGACCGCGCCGCTGATGAGCGCATTGCCCGTGCCTGCTGCCACTGGCGAAGCGCTCACAAAATCGAACAGACCGTGCCACAACGCCACGAGCAGGATGCTCTGACCGCTGCCGCGATACATCCACGAGAGCAAGATCGAACCCATCGTGATGCTGACGATGTAGCCGATGAAACCGCCCGCGCCCAGCGCCATGAAATTCTCTTTGTAAAAGAAATACGGCAGATGCCACAATCCCCACAAAACGCCGATGATCACGGCTGCTTTGATCCAGCGCTCAGATGCCATGCGATGGAAAGCAAAGCCACGCCAGCCGATCTCTTCGCCGAAGCCATATGTGGCAATCCACAGCGCGAGCGCCGCTAACACGCCGATGTTGCCCAAATAGTCCACCTCGCCGAACAGCTGCAGGCTCGGCAAAGCATTGTTCTCAAGCGCGTAGACCACAACAGCAGCCAGACCTAGCGCCAAAGGCGTGCCAAGACCGATCAGCCACCAACGCACGCCGATCGCAGCGTGGACGACGCGCCGCCCTAGATCGCTCAGCCCTGCCCAACCGCCAACGCCGGCGGTCACGGCGAGCGCGGCAATTGTAGGACCGAACGCGCTGACGTAGTGCAAGGCTTTTGGCACGCTGATCACGCCCTGATGATCTGCGATGAGCAAGCCGCCGATCATCCATGAGAAGGCATAAGCGATGACGAAAAACGCAGGAACAGGATGCCGCTGAATGAGATTTGTCCGCTGCACGGCTGACTGCACCGTCATGATCTCGCCCTTTCCTTGCGCATCAGACGCTTGCCGCGCGCAATGATCTGATCTATCAGCTTTTGTGGAACAGCAACACGCAAATTCGCCTGAAAAAACAAGACACTACCTCACTTTATAAGACTATGCACATATAAAATACATCAGCTATTACGTTCTATCAGGTGCTTTTTGTAACTTTGCGCTGTGATGAATGTCACTATCAGGCGCAAGCGCTCGGGCGACTTCAAAATGTGCAAGTCGGTCTGTGCGCCGTGCTGTGATCGCATGATTGTGAGATGCGGCGCGAGGTGCGCTATAATCGCCCTACATTTGCTGAACGAAAGTGACTTTGCCATGACCGATTATCACGCCAAAATGCAGGCGCTGCGCGCGCACCTTGCCGAAGTGAGCTTGCTGAATAGCATCAACGCCGTCCTGTACTGGGATCAGGCAACTTACATGCCGAGCGGCGGCGCGGCATGGCGCGGCAAGCAATTGGCTTATCTAGCGCAGCAGGCTCACGCGCGCTTCACCGATCCTGAGCTGGGCAAACTATTGGATGCCTTGCTGCCATACGCTGAGAGTCTGCCTGCCGATTCAGATGAAGCGGCGCTCATCCGCGTGACGCAGCGCGAGTATGAACGCGCGCGTAAAGTGCCAGCTGAGCTGGTCGCCGCGATTTCGCAGCACGCCTCAGAGAGCTATCAGGTGTGGACAGCGGCGCGACCTGCTAACGCTTTTGAGCGTGTGCAGCCTTACCTTGAGCGCACGCTCGATCTCAGCTATCGCTACGCTGAATGTTTTGCGCCGTACGATCACGTCGCCGATCCGTTGATTGACGCTTCGGACTACGGCATGAAAGCTGCCGACGTGCGCGCAATTTTCGGCGAATTACGCGCCGCGCTCGTGCCGCTGGCGCGCGCCATCACAGCGCAAGCGCCAGCGGATGACACATTCTTGCATCAGCACTATCCGCCTGAGCTGATCGAGCGCTTCACGACGGATGTCATCAAGCGCTTCGGCTATGACTTTGAGCGCGGTCGCTTGGATCGGACAGTCCATCCGTTCGCCATACGCCTGAATCACGGCGATGTGCGCATCACGACGCGCTATCCGAAGGATGCACTCAGCGATCCGCTCTTCAGCACGCTGCACGAGGCAGGTCATGCCATGTACGAGCAAGGCATCAAGGCGGATTACGATGGCACGCCGTTAGCAGGCGGCACATCGGCAGGCGTGCATGAGAGTCAATCGCGCTTGTGGGAAAACGTGGTTGGGCGCAGCTATGCGTTCTGGCAATATTTCTATCCGCTGCTGCGCAGCATCTTTCCGCAGCAGCTGGAGCATATCACGCTCGATCAGTTCTATCGCGCCGTGAATAAAGTGGAGCGGTCATTGATTCGGACTGAGGCGGATGAAGTGACCTACAACTTGCACGTGATGATCCGCTTCGATCTTGAATTAGAGCTGCTGGAAGGCACGTTGCGCGTCGCCGATCTGCCTGAGGCGTGGCACGCGCGCTATCAAGAAGATTTGGGCGTGCGCGCGCCTGATGATCGGGATGGCGTGCTGCAAGACGTGCATTGGTATGGCGGCTTGATCGGCGGCGCATTTCAAGGCTATACGCTCGGCAACATTCTGGGCGCGCAATTCTACGCCAGAGCGCTTGCCGAGCGACCTGAGATCGCGGATGAGATCGGGCGCGGCACATTCGAGACGCTGCACGGCTGGCTGCGCGAGCATATCTATCAGCATGGCAGCAAATACACAGCGCCAGAGTTGATCGCGCGCACGGTCGGCAAGATAGATAAGCTATCTGCGCCAGAAGTACGGCGCGCTGTATCATCTCTAGGCAGGCGCGGCGCGGCGTGGTAAGATCGAGCGCATGAAGCGCCTGATCTTGCCTGTTCTGCTCTTGCTCTCGCTGTGCGCGTCCAGCTTCGTCGGCAACGCTGCTGCGCAGCCTGACGAGATGCCAACGCGTACGCCGTCGCCTACGCCGAATCGGACGCTCGTGCCGATCCTGACGCGCGCTGAGAGCGAGATGCTCTTTCCTGCAGCAGTGCGCTTCAGCGTGACGTTCAACTTGCCGCTCGAAGACGCGATCACGCTCTATCTGCGCATTTATCAGCCTGATGGCGCGTTGAACGTGACGCCATTGCTCAATCCAAGACAGCATGGCATCGCGCTGAATCCAAGCACGGCGCTCTTCACATATGTCTGGGAATTCACGCCTGAAGAAGCACCGATGCCGTTCACGCCTGTGCGCTTTGAATGGCAAGTGCAGAGCGCGGAAGGAGTCAGCGCTGCCAATGGCGAATTTTTGTTCCAAGATACCATTCGCAGCGCACCTGAGCCTATCAATCGCTGGCAGAGCGTTGGCACGGTGCTGCAATTGTACAGTCACAACGCGACACTGCTGATCGATCTGCTGCATCAAAATGCGATGCGCGTCTTCGAACTGGTCAGCCAACAGACAGGCATCGCGCCGAGTCAGCGGATTGTGATCTACGATCCAGACGTGAGCTTCTGCTTGCGCGATCTGAGCGACTCTGAGAATGCCTCATACGTTGAGTCGCGCACAATCGGCGGCACGCGTCGTCCGTGCGATCCGAACGCGGCGCTCGCTATTTATGAGCGCCACGGCTTCACGCTGCTGCGCCGTCAAACGCTCGCTTTCAACGAGCTGCAAGAGCGCCTGACCGAGCTGATCGTGGAACGTGCGCACGCTGTGCTGTGGGAAAACGCGCCGCCGATCCCTGAATGGTTCAAGGCGGGCTTGGCGCGACTATACCATACTGCGCCGAACAGCAGCGCGCTCGGGATTGTGCTTGAGCGCTTGCGCACGAATCGTCCGTTGCTCACGCTGCGCGAGCTTTCCACTGCGCCCGAGACGTTCAATGGCGCGACGCTGCGCTTGTGGCAAGCGCAGAGCTATTTGCTGACGCTGTACATGGCAGATCGCGTCGGCGCGCAGACGCCGTTCGCCTTTGCGCGCGCGCTCGCGGCTGCGACGGACTTTGAGACGCGCTTCCGCGAGTTCTTCGGCGTCGATCTGGTCACTTTTTACGCCGAATGGCAGACCTGGCTGCGCTCTGAGCGCGCGGCGCGCGCTGTGCGCTGGACGCCTTACCTTGAGACGACGCCGACGGCGACGCACACAGCGACCATCACGCCGACTCGCACGCCGATGCCGCCGCGCGCTTCGCCAACACCGCTGCCGACTATCACGCCTGCGCGCTTTCCGACCAACACGCCGTTCGTCACAGCGACCTTCACAGCGCTGCCGCCAGGCAGCCTGCAGCGTCCAACGCCAATTCCGTCGCCTAGCGGCGGCAATCCTTGCGGCGGCGCGCCATTGATCAGCCTGCTGCCGATCTTAGCGGCATTCACCTTACAACTGAGCCGCTATTTTGCGAGACGAGCGCTACGATGATCAATCTGTATGATTTGAGCGATGAAGCGCTGAAGGCGCTCTTGGCTGAGTGGAAGCAGCCTGCTTTCCGCGCCAAGCAGATCAGCGAGTGGCTGTACAAGCACAAGGTCACGACTTTTGAGGCGATGACCAATCTGCCGAAGGCGCTGCGCGATCAGCTCGCTGCGCAGACGCGGATCGGCGTCTTTGAGCAAGTGGCAGAGCAGCACAGCGCTGAGAGCGCGACGACCAAGCGGCTGTATCGCCTGCCTGACGGTCAACTGATCGAGAGCGTGCTGATGGAATATGAAGACGGCAGGCGCACGGCGTGTATCTCAACTCAGGCGGGCTGCGCGATGGGCTGCGTCTTCTGCGCGACCGGACAGATGGGCTTCGCGCGCCACTTGACAGACGGCGAGATCGTCGAGCAGGCGCTGCATTTCGCGCGGCTGCTGGAGCGCGAAGGCGACCGTCTCTCGAACGTGGTGCTGATGGGCATGGGCGAGCCGCTGCACAATTACGAGAATACGCTGCGCGCCATTCGGCGCTTGAACGATCCGAACGGCTTGAACATCGGGCAGCGGCACATCACGCTCAGCACGGTCGGCTTGGTGCCGCAAATACGGCGCTTCGCCGATGAATGCTTGCAGGTCGGCTTGGCGATCAGCCTGCACGCTGCCACAGATGCTGAGCGCAGCGCGCTGCTGCCGATCAATCGCCGCTATCCGATTCGCGAGGTGCTGGAAGCAGCACGCTACTACGTGGCGAAGACAGGACGGCGCGTCACATTCGAGTGGGCGCTGATTCGCGGCGAGAATGATAGCATCGCGCAAGCTGAGAAGCTCGGCGCGCTGTTGCGCGGCTTGCTGTGCCACGTCAATTTGATTCCGCTCAATCCGACGGGCGGCTATGGCGGCGCGCCATCCGATCCTGAGCGCGTGGAAGCCTTCCGCGCGACATTGGCGCGGCATGGCGTCAGCAGCACGGTGCGCGTGCGGCGCGGCATAGATATTCAAGCGGGCTGCGGTCAGTTGAAGACTGAAGTGTTGCGCCGCGAGCGCCGTCGGCAGGCGGCAGAATGATTCATCAGCCAAAGGTAAGGGATGAAGATGCCTTCAATCGAGGTCAATGGACAGAACATTCACTACGAGCTGCTCGGCAGCGGCGTGCCTGCGCTGATCTTGCACGGCTGGATGGAAATCGGGCGCGATCATCTGCCGTTGGCAGAGCGTTTGGTCGCGGCAGGCTACAGCGTCATCCTGCCCGATCTGCCCGGCTACGGTCAGAGCGTGCCGCCAAAGCGCACTTATCCAACTGATTTCTACAGGCGCGATGCAGCTGTGATGGGCGAATTTCTGAGCGCGCTCTTGGCGCTGCTGGGCGCGCGACACGCGCATATCTTCGGCTTCAGCGATGGCGGCGAGGTCGCGCTTTTGCTGGGCGTTGAGTACGCGCACTTGTGCCGCTCTGTGACGGTCTGGGGCGCCATCGGCGCTTTCGATCAATCGGCTTGCGAACACGCGCAGCGCTTCAGCTTCCCGACTACTTGGGTGACGCCTGCGATCATCGCCAAGCATCCTGATCAAGACGTGATCAGCTGGGTGCAGGCTTGGGTTGACGCCTTCTGTGCCATGATCGCGCAAGGCGGCGACGTGACGCTCAGCCGCGCCGATCAAATCGCTGCGCCGCTCTTGTTGATGCTGGGCGAGCGCGACGGCTTGAATCCGCCTGCGCTGGGACGGCGCTTCGTGGAGAAAGCAGCTGAGCGGCAAGGCGTGTTGCGCCAATTCCGCATCTTCCCAGAAGTTGGACACGCCATTCATGAGCAAGTGCCTGAGGCGTTCTACAGCGCGGTCTTCGACTTTTTGGCGAAAGTGGACGGTCGCTAGGGCATGTTGCACTATCAGGACGGCGCGCTGCATTGGCGGACGCACGACCTGGCGCAGGTTGCGGCGCAGGTTGGCACGCCGTGCTATGTGTATGACCTAGACAGCATGTGCGCCAAGCTGCATCAGCTGCGAGCAGCGTTTCCGCAGGCGGAAATTCACTACAGCTTGAAGGCGAACGCTAATCAAGCTGTGATCCGCGCTTTGCACGCGGCAGGCGCGCATTTTGACGCCGTGAGCGGCGGCGAGATTTTCCGCGCCGTGCAGGCAGGCGTGCTGCCTGAGCAGATCGTCTTCGCCGGCGTCGGCAAGACGCGCCATGAACTCGCTTATGCATTGCAGCTCGGCGTGGCGTGGATCAACGTTGAGAGCAGCGGCGAGTTGGCGCGCCTTGCGCAGTTGGCGAGCGCGCTCGGCGTCCGTCCGCGCCTTGCCTTGCGCTTGAATCCTGACGTGCGCGCCGATACGCATCCGCACATCGCAACCGGTCACGCCGCTGCCAAATTCGGCATTCCGATCGCAGAGGCTGAACAGATTCTCAGCGCGCACAGTCCCGCTCATGATACGTACTGCATCGAAGGCTTGCACGTGCATATCGGCAGCCAACTGCAGAGCGTCGAGCGCACGCTAGAGGCGTTGCAAGCGGCGCTTGTGCTGATCGAGCGTTTTCCGTTCTTGAGCGCGCTCGATCTCGGCGGCGGCTTCCCTGTCAGCTATACAGGCGAGCCTGTGCCGCGCGCTGAGGACTTCGCCGCAGCTGTGCAACCGCTCTTGGCAGGACGCGCCTTGCGCCTGATCCTTGAGCCGGGACGCTACATCGCGGCGGAAAACGGCATTTTGCTGGTTGAAGTGCAGTATGTCAAGCACACCAACAGCGGCGCGTTTTATGTGGTTGACGGCGGCATGACGGAGCTGATCCGACCTGCGCTCTACGACGCGCTGCATGATGTGCTGCCGCTGCGCGAGTCGGGCGCGGCGCGGACGCTTGCGCACGTGGTCGGTCCGATCTGCGAGAGCGCCGATGTGCTGCGTGCGAACATCGCGCTGCCGCCGCTCGCCGAAGGCGATCTGTTGGCTGTGCTAGGCGCAGGCGCTTATGGCGCGGTCATGGCATCCACGTATAACGCGCGTCCGTTGCCGCCGGAAATCGTCTTGGAAGGCGACGCATGGCGCGTAGCGCGCCGCCGCCAGACTTGGGAAGATTTGCTGCGCGAGGAGACCTGATGCTGGTTCAGCCTGTGACGTTGACAGGCGCGCACGTCCAGCTGATGCCGATGCAGCCCGAACATGCCGATGCGCTCTGGCAGGCTGCGCAGGACGAGTCCATTTGGCGCTGGACGCTCTCGCGCATTCAGAGCCGCGCTGATGTGGATCAGTACATCGCCTATGCGCTTGAGCAACAGTCGCTTGGCGCGCAACTGCCCTTCGTGACCGTCAGCCGCGCCACAGGTGAGATCGTCGGCAGCACACGCTTCGACGAGATCACGCCTGCGCATCGGCGCGTTGAGATCGGCTGGACGTGGATCGCGCCGCGCTGGCAGCGCACTGCCATCAACACTGAGGCGAAGTATCTGATGTTGCGGCACGCTTTTGAGATGTGGCAGTGCGTGCGCGTGCAGCTCAAAACAGACGCGCTGAACGAGCGCTCGCAGCGCGCAATTGCGCGGCTTGGCGCTGTGCGCGAAGGCGTCTTGCGCAGCCAGTACATCATGCCCGACGGCAGACGGCGCGACTCGGTCTATTTCAGCATCCTCGATACGGAATGGACAGCGGTCAAGGCGCACTTGGAACGCTTGTTGGCGCGCTACGGCGACGGCTGACAGGTCGGGCAGAAATGCGTGCCGCGCTGCCCGACGCGAATGGTCTGAATCGGCGTGCCGCACACAGGACAAGGGCGCGAATCGCCGCGCGTGCGATAGGCGCGCAAGTGATGCTGCGCTTCGCCGCGCTTGCCATCAGGCTGCCGATACCAACCGATGCTGGCGCCCATGTGCGCCAATCCGTCGCTCAGCGCCTGCCGTATGGCGTGATAGAGCCGTTCGCGCTCGGCATCGCTCAGGCTATCCGCGCGGCGCAATGGATGTAGCTTGGCGATGTGCAAGGCTTCGTCCGCGTAAATATTGCCAATGCCTGCGATGAACGATTGATCGAGCAGCAGGCTTTTCAGCTGACCTTTGCGTCCGCTCAGGCGCTCGGCGAAGACGGCGAGCGTGAACGAGTCGTCCAGCGGCTCCGGTCCGAGCGGCGGCAGGATATCTTCAGGCTGCGCAGCAAGGTAGACTCGTCCGAAGCGTCGCGCGTCCGAGAAGCGCAGCTCAGTGCCGTCGTCAAGCGGAAAGCGGACGCGCAACCAACGATCCATCGGATCGCTCTGCGCGCTCGGCAGCACGTACAAGTGTCCTGTCATCTTCAGATGGACGATCAGGTGTTGCGCGCTGAGCGCGATCAGCAGATATTTGGCGCGGCGCTCGACGGCGCAGATGCGCTGTCCGCTGATGCGCACAGCGAAGACGTCAGGCGGCAAGTTGGTCATGCGGCGCGGCGGCTCAGGGAAGTGCGCGGTCAAGATGGTGCGCCTTAGCAATGGCGCGCGCAAAGCGCGGACGGCTGTCTCAACTTCGGGCAGTTCGGGCATGGCTTCCTTTTTAACAGATCGCTCTCGGCGCTCACAGTATAGCGAATCTTTTAAGAAACTTTGAAAACTTGATAGCTTTTTGTGTTAAGGCACAGCGCTGAGGACGTGGATAATTATCGAAAAGACAATAGTGCGCAGGAGATTTTTTATGAGTCACCTTTTGGAAGATATCAACGCGATGAACGATTTCGGTCGCCAGCTGCTCTCTGAAAATCGCGAGGCGCTGCAGACCTTCGATCAGGCGGCGCAGGCGATTGTTGAGCGCGTTTACCGTGCTTTTCGCACCGAGGCAGGCGCGCCGATCTTCGCCTTGGTGCGCATCTTTCGCTTCTCGCGCGCTGATCAAGTGCCGAGCGCATGGCGGACGGCTGCTGAGCCTACCGACGTGCTGCTAAGCTTGGCAGGCAGCTACGGCGACTTGCCTGAGTGGTGTCATCCTGAGCAATCCAAGCACCACAAGGTCATTTCGCTCAGCAAGCAGATGACAGCTATGATGCGAGAAGCCTTTCGGCAGCTCGGCATTCAGCCGCAGCTTGAAGCGCGCAACGAGCCGCCTGTGCAGCAAGTGATGAGCGCCGATCTGCGCCGTTTCTACGTGCCAGAGGCGCTGAACAGTCCGTTCATCCCTGATCAAGAGCAATTCGTGAAGCCGTATGGCATCCGCTCAGTGGTCGGCGTGGGCAGTCAGTTCGTCTCAGGCAGCGCCTACATGCTGATCGCTTTCAGCAAGGTCTTCATCAACGACGCGCAGTCTTGGAATTTCACAGCGCTGGCGCCGTTCACTGCGACCTTGCTGGCGATTTATGACACAAAAGTGCCGTTGTGGAGCTTCTAGCGCTCAGGCTTTGCCATAGAGCGCGCGGATCAGCGCGCCGTCGCTCGGCGGCACATCGGCAAGGGCGAGATTCTCTGCCACGTGCGCTACATCTTTCATGCCGATCAGCGCAGTGCAGACGCCAGGCGTGCTGCGCACAAATTGCAGAGCGCGCTGCGCTTCGCTGTGCAGCTCAGGCAGCACGGCAGCCACGCGCGGCGAGTCAATCACGGCAAGGCGACCTTGCATCAGCGGCGCGCTGACCATCACAGTCAAGCCGAGCGCGTTCGCCGCTTCGATGGCGCTCATGAATGCTTCGCCAAGCTGCTGATTCTCAAAAGCGTAGGCTTCGGTCATGAATAGATTATACGGCAGCTGGATGTAGCGCAAATGGTGCGCTGGTCCGCCGACCTGCATAGCAAGGCTGACGATCTCAGTCAGCGAAAGGTAATCAGGCGCGTCGGTCAGAGCGCGGAAGGCAGTCCACGTGGCAAGTCCGTAGCTGGCGATCTGACCGCGCTCGACGGCGAATTCGAGCGTCTCAAAAGCGTCTAGCAGGCGCGCGCGGAACGTTTGCGCTGTGATCGCGATGGATTGCGTCTCAGGATTGTGCAGGTAGTAGATATCGAGACATTCCAGACCAAGATTGCGCAAGCTGGACTGGATCATCAGCTCAAGGTAGGCAGGCGCTAGGCAGTGTTGGTAGCGCGCCGCGAATTCATGCGCTTTGGCGTAGCCTGTCTTGATGTACTGCTCATAAGCGTAGACGCGCGGATCATCAGGCGGCGCGCCGTCGTATGGCACAAAGCCGCCTTTGGTGGCGATCACGAGTTCGTCGCGCGCCGCCGCGCCTGTGGCGAATATCTCGCGCAGCCATGCGCCAAGCGCGCGCTCGCTGCGCTGATGGCGATAGTTGATCGCGCAATCGAAGACGTTGCAGCCGCGCGCCAGCGACGCGCTGAACGCAGCGCGATACGCAGCATCGGTCGCGTCATCCGCTTCGCCAAGGTATGTGCCATGTCCAAGGCTGGAAAGCCACAAGCCATCGGTCGCTTGGCGATAGTTGCTCTGGCGCGTCGGCGGCTGCCGCTCGGCAAAGCGACGCGTCCCTTCAGGCGTAGCGCGCATAAGCTCGTCCTTCCTGAGTTCGCACAGCGCGCCTCAGATGATACCGAGAAGGATGGCTAGCACAAAAGCGCCGCCGAATAGCGCAGCGATCAGCACCGCGCCGATCCATGGATAAATTTCAGGATCGAGGATCACGCCGCGCCGCCGCGCTACGCGCAACGGCAAGCCAAACACTGACCAGAACAGGATGCCGCCTACGATGACAGCTGCCGCCGGAAACAAGATGCCGCTGACCGACCAGTTCACGTTGCCTTGCTCATCAGCGGTCAGCGGACGAGTCAGGCTGAACAAGATCAGCGCAGCGACGCCTGCCAGCAGCACACCGACGATCAAACTGGCGATGGTCACGCGATAGGTGAAGCCGCGATCAATTTCGAGCGGCGCTTCAGCGTTCTGCTCAGGCGCGCTCGCTTGCGTCTGTGAGTCTGTATCGTGCATGATCGAACAATTCCTCTTGCGGCAATTTTCGCCAAAGCGCTCAGAACTGCCCAATAAGTGAGCGCGCCGCGCTCAGTCGTTGTGCGTCGTCAGACGGCTGAAAATGACTTGATCGCCAACGGCGGACGACGCTTTGATCTCATTGCGCTTCAGATCGAGCAGGCGCAAGGTCATGGAATAAGTGAAACGCTCAGGCAGGTCGGAATCTTCAACGGGCACGTACATCTTCGATTCGCCCTGCACTGAGAGCCGATTGTCTATCAGCCACCACTGCCCAAGAATGCGCATTTCCACAGGCATGCCATCTTCTTCGGTCACCACCAGACCGATAGCCTTGCCGTTCGGCTCGAATAGGAACTGTCCTTCGCCTGAGGTGCCGTTGCGCGCGTTGTGGAACGTGACGCGCCATTCGCCGGGCAGCCATTCGGCAGCCTCGTCAGGATCGACCAGATTTTCATCAGGCGCCACGTCAGGATCGCCGCCGACCAGCGCGATCAGCTCGCGCAATGCCTGCTCATAGCGCGCGCGGCTGAAATCCAACACAGGCGCGCCTGCCAAAAGCGGCTCTTGATCGCGCAGCAAGTAGGTCTGTTGGCGTTGCGCCACGATGATCGGTCGTTTGCGCTCAACTGCCACGCGCACTTGGTCAAAGGTCTCAGTGCTGGTCGTGGTCGTCGGCGAGAGAATCAGCACAAAGTGATCGGACTCGACGATGCCTTGTATCTGATCAAGGCGGCGCGTCTCAGCGCTGACGCCTTCCGCCGATTGGTCAATCCAGACGTTGAGACCGCGCCGCATCAGATCGAGCGCCAATTTGCTCGCCAAATGCGTATCGGCGTAGCAGTAGCAGATATAGATGGTCATAAGATCAGCAACTTCCTTCGCGATGCCAAGCCGTCACAAAACCTTGCACGCTCTGCGAGACGACGCGTCCATCGATCACAGCGCGCACATTGATGTACACAGGATATTGACCGGGCAGTTTCAGGTCGAGCGCGTTGACGTAGACCGTGACGCGCTGCCCAAGGCGCGGGCGCGGCGGATCGATTTCCACGAACAGCTGTCCGTTATTCACAGGCAAGATGGTCAGCTCTAAATTGGCGGGATAGCCCATATTGTGGACGGTGAACGTGCCAAGTTTGAGGCGTTGTGGACAGAACAGCGAGATATCGGCGGTCAGCGCGTCGTTGACGAGCCACAGGCGCGGCAAATGGCGGCTTGGATAGCGCCGCATACGCTGCAAGGCATAGTAGGCTTCAGTTGGCTCGCCGTTGTGCCGCAGCAAGCCAAACCAACGCATGTGATTGCACGGCTCTAGCCAATCCATCTGCTGCCAATTCATGTTCCACACAAACATCGGACCTGCCCAAGCCCAGTTCCGATGCGCGTACTCAAAAGCGCGCACTAGGTACTCAGCTTGCTGCTT
>DAOTWB010000017.1:0-52804 GCA_034436235.1 Anaerolineae bacterium
CGCTGCGTTCAATTTCATCTTCTTCGGTCACCCGAATGACGCGAACCGTCATCTCAGGTGTGAGCGGCGCGCTCTCTTCAGGCAGGCAGTAATCTAGCCCGATGAGCGCCACGCCTGCTTCTGCCAGCGCCTCGCCGACGGTGCGCGCCGCGCTGCGCGAAGCGAGCAGGCGCCCATCCACGGCGATGGTGAACGGCACTGAGCGCTGAATGGCGATCTTTTGACCTGCCTCAAGCAATGCTTCCACCGGCGGCGAGACGCGATCTGCCACGTACAGCCCAATGCGCGCCGCGTGCAACGCCTCGCCGACGGTCTGCGCGGCGGTCAAGAGCGTGATAGGCGCTTGAGCGCCGTCCTGCACTTGCACAGGACGCGCACGTATGACGCGCACATGGCGCGGCGCGGCAGTCTGAGCAGCTTCCCGAAGCGGCATACCGTCCACTAGCACCTGATCGTGTTCTCCGACCTGCACGCCTGCCTCAGCCAGAATAGCGAGCGCCTGTTTTTCGTGAGTCAGAAAGTGGCGTCGCTCGCCGTCATGCTCTAGGACAACCGTCTCAGCCTTGTCAATGTAGAGCGTCAGACCGTTGGTCAAAGGCGTCTCGCGGTCGAGCGAAAGGCGATCTTGCGGCGCGATAGGCACGCCCAGCTCGTCCAGCAATCCGCCAACAGTGCGCTGCGCCGTGCGAATCTGAAAAGCGCTCTGCTCGATCACAATTCTAACAGAGTACGTAGTGATCAGATAGACGCCTAGTGCAAAGCTCACAAGTAGAATACCAAGAGCTATTGCAAACCATAAGGCAGGTTGCTTTGGCATGGACAGGTTCGCCCTAGGGCGCTGTGTGCGCGGATAATTCTTCACGGCGATTGGTGGAAGCGGCGTGTTTGGCGAAAGGTTATGGAGATGAGACCAGGTTAGCCTGCGACACCCAGAGTGATCGCCTTAGTGCTGCTTCCGTTAGAACCTGACACGGTTCGGCGGCTCTGCCGCGCAGAACCCGATCTCATCAGCCAAAATGCTATCATAGCGCGCGCCTTTTGTCAAAAAACTGCTCAAACTGCCACACAGGCGCGCTCAGCAGCGCAGCGCGATACGTTAAGCTATACTTCAGAGATATGGCATTCTCAGCAGGCGCACACCTGCCTTCAGGAGAAGTTATGACGCTACGAATTGGTTTGATCAGGCATGGCGAAACCTTTTGGAATCGCATGGGACGCTGGCAAGGTCATGCGGCTGTGCCGTTGAATGAAGAAGGGATGCATCAAGCGCGCTTGCTGGCGGATCATCTATCGCAGCAGAACCATATGATCAGCGCGATCTACAGCAGCGATCTCAAACGCGCCAGCGATACAGCGCAAGTTTTAGCGAGTCGTCTGAAAAAGCCGCTCACGCTGGACGCGCGCCTGCGCGAGATTGACGTAGGCGAGTGGCAAGGCTTGACAGGCGACGAAATCCGCGCGTGGGACGGCAGCCGCTTTGAGCAGGTGCAACGCGATCCGTTCGGCACGCAGCGCCCTGGCGGCGAGAGCCTGAACCAAGTGGCAGAACGCGCGCTCGCTTTCTTGAAAGAGTTGGTGCAACGCCACACAGAAGGCTATGTGCTGGTCGTCTCGCACGGCGGCACAATTCGCACCATCTTGCAGCGCCTTGCAGTGGTCGGCGAAGGGCGCATCTGGGTAGATAACACTTCGATCACGCTTTTGCGCTACCAACACGCCGATGAGCGCTGGATGCTGGATGCTTTCAACGTTCTAGAGCATCTCGGCACGCGGCGCATCGTGCCGGGCAGCGACGGCTGAATAAGACTTGTGATAAAAGTCACAAAAACATTGTCGCAAAAATCATCTTGAGATATCATCAGACGGCGTTAGGCTCACTGACGTGCCGCGCTTCGCTTATGAAGCTATGTATTGATGAGGAAAATTAGCAATGGTTATCCACGAGCATGAGCATACCGTAGGACGTAGCCACATTGGGCTAGACGCGCTCGGTTTGACCAACCTCGGGCAGCAGTACTGGAATCTGACTGCGCCTGCGCTCTACGAGCAAGCCATTCGCAACCGCGAAGGCATTCTCGCACACTTGGGTCCGCTCGTCTGCCGCACAGGCAGCCACACTGGTCGCTCGCCGAACGACAAGTTCGTCGTGAAAGAGCCGAGCAGCGAAGCGAACATTTGGTGGGGACCTGTCAACAAGCCGTTCAGCGAAGAGAACTTCGAGCGCATTTTCAGGCGGATGCGTTCTTATCTCGAAAATCAGGCGGTCTACATTCAAGATTGCTTCATCGGTGCCGATCCGAAGCATCGCGTGCCGTTGCGCGTGATCACGCAGCGCGCCTGGCACAACTTGTTCGCGCGCATCATGTTCATCCGTCCCAAGCGCGAAGAACTCGATGCGCACGTGCCTCAGTTCACCATCATAGACCTGCCGTCGTTCACTGCCAATCCTGAGGAAGACGGCACTAATAGCGGCACATTCATCCTGCTGAACATCGCGCGCGGCTTGGTGCTGATCGGCGGCACAGAATACGCGGGCGAGATCAAGAAATCCGCCTTCACCTTGATGAACTACCTAATGCCGTTGCGCGGCGTGATGTCCATGCACTGCTCTGCCAACTACGGCGTTGATAAAGACGATGTGGCGATCTTCTTCGGACTGAGCGGCACAGGCAAGACGACGCTCAGCGCCGATCCGCGCCGCACTTTGATCGGCGATGACGAGCATGGCTGGAGCGACGACGGCGTCTTCAACTATGAAGGCGGCTGCTATGCGAAGGTCATCCGCTTGAGCCCGACTGGCGAGCCTGAAATCTACCAAACGACGCGCCGCTTCGGCACGATCCTTGAGAACGTGACCATTGACGCCGAGACGCGCCGCTTGAATTTGGACGACGACTCGCTAACCGAGAACACGCGCGCCGCCTATCCGCTCTCGCACATCTCAAACGCCGATCTGAGCGGCATGTGCGGACATCCTAAGCACGTCATCTTCCTGACCGCTGATGCCTTCGGCGTCTTGCCGCCTATTGCCAAGCTGACTCACGAGCAGGCGATGTATCACTTCATCAGCGGCTATACGGCGAAGGTAGCAGGCACGGAACGCGGCGTGAAAGAGCCACAGGCGACCTTCAGCACGTGCTTCGGCGCGCCGTTCATGGCGCTGCATCCGATGGTCTACGCTGAGCTGCTGCGCGAGAAGCTGCGCAAGCACGGCTCGCAGGTCTGGCTGGTCAACACGGGCTGGACAGGCGGTCCGTACGGCACGGGCAGCCGCATGAAGCTGGAATACACGCGCGCGATGGTCACTGCGATCCTAGAAGGCGCGCTGAACGACGTGCCGACGCAAGTCGATCCGATCTTCGGCTTGCACGTTCCGCAGAGCGTGCCGAACGTGCCGAGCGAGCTGCTCAATCCGCGCAACACTTGGGCTGATCCTGCCGCCTACGACGCTGCCGCGCTCGATCTGGCACGCCGCTTCCACGCCAACTTCGAGAAATACGCCGACCGCGCAGCTGCCGAAGTGAAAGCAGCCGCGCCTGTCGCGCAATAGACCTCACGAGACGCGGCGAAGCGGGAAACCGTCAGGTTTCCCGCTTCGTTTGTCACTCCACTCGAACGGCTGTACAATTGCATAAGCTGCCCTAAGCGCAGCGCATTCACGCCTTGAGCCGAGTCGCGCTCACAAAGTCTGTGCTACATCTCCAAGAGCAGAGGTCTTCTAGCAGAAGTTATGGTGCAAGAGAAAATCATCGTGCGCGGCGCTCGCGAACACAACTTGAAAAACATCAATGTGGAGCTGCCGCGCAACAAGTTGATCGTGATCACAGGCTTATCGGGCAGCGGCAAATCATCGCTCGCCTTCGATACGATCTTCGCCGAAGGGCAGCGGCGCTATGTGGAGTCCCTCTCTGCCTATGCGCGCCAATTCGTCGGGCAGATGGAGAAGCCTGACGTGGATCAGATCGAAGGACTCTCGCCTGCGATCTCAATCGATCAGCGCGGCGTGAGCGCCAATCCGCGCTCGACCGTCGGCACGGTCACTGAGATTTACGACTATTTGCGCCTGCTCTACGCACGGATCGGCGTGCCGCACTGTCCGACGTGCGGCGCGGAAGTGAAAGCGCAAAGCGCGCAACAGATCGTCGAGCAGATCGAGGCGATGCCTGACGGCGCGCGCATTCAGGTCTTGGCGCCGCTCATCAAAGATCGCAAAGGACAGCATGAGAAGGTCTTTGAGGACGTGCGCAAGGCAGGCTTTGTGCGCGTGCGCGTGGACGGCGTTGTGCGCGACGTGGATGAAGAGATCAAGTTGGCGCGCTATGAGATGCACAGCATCGAAGTGGTGGTGGATCGGCTCGTCGTGCGCCATTTCGCCGATCCGAACAGCGAAGAAGCGCAATCGGCGCGCTCGCGCCTGACCGACTCGGTTGAGACGGCGCTTGAGCTTGGCGACGGCGTTGTGATCATCAACGATGTGACCGATCCGAACGCGCCGCGCGATATTATGTTCAGCGAAAAGCTGGCGTGCGTCTTCGGTCACGGCTCACTGCCTGAGATCGAGCCGCGCACGTTCTCGTTCAACTCGCCACACGGCGCCTGTCCGCAATGTCAAGGTCTAGGCGTGCGCCTTGAGATCGATCCGAGCTTGATCGTGCCGAATCCTGATCTCTCGCTGGCAGAAGGCGCGATCAGCGAGCTGGCATGGACGACGGATAGCGAGTCGGCGAGCATGAGCATGCTCTTGACAGTCGCACGTGAGAACAAAGTGCCGACCGATAAGCCTTGGCGCGAGCTGACCGAAAAGCAGCGCGACGTGATCCTGTATGGCACAGGCGAGCGGCGTTACACGATCCGTTACATCGGCAGCGACGGCGCGCCGCGCCAATGGTCAATGGCTTGGGAAGGCATCAGCCGCGCTGTGCAGCGCCGCTATGAGCAGACGGACTCAGACTTCATGCGCGAGCGCTATCAACGCCTGATGACCGAGCGACCGTGTCCTGCGTGCAATGGCGCGCGGCTGCGTCCAGAGGCGCTTGCCGTGACCGTGCATGGCTTGAACATCCATCAGGCGAGCAAGCTCTCGATGTTGCACTTGCGTGAGTGGATCGAGGCGCTGAGCGGCAACGCTGAGCAGCCTTCCGTGCTGAGCGAGCGCGAGCGCACGATTGCCTATCAGGTTTTGAAGGAAATTCGCGAGCGCGTGAACTTCCTGATCGACGTCGGCTTGGATTACCTGAATCTCGGACGCGCGGCAGGCACGCTCAGCGGCGGCGAAGCGCAACGGATCAGGCTTGCCACGCAGATCGGCAGTCAGCTGACAGGCGTCCTGTACGTGCTGGACGAGCCGTCCATCGGTTTGCATCAGCGCGATAACGCACGGCTGATCCGCACGCTGGAGCGCATGCGAGACTTGGGCAACACGCTGCTAGTGGTGGAGCACGACGACGAGACGATGCGCGCCGCTGACTGGATTGTGGATTTAGGTCCAGGCGCCGGCGAGCATGGCGGTCAGGTGGTGGCGGAAGGCACGCCTGAGCAGATCATGCTGCATCCTGAGAGCATCACAGGCGCGTATCTGAGCGGACGCAAGCGCATCGCTGTGCCAAGCGCGCGGCGCAACGGCAATGGCAAGGTCATCAGCATTCGCGGCGCGCGCGAGAATAACTTGAAAAACGTAGACGTGGACATTCCGCTGGGCAAGTTGGTTGTCATCACAGGCGTGAGCGGCAGCGGCAAGTCATCGCTGCTGATCGAGATTCTCTACAAGCGTCTTGCGCAGGTGCTGCACGGCGCGCGTGAGCGCGCAGGCGCGCACGATAGCATTGAAGGCTTAGAGGCGATTGACAAGGTCATCAACATTGACCAAGCGCCTATCGGTCGCACGCCGCGCAGCAATCCTGCGACCTACACCAAGATGTTCGATCACATCCGCAACTTGTTCGCCGAGCTGCCTGAGAGCAAAGTGCGCGGCTACGGCGCAGGACGCTTCAGCTTCAACGTCAGAGGCGGACGCTGCGAAAATTGCGAAGGGCAGGGTCAGCTGCAAATTGAGATGCAATTCCTGCCTGATGTCTTCGTCACCTGCGATGTCTGTCATGGCACGCGCTACAATCGCGAGACGCTGCAAGTGCGCTACAAAGGCAAGAACATCGCCGATGTGCTGGCGATGACGGTCAGCGAAGGATTGGTCTTCTTCGAGAATTTTCCCAACATTGTGCGTCCGCTGCAGACCTTAGAAGCGGTCGGCTTGGGCTACATCCGAATCGGACAGCCTGCCACGACGCTCAGCGGCGGCGAAGCGCAACGCATCAAGCTGAGCCGCGAACTCGCCAAGCGCAGCACAGGCAGGACGCTCTACGTGCTGGACGAGCCGAGCGTCGGTTTGCACGCGGCTGACGTGGATCGCCTGATCACGGTCTTGCAGACGCTTGTGGATCAAGGCAATACAGTGGTCGTGATCGAACATAACCTTGACATCATCAAGGTCGCCGATTGGCTGATCGACATGGGACCGGAAGGCGGCGATCGCGGCGGCGAGGTGATCGCGGTCGGCACGCCTGAGCAGATCGCGGCGTGCGAGCGCAGCTACACAGGACAATTCTTGGCGCAGTATCTGATCGGCGTGAAGTGACGCGCTAGTGCGCAGGACGCAGCACAGCCGCTGAGCCGCCATGCCGACGCGACGGCTCGGCAGCGGCAACTTGGCTGCCATCGGCGCGCACCATCATGCCTGTCATCGCGCCGATCTCATCAGTTGCGCTGAAAACATGCCCAAAGGCAGCGAGCGCTCTGCCTAGCTCGCTTTGGATGAACGACTCTTCAGCTTGCGTGACGCCATCGTTGCGCTGCGAAAGGCGCGGCACTGCCAACGCCTCGGGCAGTGTGCGGTTGAAATCGAGCAGGTGCAGCGTGACGCTGAGCGCATTCGAGATGATGGCGGCGCTGCCTTGCGAGCCAAAGCTGATGGCTGTGCCGTCAGGCTTCACGATCAACGTCGGCGCCATACTGCTGCGCGGTCGCTTGCCTGCTGCTGCCGCATTCGGACTGGCAGGATCGAGGTCGAAGTTGATCAGAGTCGCGTTCAGCAGAAAGCCGTAACCTTCCACGACCATGCCTGAGCCGCCCGTCGGACCGAGCGTGAACGTAGCGCTCACAATGTTGCCGTCTGCATCCGCCACTGTGAGGTGCGTCGTGGACGCGCTCTCTTCTGACCATGTGAGCGGCGCTATGCGCTGCGGACGCGCGATCGGTTGAAAGCGCTCAGGCTCACCGTGCGGCGCGCGGAAGTTGGCGACATCGGACGGCGGCTGCGCGCTGATGAGCGCGCGGCGCTCAGCGGCGTATACCTTGCTGAGCAAACCTTCAAGCGGCACGTCCACTGCCTCAGGATCGGCGAGAAAAGCAGCGCGATCTGCGTAGGCGAGACGCATTGCCTCGATGATGTAGTGCCACGCTTGCACAGGCTCAAGCGCGCCCAGCGGATAGCCTTCGAGAATGTTCAGGCTCTGCGCAACCGTGATGCCGCCGCTGGACGGCAAGCCTATTCCGTACACTTGATTGCCGCGATACTCAGTCTCGATCGGCGTGCGTTCAAGCGCGCGATAAGCGGCTAGATCGTCAAGCGTCAGCTGTCCGCTCAGGACGCGGAACGGCGGTGCGCTGACCGTGCGCGGCGTCTGCACGGTCGCGACGATGGCTTGTGCGATCTCGCCGCGATAGAAAACATCTGCGCCGTGCGCCGCCAACAAGCGATACGTGCGCGCTAGGTCAGGATTGCGCAACAAGTTACCTGCTTGCAGCGCGTTGTTCGCGTCGCTCAGATAAAGCGCAGCTGTGGCAGGAAAAATGGCGAAACGCTCTTGATTGTAAGCCGTCTGCTCAGCGAACAGCGCGTCCGCCGCGAAACCATCTTCCGCCAGACGAATGGCAGGCCCGAACAGCTCTGCCCATGCGCGCGAGCCGAAGCGCCGATGCGCCAATTCCCACATGGCGACCGTGCCCGGCACGCCGACTGCATTGCCGTTAGTGATGCGATTCGGAAATAGCGGCAGCCAATCGCCTGTCGGACTCTCAGGATCGGCGAAGAGGCGAGCATCAGTAGCAGCTGAGGCTTGCTCGCGTCCGTCAAGCGTCACCACGTCGCCTGTCTTGCGCCAATAGATGAGCATGAAGCCGCCGCCGCCGATGCCGCACGAGTAGGCTTCTACCACGCCGAGCGCCGCCATGACGGCAATCGCGGCGTCAACGGCGTTGCCGCCGCTGCGCAGCACAGCCATGCCCGCTTGCGTAGCGCGCCAATCTACAGAGGCGACTGCGCCGCCGAAACCTTGCGCTGTGGCAGCTGCGCCGCCTTGCGCTGCGACGTTCCGCACGGTCAGCAGCGCAGTCAGCAGCAAGACGATGAGCAATCGGCGTCTAGACACGATAACAATGCCTTAAAGATCGAAACTATACCATCAAACGTGATTTTATACGCTGATCACGGCTTGGCAAAGCCGCCAATTGGCAAATGCGCTCAAACGCGGTATGGTCTAGCCATTGCGCCGCTGAGGCGCGGATAAGCCCTTTGCTGAGGAGAAGGTAGCTATGCTTCACTCGTCCCTGAAACGCGCTGTTGCGCTTATGTTGGTCGCTGCATTGGTCTTGGTCGGGCTGATCGCTGCGCAGCGCTCGGTTGCCCAAGAGGAATTCGTAGTTGGCTACGTGCTGGTCGGTCCGCAGAACGACCGCGGCTGGAGTCAAGCGCACTTCGAGGCGTCTCAGTATGTGGAGAAGATGATTCCAGGCGTGAAGTCTATTGTGGTGGATAAGGTCAATCCTGCGGATCGTCCGAACGTGACGCTTGAGCAGGTTGTGGAGAACATGATCGAGCAAGGCGCACGCGTGATCTTCACTGCCTCTGACGACTTCGGCACAGAGACGCTGGCGGCAGCTGAGCGCTTCCCAGAAGTGATCTTCATCCACGTCTCAGGCTCGGCAGTGCTAGAAGGCGAAGCGCCTGAGAACGTGGGCAATGTGATGGGCAAGATGGAATTCATGAAGATGGTGGCAGGCTGCGCAGCCGCGCTGAAGACGCAGACCAACAGCATCGCCTATCTCGGGCCGCTGATCAACGATGAGACGCGCCGTCTGGTCGTCTCGACCTATCTGGGCGCGCGCTACTGCTACGAGAAGTATCGCGGACTCGATCCTGCTGACTTGAAGTTTGAGGTGAAGTGGATCGGCTTCTGGTTCAACATTCCCGGCGTCACCGCCGATCCGACGGCGGTCGCCAATGAGTTCTTCAACGGCGGCGCAGATGTGCTGATCAGCGGCATTGATACGACCGAAGGCATTGTGGTCGCCAATCAGCGCGCTGAGCGCGGCGAGAAAGTCTTCGCCGTCCCTTATGACTACATTGGCGCGTGCGAAGTGGCGCCCAAAATTTGCCTAGGCGTGCCGTATTTCAACTGGGGACCGAGCTACGTGCGCATTGTCAAGTCCGTGATGGACGGCACGTGGAAATCCTCGTGGGACTGGGACGGACCGAACTGGGAAGATGTGAACGATCTTGACACTTCAGCGGTCGGCTACGTCTTCGGCGATGCGCTGACCGACGCTGAAAAAGAGACGCTGAACGCCTTCAAGAAAGGCTTGGGCGATGGCTCGATCAACTTGTTCGTCGGTCCGCTGAACTATCAAGATGGCACGCCGTTCCTCGCCGAAGGCGAAGCTGCCACTGATGAGCAGATTTGGTACATGCCGCAGCTCATCGAAGGCATCATCGGCGCCAGCAAGGCGGACTGAGCGCCGAGTTCGGCGCATCGCGCGTTGCTTGCAATCAAGGGCGGGCAGCTTTTGTCCGCCCTGCGCGACACGCACACATCATGCATGTTGAACTGCAGAACATCACCAAAACGTTCGGCAGCCTGCGCGCTAACGACGCGCTCTCGCTGCACTTCGCCGAAGGGCGCATTTATGCGCTGCTGGGCGAGAACGGCGCAGGCAAAAGCACGCTGATGAAAATCCTGAGCGGCTACCAGCCGCCTGACTCAGGCACTATCCTGATTGATGGACAAACGGTCACGTTCCAGACGCCTGCCGATGCCTTGCAATGCGGCATCGGCATGTTGCATCAGGATCCGCTTGACGTGCCGAACCTGACCGTCCTCGATAACTTCATGCTGGGCAGGCGCGAAGGTCTGCTGCCCAAGCGCAGCGCAGCACGTGAAGCGCTGGCACAGCACGCGGCGCGACTCGGCTTTCAGCTCGATCCGTTTCGCTATGTGGATAGCCTGACCATCGGCGAGCGCCAACAACTGGAGATCGTGCGCCTGTTGAGCTTGGGCGCGCGGCTATTGATCCTCGATGAGCCGACCACAGGCATTTCGGCTGAGCAGAAACACGCACTTTTCAGCGCGTTGAAGCGCTTGGCAGCGCAGGAAGGCATGACGATCATCCTCGTCTCGCATAAATTAGAAGACGTGGCGGCGCTGTGCGATGAAGTGTACGTGCTGCGCAGCGGCAAGTTGGTCGGGCACCGCCAGATGCCAACTCCGATTGATACGCTGGTGACGTTGATGTTCGGGCAGAGCTTGCCGCGACCGACGCGCGGCGCGCACGCGCTCGGCGAGGAAATTCTGCGCGTCGAGTCGGTCAGTTTGACAGCGCGCCGCGTGACCGTGCGCGATCTCTCGCTCAGCGTGCGCAGCGGCGAGGTGATCGGTCTGGCAGGCTTAGACGGCAGCGGTCAGAGCGATTTTTTGCGCGCCTGCGCAGGCTTGCAGGCGCTCAACGGCGGACGCATTCTGTTGGCAGGCGCGCCGATTCACGGCAAGCGCTATCCTGAGCTGCTGCGACTGGGCGTCGCGTATGCGCCGTCAGGTCGGCTTGAGGAAGGTTTGGTGGACGGCTTGACATTGACCGAGCATTTCGCGCTGACCGCGAGCGACGGCGCCTGGATCAATTGGCGGCAGGCGGCGGCGCTTGCCGCTGAGCAGATCGCGCGTTACAACATTCGCGGCGCGCCGCACAGCCCTGTGCAGACGCTCTCGGGCGGCAACCAACAGCGCACGCTAATGGCGCTCCTGCCCAAAAACCTGCGCTTGCTGCTGCTGGAAGACCCAACGCGCGGCTTGGACGTGGAAAGCACAGCTTGGGTCTGGCAACAGCTGCTGGCGCGGCGCGATCAAGGCGCGGCAATTTTGTTCACCTCGCCCGACTTGGATGAGATCGTCATGTACAGCGACCGCGTGCTTGTGTTCTGCGAAGGCAGGGCGACGCTTGTGACGGACTTGGACGACCCATCGCGCAATCCTGCAGAGCGCTTGGGCGAGCTGATCGGAGGCAAAAATTTATGAGTCGCTTGGCGCGATGGCGCGGCACTGTGCTGACTTTCAGTGCGGCGCTGACGGCGGCGCTCGCCTTGATCGCCGTCATCATGTTGAGCTTGGACAAGGCGCCATTGGCAGCCGCACAACGCTTCATCGAAGGCGCGATTGGCACGCCGAGCGCACGCGCCGATGTGATCATGGCGGCGCTGCCGATGCTATTGTGCGCGGCAGGTCTGTTGCTGACCTTCACAGCAGGCTTGTGGAACATCGGCGTGGAAGGGCAGGTGACGATGGGCGCGATCTTCGCCACGATCATCGCGCGCACCATTCCGCGCGATGTGAGCGATTGGGGCATTTTTGCAGCGCTGATCGTGCCTGCTGAGCTGCTGCTCGCGATGTTCGGCGGCGCGCTCTGGGCGGGCTTGGCGGCGCTGCTGAAGATTCGCGGCGGCATCAATGAGATTTTCGGCGGCGTGGCGCTCAATTTCATCAGCGTGAATATCTTGCTCTCACTGGTGAATGGCGCGTGGCGCGTTGGCACCTTTCCGCAGACGGCGCCGTTCGCGCCAGCGGCGCTCTTGCCGCGCCATCCTGAGCTACGCTTGAGTCCGCTCGGCATCGGCATCGCGCTGGCGGCGTTCGTCGCAGTGTTCATGGCGCTGCGCGGCACGCGCTTTGGCTTGCAGTTGCGCGCCATCGGACGCAATGCGCGCTCGGCAGGCATTTTAGGCGTGCGCGTGGAGCGGAATATCTTTTGGGCGATGGTGGCGTGTGGCGCGCTAGCAGGTCTGGCGGGCGCTTTTCAAGCGTTGTTCACGCGCGGACGGCTGTTGCCGAATATCTCAGGCGGCATTGGCTTTATGGGCGTGCTGATCGTCTTGTTGACAGGCGTGCGCGCCGCTTGGGTGCTGCCGGTCGCGCTCTTCCTAGCAACTGTGCCAATCGGCAGTTTGAAGCTCGCTACGTCGCTGGATAGCGCTGTGCAGATTGACGCGGCGCTGGGCAACGTCTTTCAAGGTGCGCTCGTCTTGGCTGTGCTGATCGGCGGCGGCGTGCGAGCGCGTCTGGCGGCGCGCCGAAAGGAGCGATCTGAGCATGGATGACGCGCTGGTGCGCACACTGGCGGACATCGTGAAAGTTGGCGCGCCAATTGTATTGGCAGCTATTGGCGAGACCATCACTGAGCGCGGCGGCGTGGTCAATCTCTCGCTGGATGGCTCGCTGGTGCTTTCAGCGCTGGCGGCGTTCATCGCAGGGACAAGCACAGGCAGCGTGATCGTCGGCGCCTTGGCAGGCATCGGAGTCGGCTTAGTGATCGCGCTGATCGTGGCGGTCTGCAGCATTGAACTCAAGCTGAGCCAAGTGGCGGTCGGCTTTGTGCTGACCTTGCTCTGTCGCGATTTGGCGCTCTTCTTAGGCATTCCATATCGCAATGCACAAGTCTTCCCGACGACATTCCTGCCGATTCCTGTGCTGAAAGATATCCCTGTGATCGGCGCGATCTTCTTCAATCAAGATTTGTTCACATACTTGAGCTTCATCGCAGTGGCTGCAGCGTGGTGGTGGCTATTCCGCACAAAGGCAGGCTTGACGCTGCGCGCCGTCGGCGAGCGTCCGCAGGCTGCCTTCGCGCGCGGCGTGAACGTAAACGCGATGCGCTATCTGTACACAGCGATTGGCGGCGGCTTGGTCGGTTTAGGCGGCGCGGCTTACACGCTCGGCGTGCTGCCGACTTGGTCGGATACAGGTATCGTCGGCAACGGCTGGATCGCGCTCGCTATCGTGATCTTCGGCGGTTGGTATCCGTTGCGCGTCGCGCTCGGCGTGTACTTGGTAGCAGGGCTGCGCGCCATTGTGACCAGCGCTCAAGCGCAAGTGCCGCCGCAAGTGGTGGAGCTGCTCAACGCGCTGCCATGGCTGCTGATGCTCTTGACGTTGTTCTTGGTCAGCGGTCCGTATCTAGATCGGCTGTTGAAAGTGCTGCCGCCGCGCTTGCATCCGCCGATTCGGACAGTGCTGCGCGCACGACCGCCGTCAGCGCTCGGCACTGTCTTCGAGCAAGAAGGACGGCGCTGAAAGAAGTGCCGCACACAGCATGTGCGGCACACTGTGCAAACTCATTGTGGCGCGCCGGGACGGTACGTGCCGCTGTGATAGATGTAGACGTAGGCGTCAGGCTGATCTTGAGTCCACTCGTAAATCCACTTGGCGTCAGTGATGCTCAAGTTGATGCAGCCGCGCGAGCGTCGGTAGCCGAAGCCGTCATGCCAATACGCGCCGTGCAGCGCCTGCTCCGAGTTGTTGAAGTACATCACGTATGGCACAAGCGGCAAGTACCAATACTGCGGCTTGCCTGCCGCGCCTGACATGCGCGTTTCTTCGTAGCGGGCAAAAATTTTGTGAACGCCTTCGTCCGTTCCCCACTCAGGCAAGCCGCTGGCGATCAGCGTGGCGAAGACAGGCTTATCGCCTTCGTAAGCGGTCAAAGTCTGCTCGTAGAGATCGACGGCGAACCACTTCCTATCTGCGGCGATGCCTTCAGGGCGCGCCAAGGGCTTGATCTTGGCGACGCGTGTCTGCAGCACCCACTGATCCGGTCCGATCAAATACCATTCCCACGTATCCACGACTGCCACAGCGAAGATGTTGACCATCGTGTAGCGCTTGACCTCAGGCGTGCCTGCCACAGGCTTGGCGCCTGGCGTGCGGCTTGGGCGCGTATCGAGCAGCATCCAGGCGAACGGGCGCGTCGGCAGACCGTCGGGCAGCAGCACGCCCGAAAAACGCGAGACTGCTTTGTTGATCGGACCGAGCGCGCTCTCCTGCACCCAAGCGTTCTGCGCCACTTGTACCCAGCCATCTGTGCCTTTGCCCGCCACTACGAAGATGAAGCCTTCAGGATAAGAGCCGACAACGTTGCCATTTGGCGCGTCGTGAATGGTTGTCGGCTTCTCCACGCGCCGAAATGGACGCCGATAGAGCAGCCGATCATCCACAGGCAAGCGCGGCAGGTCAGGCGCAGGATTGATCGCCATCTCAGCTTCGATAGCGCGCATTTCCACGCCGTACACAATTGGCGAGACGCACTCAGGCGAAGTTTGATTGGCAGCGCAGTTCAGTTTGCCGCCTGAGTCAGCGTTGAGCGGCGCGCTCGGCAGCAAAAATGCCGCTAAGAGTGCTATCGCCGCCAGTTTTTTCAAGAGAGAACTGTTCATGTGCATGCCTCAATCGCAGTGAAGTATCGCGCTCAGCTTACCAAATTGACGCAGCGCGCGTCAACCATCTTCAACCGATGTTTCCGCGACGCCCGCCCGACTTGGCTCAGCGGCGCTGCCGCTTTCAAGGTTCATTAACGCCTGATTAGACGCGGCGTATGCAGCAGCTGCCAAGCAAGCGACGCCTGCTGCCACAAACCAGCTCTGCACGCCGAGCGCATCAGCAATAGGACCTGCCACCAACAAGCTGAGCGGCGTGATGCCTGATGATAAGCTATTCATCAATCCGAAGACGCGCCCTTGCAACTCAGGCGCGACGCTCGCCTGCATAATGGCGTGGATAGGCGCGTTGGCAATTGAAAGCATCACGCCGACCGTCAACATGGCGCTCACTGCCAGCCATAGCGCACCGTTCGGCGCAAAGCCGACCGCCAGAATGCCTGCGCCAATGCCGCCGATGCCCAGCAAGCTGGTCAGCATTTTGCGGCGGAATCCGCCCCAGAGTCCCAGCAGCGCGCCGCCTGAGACCGTGCCGATGCCCAGCGCCATGTTCATGGCTGCCAAGCCTTCTGCCTCAGCGCGGAAGTGCTGAGCGACCAAGAGCGGTATCAGCGATGCAGCAGGCGTGAGCAGAAAGTTCAGCAACATGGTCAAGCCGAGCAGCAAGCGCAAGCCCTGCCATGACCAAACATAGCGCAGCCCTTCGCGGAAATCTGACCAAAAGTGACCTTCAGTCGCCGCGCCATGCGCCTGACCGCGCCGCTGTGGTTGAGGCACGTTGAAGAATAATAGCGGCAGCACTGCCAAAAGCGCTGTGATCACATCTACGAGCAAAATGCCGAACATTGGCAGCGCGCGCAACAAAAGCGCGCCGAGCGCCGGTCCTGCGATGTTCGTCGCGCCTTGCAGCGCCTGATTGATGCCTGCCACGCGCGCGTAGTGTTTTTGTGGCACCATCAGCGTGGTTGAGGCTTTCATGGCAGGCATGTGGAACGCAGTGCCTAGCGAACGCAGCATCAGCAAGCCCAGAACATGCCAAACTTGCACCTTGCCGCTGGCGAACAAGACTGCCAAGCACAGCGTGCAAAGCGCGATCAGGCTATCTGCCGTGATCATCACGGCGCGCCGATTCCAACGGTCAACCAGCGCGCCTATCAACGGACTCAGCAGCACTTGTGGCAGCAGCGCTACCAAAGTCGCCATCGCCAGCACAGTGGCAGAGCCAGTGGTCGCGGTCAGCCACCAGATCAACGCAAACTGGACGAGCGCGCTGCCCAAGAGCGAGAGCGCTTGCCCTGTCCAAATTGTGAAAAAGCGGCGCTTCCAGCGGCTATCAGCCGTCGCTTGCGCATTGCTCATCGTAAAACCTTCCTCAAAAAGTGCTTTTATCAAAATTTAATACGCACTTTTCAAGCAAAGGTTTCATATTTTCAATTTCAGAATCAATTTTATCAATGATCTGATTTAACTTCTTGCTGCGGACAGCCGAGCGCGGCGAGGAAAGTCTCTGCCATGTGCGCGGCGATCTGCGCGCCGCTCAATTTGCCGTCCTCGCGATACCAAACGCTGATCCAGTTCTGCGCGCCGAGCAACGCCTTCGTGAACAGCCCTGCATCCACTGCGCGAAAGACGCCCGCCTGAATGCCGCGCTCGATCACGTTGCGAAAATGGCGCTCAAATGTAGCGCGGCGCGCTAGGAAGGCATCGCGCTCAGCCGCGCTTGGATCGTCAGGCGGCAAGTTGATCAGCGTGCGAATCTCGAAGACCATCGCCGCGCCAACTGAGACGTTTTGCGTGACGGCGAGCGCGTGCGCCTCGATCATCCGCCGCAGTGTCTCAGCAGGCGGCAAGCCTTGCGCAAGAATCGCTTCCAATTGCGCCAACACAGTATCTATGCCGACGTTCAAGACGGCGATCAGCAGGTCTTGCTTGCCTGCTGGGAAATGATGATAGAGACTGCCTGCCGTCAGATGCACGCGGCGCGCGATGTGCGCCATTGTGGCGCCGGCGTAGCCGCGCTCGCGGAAGACGGCGGCAGCGGCTTGCAGAATATCCTCGCGATGGACGGTTTGATCGGCAGGTTTGCGCGGCATGGCTCTAAATCTATCCAAAGTAATCAAATGTCAGTTCAGTTCGGATTATAGAGTCGAGGCAGACGACGAGTCAATGCGATCGGCGCGCGGCGATTCGGCAGCTGCATGTGAATTTTGCTACAATTTGAGCATCTGCCGATAAGTTCGCTTGGTTGCCTTGAAAATGAGCCTCTCGGAATCGCACTTCGACGTGATCGTTGTTGGTGGAAGACCGTCCGGCGCTACGCTCGCCACGCGCCTTGCACAAGGCGGCTTGCGCGTCCTGCTGTTGGATCGCGCCACGTTCCCAAGCCTGCCCGCCGTCTCCAGTCCGATCATCTACGCCTGCAGCATGGCGCTCTTAGATGAGATCGGCGTCTCAGAGGCGGACTACGCGCGCAACACGCCTAAAATTCACAAACTGATCAGCGAATCGCGCGATTACTACCGCGCCATCGCCGTGATCCCTGAAGATCGCGGACGCGACTACGCTTACGCGATTGACCGAGCGCGCTTTGACCACGCGCTCTGGCAGCACGCTGCCAACACGCACGGCGTGACTGCCATTGAAGGCTTCGGCGTGAACGATCTGCTCTGGGACGGCGCGCGCGTGATCGGCGTGGAAGGCGTGCGGCACGGCAGTCGCAACATTGAGCGCTTTTACGCCGAGACGGTCATCGGCGCTGATGGACGTTGGTCGCTCGTGGCGCGCAAAGTGGATGCGCCGCTCTACAACGTTGACGACGCGCCGACGACTTCGCTCTACTACGCTTATTGGCGGAACGTGCAGCCTTACGACATTGACGAGCCATTGATGGTGGCGCACGGCACGTTGGACGGCTTGGGCTATCTGATGATGGATAGCGCCGATGAGACGACGGCGGTCGTCTGCGAAGGTCACGCGGAGACGATTGAGCGCTTTTCGCAAGGCGCAGGCGCGCCTGAAGCGCTCTATGAGGCGCTCTTGCAGAACGCGCCGCGCATCTGGGCGCGCTTGCAAGGCGCGGAGCGCGTCACGAGCGTGCGCGGCTTGAAGCACACGCCGAATTATTACCGTCAGCCGTTCGGCGACGGCTGGGCGCTGGTCGGCGATGCTGTGCATCACAAGGATCCGCTGGGCGGACAAGGCATTTATGATGCGCTCTTCAGCGCGAAGGCGCTCGCTGAGCAGTATCTCGCTTACAAGCGCGGCGCGCTCGACTACGAAAGCGCGATGCGCGGCTACAAGGCGCGCCTTGAAGAAGAGACGCTGCCGGTGTACCGCAACACGCTCGCCGCGCGCGCCAATCTGGCGCCGAGCAACGTTTTTCAGCGCCTGCTGGGACGTTACCTTGTGGAAAGTCCTGAGCTGGTTGAGGCGTTAGCGCGCGTGCCTGCGCGCATGGGCGATGTGACGCAGCTGATGACGACGCGCACCGTCGTCCTATCGCTCGCCAAAGGCGTGGCACGCGATGCGCGACGGGTGCTGACAGGCGAGCTGAGTCCATCGGCGGTGCCGCCTTTGCCAATTGAGCGCGCGCAGGGCGTGCGCGAGACCAGCTCGTATCAGCAGCGGCTCGGTTGCCTTGGCTGGATGCTGGCGTTGCCTGCCATCATGATGTTCGGCGGATTGGCGGCGCTGCGCCGTAAGTAGGAAAAAGGTCAAACAGGAAAAATCATGTTAGCTGAGTTAGGCATTGTCACGACGGGACTGGCGCTGATCTGCGCGGCGATCGCGGCGCTCTTCGGTGCGTACGGCGCGCTCAATCATCGCGACCGCTGGATCGTCAGCGCGCGCAACGGTCTGCTCTTCACCATGCCGCTGCTGAGCATCGCCTGCCTGAGCTTGGTGATCGCGCAACTGACGGGACGCTTCGAGATTCAATATGTGTGGTCGGTCACGCAGATCAACGAGCCGATCTTCTTCAAGATCACGGCGCTCTGGGGCGCGCAGCCGGGCTCGCTGCTATTTTGGTCGTGGATGCTGAGCGCCTTTGTGGCGGTCGCCGTTCTGCTGAATTGGCGCAGCGAGCGCCGCTTGATGCCGTGGATGGTCACGTTTTCGGCAGCCGTGTTGACCTTTTTCATGATCCTCGTCGTGCTGTACGAAAATCCATTTGCGCGCTTTTGGCTTCTGCCGAGCGCAACACAGCCTGTGGCGAGCGTCTTTCAGCCTGCGCCAGAGGCGACACTATTCTTTCCGCGCGATGGACAAGGCTTGAATCCATTGTTGCGGCACTTCGGCATGGTGTTTCATCCGCCGATGCTGTACGGCGGCTATGTCGGCATGACCATTCCGTTCGCCTTTGCTATGGCGGCGCTCGCCAGCGGACAGCTGAACACGAATTGGATACGCGCAACACGGCGCTGGACGTTGGTGGCGTGGTTGTTCCTGAGCGCGGGCTTGATTCTCGGCGGACGCTGGGCGTACGACGTGCTGGGCTGGGGCGGCTATTGGGGCTGGGATCCGGTTGAGAATGTGGCGTTGCTGCCATGGCTGACAGGCACAGCGTTCCTGCACAGCATCATGATCCAAGAGCGGCGCGGGATGCTCAAGACGTGGAATATGTTCTTGATCATCTTCACCTTCCTCTTGGTGATTCTAGGCACGTTCAGCACGCGCAGCGGCATTGTGGCGAGCGTGCATAGCTTCGCGCGCAGCCAGATCGGTATGCCGATGCTGATCTTCTTGGGCATTTGCACGGTCGGCTGCCTTGGGCTGTGGGCATGGCGCTGGAGTCGCGGCGAGTTGGCATCCGATCATCGCTTGGAAGGTTTGCTGAGCCGCGAGAGCATGTTCATCTTGAACAACTGGCTGTTTATGGGCGCTGTGCTCATGGTCTTGTGGGGAACGTACGCGCCGCTCTTCACGGAGCTGCTCAGCGGACAGGCAATCACGCTCGGCGCGGAGTACTACAACGCAGTAGTGGTACCGATCTTCGGCGCGATTTATGTGCTGATGGGCGTGGCGCCGCTGGTGGCGTGGAAGCGCGCTTCGTTGAGCGCATTGGGCAAGGCGATTCGCGTGCCGCTGGCGTTGACGCTCGGCACGGTGCTGCTCTTGATCGCGCTTGGCACGCACGAGCCGGGCGCTTTCCTGAGCTACGGCATGATCTTCTTCGCCGGCTACACGGTCTTGTGGGAATATTATCGCGGCGTGCAGGCGCGCACGGCGCGCGGCGAGAGCGTGCTGGTGGCGCTCAATCGGCTGTTTGCGCGCAATCGCAGCCGCTATGGCGGCTACTTCATCCATCTCGCCGTCGTGGTGATCGGCATTGGCGTGGTGGCAAGCACGGTCTATCAGCAAGAGACGCAACAGACGCTTGAAGTTGGGCAGAGCATCACGCTTGGCAATATGACCATGCGCTACGACGAGGCATTTGAGGCGGTCGCCGATGATGGGCGCACGATGGTCGTCGCCAATGTGAGCGTCTTCCGCGACGGTCAGTATGTGGGGCAGATTCGACCGCGCAAGGATTTCTTCGGCGAGCGCGGAATGCCAATGAGCATCGCAGGGCAGTACACAACGCTGGAGAGCGATTTCTACGTCCTGCTGACCAATCATCAAGGCGATCGGATCACATTCAAGGTATACTTGAATCCACTGGTCAACTTGATTTGGTGGGGCGGCGTTTTGCTGATCGTCGGCACGATTTTGGCAGCCTATCCTGATCCACGTCGCGAGCTGGCGGAGAAAGTGGCGGAAGCGCGCGCGCCGGGCAGCCTGCAGATCGCAGGCGATTGATCGCGGTGACGGAAGTTATGAGAGACATCGTGCGGCGCGCGTTTTGGCTTGCAATTGGATGCTTGTTGCTGAGCGCTGCACCTGCGCTCGCGCAAGGCGATCCTGCTTGCGCGCAGCCTGTGACGGACGACGACGTGAATCGCGTCTCAAGAGGCTTGTACTGTCCGGTGTGCGAGAACGTGCCGTTAGAAGTCTGCCCGACGGAAGCCTGCGTGCGTTGGCGCGAGCAAGTGCGCGACCTGTTGGCGTGCGGCGCATCGGATCAAGAAGTGCGCGAGTATTTCGTGGCGCGCTTCGGTCAGGTCGCCGTTGGCACGCCAACTGATCCGACCTTGCAGTTTTTCACGATGACGCTGCCGTTGCTGTTGATCGGCGCACTCGGCATCCTGATCGCGTTGACGCTGTGGCGATGGCGCACACAAGGCGCTGAGTCAGCTGTGCCGTCTGAGCTGCCTAAGCCTGACGATCCGTATCGCGCGGCCATAGAGCGCGAGCTAGACGAGCGCTTTTAGCCATGAGCGATCTGCCGCGTCAAGGTCGTCGTCCGCTGCTCGTGCCGATGCTGCTGCTCGTGCCAACGCTGCTCGTCGTAGGCTTGGGCGTCATCCTGTGGCGAGGCGATCAGGCGCAACTGAGCAGCGGCGTTGCGCCAAATTTCCGCTTAGCGCTCTACGACGGCGGCACGTTCGATCTGAGCGAGCAGCGCGGCAAGGTCGTGCTGATCAACTTCTGGGCAAGTTGGTGCGGTCCGTGTCGCTCTGAGGCGGCTGAGCTGAACGCAGTCTGGGATACGTTCCGCGATCGAGATTTCGCTATGATCGGCATCGGCTATCTGGACAACGAGCGCGACGCGCGCGCCTTTTTGGCTGAGTTCGGCGTGGAATATCCAACAGGTCACGATGACGGCAGTCGGATCGCGCGCGCCTATCGCATACGCGGCGTGCCAGAGACATTCATCGTGGATCGGCGCGGACAGATCGCGCATGTGATCATCGCGCCGACGACGATCAGCGTCTTGCGTCCGCTGATCGAAGCGCTGCTGGCTGAGGACGGTCAGCCATGAGCGTCGGCGGCTACCTGCTGCTGGTCTTCTTCAGCGCTTTCGCGCTGCTGATCATCCTGCTGCCGTTGCTGAGTCGGCGTGAGAAGGCTCAGGGCGATTTCGAGGTCGAGTTCGGCAAGATGCCGCTCGTCCAGCAGCTTGCGCAAGAACACGAAGCAGTGTTGCAAGCCTTGCGCGACCTCGCGTTCGATCATCAGACGGGCAAGCTCGCTCAGAGCGATTATCTGGCGCAACGCGAGGTGTTGCTTCAACGCGGCGCACAACTCTTGCAACGTCTTGAGGCGGAACGCGACGCCGCGCTTGAGTCCGCTGTTCGCGCCGCGCGCCAATCGAAAGTCGAGAACTGAGTCCACATGCGCTCACACACCATCTTCCGCGCTTTGTTCGGCGCGCTCATTCTGACGCTCTCCGCCTGCGGCGGCTTGGCAGGCGAGCCGCCGATCTTACGTACCGTGCCACTGCCGACCATCACGCCGACTCCGCTGCCCGATCTCGGCAGACCGCCTGCGCGCGTCGATCTGGCGCGCGGCGCGCAAATCTTCAGCGATGCACAAGGCTGTGCGCAATGTCACGGTCTGGCAGGCGAATGGGACGGTCCATCAGCGGCAGCTTTCGTCTGTCAGCCGCGCCTCGCCGATCCTGAGAATGGCGGCAAGACGCCGCTGGCTTGGTTCGGCTTGACGACCAACGGCAACAACGGCGCGGTCACTTGCCTGATGCCGCCTTGGCGCGCGCGTCTGGATGAGCAAGCGCGCTGGGACGTGGTCAGTTTTGCCTACAGCCTGCGCTACACGCCTGAGCAGATCGTGCGCGGCGGCGAGATTTGGGAAGCGCGTTGCGCCGCTTGCCACGGCGCAGTTGGCAAAGGCGACTCGCGCGTGCCTGACCTGACCGAGCCTGCTCTTTTGATCGCCAAGAGCGACGTCGCGCTCTTTCAGGCGCTGACGCAAGGCATTCCGAACGTGCCGAATCACGTCTTCGCCGATCTGAGCGAAGCAGATCGCTACGCCGCGGTCGCCTTTTTGCGCGCGCTCTCATGGGACTCTGCTGAGCTATTGTTGCGTCCGCCGCGCGAGCGCGCCGCCTATGCTGCCGCGCTGAATGCGCCGCCTGCCGCCACTGAAGAAGCGACGCCATCGCCTGAGCCGACAGCAGTCGCCGCAGCGCAGACCTTCAGCGTGATCGGCAGTCTGCGCGCCGATGCGCCGCTCGCCGCAGGACAGCCAATTACGTTGCGCGTGATCGCGCTCGGCGTACACAGTCCGCGCGAGCTTGCGCGCTACCAGACCGCGCTGCGCGCCGATCAGACCTTTCAATTCGACGACGTGCTGAAGCAGCGCGGCGCTGTTTACGTCGCCAGCGCTGAGTATGACGGCATCATGCAGTTCAGCGAGCCGATCCTGCTCGGCGATGACGCGCCTGAACGCTTGACGATCAATTTTCCGCTCTTCCGCGCAAGCGCCGATCCATCGAACATCGTGATTGAGCTGCAGCGGCTGTTCGTGGACGTGATCGCGCCGAATCGCGCACTGGTGCAAGGCGCGGCGCGCATCCGCAATACAGGCGACCGCATTTTCCTGACCGATCAGCGCACTGAGGACAATCAACGTATCTCGCTGACCTTTGAGCTGCCAATAGGCGCGCGCGGCGTGCGGCTCGCCGCTGAGTCGGCGGCGCGTTTCCGCGTCCTAGCAGCCGATTCGCCACAGCCGCGCTTGGTCGCTATTGCGCCGCTGCTGCCGTCTGAGGTCGTCTTGCTGCAATTCAGCTACGAGCTGCCGTTTGCGGCTGCCAACATCCTGATCAATCAGCCGAATCGCTATCGGCTGAACGCGCTTGTGGTGAACGTGCCACAGGCGAGCGGCGCGCAGATCAACGATCCGCGCTTCAGCCGTGATGAGCCTGTTGTGCTTGAGAGCGGCAGTTACGACACTTACGCGCTGCGCGAGCCATTGGCGGCGAACGCCAATATCACGATCAGCGTGGCGCTCGGCGTAACTGGCGCCGCCTCAGCTGATCCTGCGCTCGTCATTGTGATCTTCGGCGCGCTTCTGCTATTGCTCGGCACGGCAGGCGCAATTTGGTGGCTGAATCGGCGCGACGCGTCGGCGCCGCAGGTCAAGGACGAGAGCGCAGCGCTGATCGCGCAAATTGCCGCCCTTGACGAGCAGTTTGAGCGCGGCAATGTGTCGGCAGAAGCTTACCATGCGCAACGCGCAGCGCTCAAGGCAGCTCTGGCGCGCCTGAGCGACCTACCATCTTCAACGAAGGAATGATCACTGTTTATGTCCAACAGCCGCACTGTCAACAACACAGCGCCTGAGTCTGAGTTGCAAAAAGTGCCGATCAATTGGCGACGTCTGTTCAGCTACCTTGCGCCACATCGCGCACGATTGGCGCTCGCCATCTTCAGCTTGCTGTTCGCCACTGGACTTGGCTTGATCTTTCCACTGGTCATCGCCGATCTGCTCGGCGCCGTGCTGGCGCAGCAAGGCTACGAAGCGCTCAACGCGCTCACGCTGACCTTGATCGGCTTGTTCTTCGCGCAGGCGCTCTTCGCTTTCGTGCAGAACTACAATCTGGCGTATATCGGCGAGCGGATCGTCTTTCGGCTGCGCAATCAGCTCTATGCGCACATTCAGCGCCTTTCGCTTGAGTTCTTCGTGCTGCGGCGTGTCGGCGAGATTCTCTCGCGCCTGAGCAGCGATGTTAATCTTGTGCGCACGCTCTTGACCACGAACATCACGTCGTTGCTGAGCAATGTGTTGGCGCTGATCGGCTCGATTGTGATCGTCTTCGTGCTGAATCCTGCGCTCACGCTCTTCATCCTGATCTTGATCCCTGCGCTATTCGTGGTGGCAATTGTCTTCGGCAGACCGCTGCAGCGACTCTCGACGCGCTATCAAGATGAACTGGCAGCTGCCAGCGCCGATGCGCAAGAGGCGATTCAAGGCGTGCGCATCGTCAAGAGCTTTGTGCGCGAAAACTACGAGATCGAGCGCTACTATCGCGGCACGGAAAAGACCTTCAAAACGGCGTTGCGCCTGACGCTGTATCGCGCGGCGTTCGGCGCGCTGATGGCATTTCTCGGCTTCGGCTCGTTAGCGGCGATCTTGTGGTTCGGCGGACGCGAAGTGATCGAAGGTCGCCTGACCTTGCCGATCATCAGCAGCTTTTTGATCTATGGCGTCTCGATTGCCGCCAATCTAGGCGGCTTGGCAGGTTTTTATGCTGAGCTGCGCAGCACGCTAGGCGGCGTGCGGCGCGTCTTCGAAGCGCTGGATACGCAATCCACAGTGCTGGACGCGCCTGACGCGGTCGCGATCAGCGCGGCGAGCGGACAGATCAAATTCGAGCGCGTCTCGTTCGCTTACGAGGACGGCATCGAAGTGCTGCGCGATATCTCGTTCGAAGTGGCTGCCGGCGAGATCGTGGCGCTGGTCGGACCGAGCGGCAGCGGCAAGACGACCATCGTCAATTTGATTCCGCGCTTCTACGATCCGACGTCAGGCGCGATCTATCTTGACAGTCGCGATATTCGCACAATCAGCCAAGCCAGTCTGCGCGCGCAGATCGGCATCGTGCCGCAAGAGACGACGCTGTTCAGCGGCACGGTTCGCGAGAACATCCTTTACGGTCGCCTTGATGCAGATGAAGCGGCGATCATCGCCGCGGCAAAGGCTGCCAACGCGCACGATTTCATCATGGCGCTGCCTAAAGGTTACGATACGGAAGTTGGCGAGCGCGGCGTGAAACTGAGCGGCGGTCAGCGGCAGCGCGTGGCGATTGCGCGCGCCATTTTGAAGAATCCGCGCATTTTGCTGCTCGATGAGGCGACGAGCGCGCTGGACAATGAGTCTGAGCGCTTGGTGCAAGAAGCGCTAGATCGGCTGATGCAAGGTCGCACAACCTTGATCGTGGCACATCGGCTCAGCACGATCAAGATCGCCAGCAGGATCATCGTGCTGGAAGGCGGCAAGATTGTCGAGATGGGAACGCACGATCAGCTGATGGCGCTCGACGGCTTGTACGCACGGCTCTACAACATGCAATTCCGCCTGCCCGAGCAGACTGCGGCGCTGCTCTCAGAGCATCGCGAAGATGGCGCGCTCACGGGCGAGAGTCAGCCGTTGAGCGCGCCGCGCGTGAGCCTTTTGAGCGGCTTGGGCAGGCGCACAAAAACTGAGTGACGCCTGCGCGCTCAGCCGACGCGCAAGTGTTGGCGGAAGAAAGCGTCCATGCGCGCCAGATAGCGCTCGCCTTCCGTCTCCAGCGAGCGAGGATGCTTGTCGCAGCGCGTCGTCCACAAGTCAACGCTGACGCCTGCCGCGCGATAGGCTTCGAACAGCTCTTGGCTGTGATAGTAGAAGACGAAGTCGTCCTGATCGCAATGCACCAACTGGATCGCCGTCTTGTTCTCAGCAAGACGAGCGCCTTGTTCCAGCGCGCCATCTTCCCAGATACGGTTGCCCGTGATGATGACGCCCCAGAGCATCCCGCCCGGCACGATGATGCGCGGAAAGCCGAACGTTTCCGCCTGCTCGCTGGCGACGCTATCCGCGCGCGTGAACGGACTATCCGCCCAGACTGCCCGAACGCGCGGCTCTTGCGCTGCCGCCAAAATGACTGAGACCGCGCCCATCGATTCGCCCGTCAAGCCGATCTGATCAGGCGCGAAGCCGCGCGTGATCAGATAGTCAAAGGCGCCCAGCACATCGTAGCGCTCTTCGTAGCCCATGGCGATGCGTCCATTGCCGACGGTCTCGCCGCGTCCGTCGCTCAGATCGAGCGAGAGGACGTGATAGCCGAGCGAGCGATACTTCGCCACGCGCTCTAGCACAGCAGGCTCAAAGCGCGAGCTACGCCAGCCGTGCGCCTGAATGATGGCAGGCATTCCGCGCTCGCCTTCTAGGTAGTAAGCGTAGACAGTGTAATTCTGCCCGCGCGCAGGAAAAGTGACCGTCTCGTAAGTGCCTTCAGGCGTCGCGGCAGGCAACTTGCTGGCTACGACCGAGAGAAAGTTGTAGGCAAAGTAGGCGACCACTGAGTAGGCGATCAGGAGTACGACGGCGATCAGCGCGAGCGCGACGATCAGGCGTCGCCGTGCTTTTGAACGGCTGCCGACTGCAGTCTGTTGCATAAAAACATCCTCTCAAAAGTTATTTTTCGCGCCGTGAATTATATCAGCTCTCGCCGAGCGTTGGCGCGTTTTTGCGCACGGCGTCCTCGCCTAATTTTTCGACCAGTTTTTTGCGCAGCTTAGGCGTCTCTTCTGCCCATTTGGCGCGCAGCTCTTCTTTGGTGGCATGTTTGCTGACAGGCGCAGCCATGCCGCGCAACATCGGCGCCGCACGCCGAATCAGGCGCTTGGTCGCGCCGCCGCAGCTTGGGCAGAGCGGCGCAGGTGCATCGAAGCCGTGTTGCGCCTCAAAAGTCGTCCCGCAGACCGAACAACGATAGTCGTAGCGTGGCATCGCAAAGCTCCTCAACGCATTTCGACAGCGCTATGCTCAAAATTATACACAGCGCTGCCGAAGCTCAACGCCAATTCTCAAGCGTCTCTTTGAAGACGCGCATGAAGGCATCGCCCAGCGCGCCATCCGCCACGCGATGATCGAAGGTCAGCGTGGCATACAGCATCGGACGAATGGCGAGCATATCGTTGCCGTCTGAGTCGGCGATCACCACAGGGCGCTTGGTCACTGCGCCGACGCCGACAATCGCCGATTGCGGCTGATTGATGATCGGCGTGGCGAGCAGACTGCCTGAGACGCCGTGATTGGTCAACGTGATCGTGCCGCCTTGCAGGTCATCAGGTTTGAGCTGCTTGGCGCGCGCGCGCGTAGCAAGGTCGTTCACCTGACGCGCCAGACCGATCAAGCTCAGGTCTTGTGCGCTCTTGATGACAGGCACGATCAGACCGTCGTTGAGCGCGACTGCCATGCCGACGTTGACGACATTCGGCACGAACAAGCCGTCATCCGTCCAGCGGCTGTTGAGCGTTGGCTGCGCTTGCGCGGCGCGCACGATTGCCGCCACGAAATAGGCGGTCAGCGTCAGGCGGACGCCTTGCGCGGCAAAGGCGGCTTCATTGGCGCGCCAATGCGCCATCGTGCGCGTCATATCCACCTCGAACACTGTGGTGACGTGCGGCGCGATGTGCAGCTTGCTCTCGACCATGTGTTTGGCGATGCTGCGACGCATGGCGCTGAGCGGCACAAGCGTGCCGCTCAGCTCGCTCGGCATGGGCGCAGGCGGCGCTGGACTGGCAGGCACAGCAGACGGCTTAGCGTTAGCTGCTGCGAATATTTCATCGGTCGGCTTGAACAGATCGCCGCCGCCGGGCTGTTCCCAAGGCGCTAGTTCAGCGGCAGGCGTCTCGCGCTGCGCTGCCAAGTACGCTTCAACGTCTTTCTTGGTGACTCTGCCGCCGAGTCCTGTGCCGCGAATGCGCGATAGATCAAGGTTATGCTCAGCTGCCATGCGCGCTACCACTGGACTGTAACGCTGTGCATTGGCAGCGGACGCTGTAGCGCTCGCGGCAGACGTCGCGCTGCGCTCAGCGGCAGGCGCAGCGTGCGCCTGAGCGGACACATTGTTCGGCGCGGCGTCAATGCGCTCATCAGGCTGACCGATCACGGCGAGGCGCGTGCCGCGCTCAACCGTCTGACCTTCCGCGACGTAGATCGCCAGCACCACGCCGCTGGCAGGCGATGGAATCTCAGTATCCACTTTGTCAGTGGTCACTTCGGCAAGCGGCTCAAATTCTTCAACGCGCTCGCCGACCTTCTTGAGCCAGCGGCTGAGCGTGCCTTCCACGACGCTCTCGCCAAGTTGCGGCATGATGACATCAGTAGGCATGATCGCTCCTCAGTAGGCAGCTAGTTGACGGATCGCAGCGGCGATCTTGTTCGGATTCGGCATGAAGGCTTCTTGCAATGGATGGCTGAACGGCACGGCAGGCACGTCAGGTCCGCCCAGACGCATGATCGGCGCGTCCATGTACTCAAAGCCGTCGCTGCTCAGAATGGCGGCGATCTCAGCGCCATAGCCCATGGTCAGGTTATCTTCGTAGACGATCAGCGCCTTGCCCGTCTTTTTGAAGGAAGCCAAGATCGTCTCTTTGTCTATCGGCAATAGCGTGCGCAGATCGATCACATCGCATTGAATACCGTCTTCGCGCGCCACTTGCTCAGCCGCTTGGACAGCGTAGTGCGCCATCATGCCATAAGCGTAGATCGAGAGATCGCCGCCTGTGCGCGCTTGGCGCGCCTTGCCGAGCGGCACAGTGTATTCGCCCGTCGGCACGTCGCCTTTGATGCTGCGATAGCCTTTCTTCGGCTCGAAGAACAGGACAGGATTTGGATCGCGCACAGCGCTCTTTAGCAAACCTTTAGCGTCATATGGCGTGGACGGAATGACCACTTTCAAGCCTGGCACGTGCGTGAAAAACGCCTCGACGCTCTGGCTGTGATACAAGCCGCCGCCAATGCCGCCGCCATATGGCGCGCGGATGGTCAGCGGCACATTCCACATGCCGCCGCTGCGATAGTACATCTTCGCCGCTTCATTGACGATCTGATTGAACGCGGGATGGATGAAATCGGCGAACTGTATCTCGCAGATCGGCACCAAGCCTGCGCAGGCGGCGCCAATGCCGATCGCTACAATGGAAAGCTCGGCGAGCGGTGAATCGATGATGCGCTTCTCGCCATACTTCTCGTAGAGTCCCATTGTGGCGCGAAAGACGCCGCCGCGCTTGCCAACGTCCTCACCTGTGATGAACACGCGCGGATCGCGCGCCAATTCTTCGTCCATCGCTTCGCGCAGCGCGTCAATTAAAGTCATTTCAGGCATAAACATCCTCAGTTGATTGTTGAAATCCAATATTCATAACGAGTCGCTTCAGGCGTCCAAGCTGTTGGCTTTCTTGGATCGTCAGGATCAACTTTCCACCAGATATAGCCGCCTCGGCAAACAGGACCGTCCACCACGGTGAAGCGCGCGCCGCGTCCGATGGCATTGAGCCTATCCGACCGCGGACATCCTCCATAGGCAGGCGCGCGACAGAGTATGTTGACAGGATCGCTGCTCACGTAGCCGCGCGCGCCGATGCGCAGGCGCGTCGGCAGCGTATCTGGACATAGGAAGCTATCAGGCGCGTCAATAGGCGCGGCGCTCACGGCAGTCGGCATTGGGCGTGTAGCGGTAGGTATTGAGCGCGCAGCAGTCGGCGCTGCTCGCGTTGGCGCAGCTGCTCCGTAAGGCGAAACGACGACTCTGCCCTGCGTCTCGACCCTGACGACAATCGTCTTGCATCCTTCGACGCTGACGGTTGTTCGCGCGCTCTCAGAAGTATCGATCTGCACTGAAAATGTCTTCGTCTCAGCGTGATCTTTGAGATCGTAGACGTATTGCTGCGCGCCGACGATGACGATCAGCCTGAGCTGTTTGTCATCGCTGGCTAAGCCGCCTTCAACGCCGAAGCTGCCTACGGGCAGCAAAAGTGATCCTTTGAGTCTTACGCTTGGCTTGCCTTGCTCATTTACACTAATTTCGATTGGCAAACCGAAAGGCAAGTAACTCACACTGCCTGTTACCGATCTCATGCAACTATCTTTAACTGCTATGCTGTACGCCAGCACAGGAATTGCAATGAGCGCTATAGCTAGTGATAAGAAGCGCATAACTTCACCTCTGTGAACTCGGTGAGCGGCTATGCGCTTATTATATCACTATTTTCAGCTAAGCGTAAACATCCTCGTATAAAGAACTCTCTTCAGGATATGGCGCATTTTCAGCGTAGCGCTGCGCTTCATCTACCATCTGACGCGCGCGTTGTTCGTAATCCTGCTTTAGTGCGTCAGACAAGATGCCGCGCTCGCTCAGGTGGCGCTCAAAGCGCAGGATCGGATCGGCGCGCTTGGCTTCCTCGACTTCTTCGCGCGGACGATATGTCCGATCGTCGTCATCTGAGCTGTGCGGCGTCAGCCGATAGCACTTCGCTTCGATCAAAGTAGCGCCTTCGCCGTTGTAGGCGCGCTCGACGGCAGCGCGCATCACATCGTAGCACGCCAGAATATCTGTGCCGTCCACTGTGACGCCGCGCACGCCATAGGCGACGGCGCGCTCAGCCACATGGCTGACCGCCATCTGCTGCTCAATCGGCACAGAGATAGCATAGTTGTTGTTCTGCACAATGCAGATGAACGGCAGCTTGTGAACGCCTGCCCAGTTCATGCCTTCGTGCCACTCGCCCTGACTAGTCGAGCCTTCGCCTAAGCAAGTGAGCGCCAAGCGCGGCTGCGTCGCGTCATTTGGATCGACCAAGCCGTTCTCGCGCTTGTACTTGATGGCGAACGCTAAGCCTGCCGCTTGTGGCACTTGCGTGGCAACCGGGCTGGACGTTGAGAGGATGTTGAGCGCTCGATGGCTCCAGTGGCTGGGCATTTGGCGCGCCTTGCTGCTGATCTCGCCCGCCTTGCCGAACAGGCTGAGCATGAAATCGCGCGGCGTGACGCCAATTGCCATGCATAGCGCCCAGTCGCGATAGTAAGGCGCGACGTAATCCACGCCGCGGTTGATGGCGAAGGCGGCGCCAACTTGCGTCGCCTCGTGACCCATGCCGCTGATGTGAAAAGCGATCTTGCCCTGCCGATGCAGCACCCAAGCGCGCTCATCTGTGCGGCGCGCTAGGAGCATGTGCCAATACATCTCCAGCAGCGTCTCAGCCGAGAGCTGCGCCGAAGGCTGTGAACGTTGCGTCGCTGTTAAAACGGTCAAAGGAACTCTTCTCCTATGCCAAAACTCACTCTTGATTATAGCGCCTGCCACGCGCGCCTAACAAACACTCGTTTGTCAGATATCACAGACTTGCAACGGCATGTCATAAAAATACAACTGGAATTCTGCTTCAATCCGACTACAATTGCAAAGTCCTACTACGGTTTTTCTGCGTTTGCATGGGAGGCTCTATGCGATGCTTTATGCAGTGGAACTGGTCAACCTCAGCAAAGCCTACGGCAGCTTCCGCGCTGTAGATAACGTTTCCCTTCAGATCAAAGAAGGCGAGTTCTTCTCCATTCTCGGTCCGAGCGGCTGCGGCAAAACGACCACGCTCCGCTTGATCGCAGGCTTCGAAACACCGACCAGCGGCGAAATTTACCTGCAAGGGCAGCCGATCAGCGGCGTGCCTGCTTTCCAGCGTCCGATCAATACGGTTTTCCAGAACTATGCGCTCTTTCCGCATATGACGGTCGCGCAGAACGTGGCGTTCGGACTGGAGATGCAACGCTTGCCGCGCAAAGAGATCGAGCATCGCGTGCGCGAAGCGCTTGAGATGGTGCGCATGGCAGATCGCGCGCACAGCCGTCCCTATCAGCTCTCAGGCGGTCAGCAGCAGCGCGTAGCGCTGGCGCGCGCGCTGGTCAACCGTCCATCGGTGCTGCTCTTGGATGAGCCGCTCGGCGCGCTCGACCTGAAGCTCAGGAAGGCGATGCAGTTCGAACTCAAGCAAATCCAACAAGAGGTCGGCATCACGTTCATCTATGTAACGCACGATCAAGAGGAAGCGCTGACCATGTCGGATCGCATCGCGGTCATGGGACACGGTCAAGTGGTGCAGTGCGCCACGCCTGAGGAAATCTATGAGCGTCCGCAATCGCGTTACGTGGCAGATTTCATCGGCGAGACCAACTTTTTGGAAGGCACGCTGATCAGCCTGAACGGCGCGGCGGAAGTGCAACTTGAGCCGTCGCTGCGCATCAAGGCAGCGCCGAGCGAGCGCAGCTTGGCGGAAGGCGCGACCGTGACCGTCGCCATCCGTCCTGAGAAGATCGCTTTGAGCGCGACCAATGGCGATCCAAACGCGGTGCGCGGCACCGTGCGCGACGCAGTCTACATCGGCACGGATATGCGTTACGTGGTGCAAGTAGGCGAGCGCGCGCAGCTGGTGGCGCGCGTGCAGAACTTCGGCACAGGGCGTGAGCAGCGTTTTCGGCGCGGCGACGCCGTTTACGTGACGTGGGCGACGGAAAACGCCCGTCTTTTGGTTGATTGAAGCAAGACGCAAACCTGACTTGTCCGTTCACAAAAGCATGGAGACAGTTTTCAACTGATGAGGTGACCGCTGGGAAAGAATGACCACAACAGCTTCAACGGGTGTGCGTAGCAAGGCAGCGCAGGCTGCCAATTTGCCCAAGCGCGCGGCAGATGCCTATCAACATCGTTTTGAGCGCTGGGCAGGCTGGGCGATGCTGATGAGCGCCTTGTACGGAATGGCGCTCTTGGTGCGCGTTCCACTGTTGGGGCAGAAAGATTTTCTGCCAATCGAGACGGCGCTGCACAAACTGGCAGACGATCTTTCAATGATGAGCGTGGCTGTCCTTTTGGCAGCCTTCAGTCTTGCGGATGGTTGGCTGAGCGCACGTCTGTTGCGCGGCGCGTCGGTCCGGCGGATGGCGGCGGCGCGCGCATGGGCAGGCATTGCGCTCAGCTTGCTGTACTTTGCAGCGCTGCGCGACTTCAGCGGCGCGCTGCTGATCGGCGCACATGGCGGCGCCGTGCTGGCGCTGCTCTCTCGCAATAGCGGCGCGATCCTAGCGTATCCGAGCCTTGTCTGGCTCGGCGTCTTTTTTGTGCTGCCGCTCTTCGGCGTCTTGGCGGCGAGTCTGGGACGCACAACTGAGCTGGGACTGGTCGACCTGAGCGCGCCGAGCTTGGAAAACTATCAACGGCTGATCGCGCCTGTTGGCGTGAGCGGATTGGTCTACGTGAACATCTTCGTGCGCACGGTGTGGATCGCGTTTTTGACCACGGCAATCTGCCTCGTGATCGGCTATCCGTTCGCTTTCTGGATCGCGCGGCAGCCTGAGCGTTGGCGCAACATCTGGCTGATGCTGGTCATGATTCCGTTCTGGACGAACCTGCTCATCCGCACCTATGCTTGGGTGATCATTTTGCGGCGCGACGGCGTGCTGAACAGCCTGCTGATAGATGTGCTTGGCGCAATCAGCCGTCCGCTTGACCTGCTGAACACGCCGTTTGCGCTCTTGCTCGGCTTGGTGTACGGCTACTTGCCGTTCATGGTGCTGCCGCTCTATCAGAGCATCGAGCGCTTGGATAAGCGCATGGTAGAAGCGGCAAGCGACCTGTACGCCGATCCTGTGCGCACTTTCTGGCGCGTGATCTTTCCGCTGACGCTGCCCGGCGTCGTGGCAGGCAGCATCTTAGCGTTCATCCCTGCCGTCGGCACGTACGTCGTCTCCAACGTGCTAGGCGGCGGCAGATTCTTCCTGATCGGCAACCTGCTGGAGCAGCAATTTGTCGGCGCGGCAGGCGATAAAGCCTTTGGCGCCGCCTTTGGCACAGTGCTGACCGTCTTGATGTTGATCGCGACGCTTGTTTACTTCCGCTTGGGCAGAAAGGTGAGCTACACATGACGACTGAAACGACACGCATCGCTGTTGCATCGCCGCTGATCGCGCCACGTTTTGCCGATGCTGTGCGCAGGCAAGCGCAATCCATTGCGCGGCTAGGCTTGCCGCTGATCAGCCTGAGCGTGTTCGCCTTTCTGTACCTGCCGATCATCGTGCTGGTCATCTTCTCGTTCAATAGCGGGACGCGGCTTGGCGTTTGGGAAGGCTTCAGCCTGCGCTGGTATGAGCGAGTCTTCACCAGCCGCGAGTGGATCGGCTCATTGCAGGTCACGTTGTGGATCGCGATCTTCTCGACGTTGATCTCGACTGTGCTAGGCACTTTGGCAGGTCTGGCGCTGGAGCGCTTTCGCTTTCGCGGCAGGAATGCTTACGACGGAATGCTTTACCTGCCCGTGATCATCCCTGACATTGTGATGGCGCTCTCGCTGCTGCTCTTCTTCTCTTCCATCAACGTCTCGCTGAGCCGCTGGACAGTGTTGATCGGTCATGTGGCGTTCAACACAGCGTTTGTGGCGGTCATCATTCGGGCGCGCTTGGCGAGTCTCGATCCGCGCTTGGAAGAAGCAGCTGCTGACCTGTACGCCAGTCCTTGGCAGGCATTTCGGCGCGTGACCTTGCCGCTTTTGCGACCTGCTATCCTAGCAGGCGCGTTGATGGCGTTCACGATGTCGTTCGATGAGTTCGTGATCACTTCGTTTGTGAGCGGGCAAGGCGATACGACCTTGCCTGTCAAAATCTATTCGTCGATTCGTTTCGGCTTGAAGCCTGAGATCACGGCGGTGGCATCGCTGGTGCTGTTGATCTCGGTCGCGCTAGTGGTCGTCTCGTTGCTGATGCAGCGCGGCGGCAGACGTGCGTCCGTTCAGTCGTTCAAATGAGAAGGAGCTAAACCTGATGGCAAAACGTCTTGTTGTTCTGGCGTTGAGCGTCGCGCTGTTGGTCGCCTTCGCGCCGATAGGCGCGCCTTCACACGCGCAACAACTGGATAGCGTGCTGTACGTCTACAACTGGGGCGATTACATTGACGAAGCGTTGCTGATCGCCTATGAGCAGCAATTCGGTGTGCGCGTTGTCTACGATAACTACGCCACCAATGAGGAGCTGTTCGCTAAGCTGCAGGCAGGCGCTGAGTACGATGTGATCTTTCCGTCCGATTATATGGTAGCGCGCATGATCGCGCTCAACCTGCTCGCCAAGATCGATCCGGCGAACGTGCCGAATCGGAAATATCTCGATAAGCAGGCTGTGGATACGTGGTACGATCCTGAGAACTATTGCGTGCCATATCTGTGGGGAACGAGCGGCATCGCTTATCACGTCTCGCTGGAAGAGCCGCCTGATTCGTGGGCAGCGCTCTTCGATCCTGAGCAGGTCGCCAAATACACGGCGCTCGGCGGCATCAACGTCATGGACGATCAGCGCGAGCTGCTCGGCGCAGTGTTGCTGTATCTTGGCTTCTCAGCCAACAGCGCTGAGCGCGCTGAGCTAGAGCAGGCGCGCGATACTCTGCTGCGCGTCGTGCCTGAGTATCGTTACTTCAATTCTGCCGATTACCAAGAGACGCTGCTGCCTGCGCGCGAAGTGATCGTCTCGCACGCTTGGAACGGCAACGCGGCAAAGGCGGCGTTGCTCACGCGCAGCGAGACTTATCCGAATGGCGAGTGGAAGTACATCATTCCAAAGGAAGGCGGCTTGCGCTTCCAAGAGAGCGCCTGTGTCACGGCGCGCAGTCCGCGCAAGGCAACTGCTGAGCATTTCATCAACTTCCTGCTCCAGCCTGAGAACGCGGCGAGCATCAGCAACGCCACAGGCTATCTGAGTCCGAACGTCGGCGCGCGCGAGCTGATCGATCCGCTGCTCAAGTCCTTCTTGCCGTCAGAAGAAGACCTGGCGCGCCTTGAGTGGATTCGTCCGCTGGAGCGCGACGCGCGACGCTTGTGGGATGAAATCTGGGCAGAAGTGCGCATTGGCGGCTGACGCCTGAGCGACCTTGTGCTTGCAATGACAAAGCGTCACAGCCAACGCGCGCTGTGACGCTTCTTTTTGCATTCAGCGTCCTGGCGCAGGATGGAATTCAACTGTTTTGCCGGGCAATTTTGCCAAGAGCTGCACTGCGCGCCGCGATACCTGTAAGCCGAGCGCGATCCGTGCGCGCTTGAGCGCCGAGACGTGCAATTTGCCTGCCTGCAAGCGCGCCATTTCCCACTCTTTATTGAACCAGCGCTGCACCCAGCGATAGAAGCGCGTGCTGTGCTTGCCGCGCTCGAAGAGCAGCTTGTTCTCAGCTGTGAATGCCCAGTCGTCGCCGTCGTGCAGGATGCGATCGCGCACTTGCTGGTAAAACTCAGTGCCCGGCAGCGGATAGGCGATGGTCGTGCTGAAGCTATCGGGCAGCGCTTCTCTCAGCAGCCTGACCGATGCCTGCAAGTCTTCCAGCTCTTCGCCAGGATAGCCGACCATCATGAAGAAGTAGACATGAATGCCGACCTCGCGACACGCCTCTGCAGCGCGATAAATTTGCTCCACCTTCGTGCCTTTCTTCATCGCGTTCAGCACCTTTTGCGAGCCGCTCTCCGCGCCGAAGTAAATCTTGCGGCAACCGATCTCTTGCAGCGCCTTCAAAAGCGGCACATCCACCAAATTAACGCGGCTCAGGCACTCGAATGGAATAGCGGCATCGCGCTTCAGCACTTCGGCGCGCCATTCGAAAATCCACTTGCGATCCACGCCTGTGATATCATCCACAACGCGAATTTGATCAGGATTGTATTGTTCCTTGATCAAGCGCATCTCTTCAGCTGCGTTCGCCGCTGAGCGCGAGCGATATGAGCGTCCAAAGATGCCTTTCTGACACCACGTGCAAGCGTAGGGACAGCCGCGCGTGTTGATCATGCTCATGCTCCAGTAGCCATGCCGCGCCGTCCAGTGCTTTTTGTAAGCCTCGAAGTCAACCAAGTCGCGGGCAGGGAACGGAATTGAGTCCATATCCGCGATCGCAGGGCGCGGCGGCGTCGAGACGACCTCGCCGCGCTCATCCCGAAAGCGCAAGCCGCAAATGGCGCGCAAGCTGAGCAGATCAGCGCCATGGCGTCCTGTCAGATGGTTCATCAGCTCGATGATGGTCGCTTCGCCTTCATCCCAGACGATGAAATCTACAACGCGCTTGCCATCCGCGCCGCTGTGCCGCAGATACGCCTCAGGTTTGCCCGTCGGATCAGGTCCGCCGAAGATGACCGTCGCGCCGTGCCGCTTGGCGATCTCAGCCAGCGCCAGAGCGTGCCGCCGCACTGTGATCAGCGCCGTGATGCCGACGACCTTCGGACGGTAGCGCGCCAGCGCACGCTCGAAGCCGCTGTAATCTTGCTCAAAAGCGCCGTCGTAAACGGCGACGCTATAGGCGTTCTGGCGCAGCACGGCTGCCAGATACAGCAAGCCGAGCGGGAAATAGGGCGTCATCAGCTGGCGCTCGACAGGATCGAGCCAGACGAAGAGCGGATTCGCCAGCAGGATATCAACTTGTCCGTCAGTTGTAGCGCGCACGCACATGGCAGCTCACATTCTTGCAATCTTGAGCGATGGCTCTGAATTGTAATCTATTGACATGATAAGTCAAAAACGCTATGCTGAAAAAGTGTAGTAGCAAAGGAGAACAGTCACAATGAACCGTGTAGTCCGTCTTTTCGTAGCCTTTTTGCTGTTTGCGCTGTCATTCAGCTATGTCTCAACTGTGCGCGCTGCGCTTGTAGTCCATCCGGGCAATCCGCAAGGCTGGCTGATCGGCACTGTGCCGCCAACAAATCCGCCTGCCTTCGCCGACTTTGTGAGCGGTCCCGGCACGCCGCCGCTCGGCACGGGCAGCTACCGCGTCACGATTGCCGCGCCGAACACCAAGCGCCAGATCGGACGCACAGATTACAATGGCACGCCGCTGGGCAGCCTGAACATCGCCTACAGCACGCATCGTCTCGGCACAAATCCTAACGACTGGTATATCAATGTTTGGATCAACACGACTGGCGCAGCAGGTCTCGCCAACTGTCGGCTGGATTTTGCGCCAAACGCCGGAGCAGTCGGCTCGTGGATCACACACAACGCCATGAGCGCGCCAAACGGTTGGTACACGGGCGGCGGATGCCCTATCACGCTGACCAACGTCGCCTTCTCGGCAGTCGCGGCTGCCTATCCGAGCGCCGTGGTGCGCTCGCCGTTTGTGGCAGGCGCGCCTTCGATCATCTTCAACATGGGCGATACAGGAGCTAGCTATGTGGGCTACGATGGCGCCATTGACGCGATCACCATCAACGGCACCACATGGGACTTCGAACTGGCGCCGCCTGCTGCGCCTGCCTCAGTTGAATTCTTCAATCCGGGCGATTGCCGCGTCGATCCGCGCCCGGGCGACCGCCTTGCCATCTGCTGCGAAGCAGAGCGGATTGTGGTCTATGGCGTGGCGAACAACAGCCGCGGTTTCTTGCTCGATACGTTCAACTTTGAAGCGTTGGCGAAGGCAGGTCGCCGCGGCATCTTCTTGGACAAAAAACAGGACGGCGTGATCTCAGCCAGCATGAGCCGCTCAGAGAACATCTGGGTCGCTTGGAATGGCGGTCAGTACAACGCCACAGGCTTGCCCGATCAAGGCTTCGCCAAGCTAGTGCGCTGTCCGTTACCTGCTGCAGTGATCGAAGCGCTCAAACAGCGCAACGATTGACTTGTGCGCTGTGCCGCAGGTGCAATTGCGCTCGCGGCACACCTCAGCTGAACAGGTTGATGACGAGCGCGATCAGCGCGACTGCGTTCAAGCCTGCTAGGATCAAGACATCGAGCGGCAATGGCGTCCCTACGATGCTGCTTGCCGCCTCAATTTCCTCAGGGATGCGCGAGAACGGATCGGACGGATCGTAATGCGCAGAAGCGCCGCTCGGGCTGAGTTTGCCGCGTCCTTTGCCGCTGAACAAGCTGGGCGGCGCAAGGCGCGGACGCGGCACGGATATCGGCACAGGCGCTGGCTCAGGCTCAGCGCGCAGGATATCTTCAGCCGTGAGCGGTGCGTCATCGCCTTCCTCAAAAGGACGACTATCCAAGCTCTCAGGCGGCTCGTAGAGCGATAGGTCAGGCTGCAGCTCCTCGAGGAGCGTCTCGTCGCCGAAAACATCCACTGCTGAGTCGCTCTGATCATCGAAAGGCGGCGCATCAGCGTAGTCGAAGGCGCTCGGCGCGTCGAACGCTTGTGAAGGCTCTTCTACACTGGGCGCAGGCGTGTAAACGCTGCCGAAGTCAAAATTGTCCAGATCGCTAGCGAATTGATCGGCGGGCGGACTGAAAGGACCTTCGGCAGGCGGCGCGCTGGTGAAAACTGTGTTCGATGTGCCGAGCGGCAGATTTGCCAGCCAAGCGTCGTAATCTTCATCCGAGAAAGCAGGCACGCTGCCGCGCGATGGCGCGCTGCCTGAGCTTTTTCCCCATTCCACGCTGGTCGGCGTGCTAGGCACGGACGGCGCGCTGCCAAAAGGCGAGCCTGCAAACGGATCGGCGGCAGGCGCGCTGCCGAAAGGCGACCCTGCGAATGGATCAGCCGATGGCGGCGGCGAGAGACGCGTCTGCAAGGCTTGCAAGCCTTTGCGCGCCTTTTGATTGTTCGGATTGATGTCCAAAACGTTCTCAAGACAGATCGCTTGCTCTTCAGCTGTCTCTACACAAGCGCTCAGCCACAGCCACGCCTGCTCATTCATCTGATCGATGTTCACAATTTGCTCAAGCAGACGGCGCGCTTCGGCTTTGCGGTTCGCTTTGACGTGCTGAATGGCGCTTTGGAGCATGGCATCGAGATTGGGCGGCATGGCTCATTTCCCTGAAATTAAGGCATATTCACAATTTCGCAAGCGTTCAAGCGCGCCGAGCAGAGCGCGATCAGCTGATCGCCGCGCCACACGCGGAAGGTATCCATCGCGGCGCTGGCTTCCCAGAAAGGCGCCTCGTTGCGCAAAGTGATCGGACGTTCGGGATTGCTGCAGTTCTCGGGCAGCGGCGCAGTCGCGCTAGTCCGCATGACGGCGCATTGCTCAGGCTGCAAAAGCGCGTTGCGCGGGAAAGCAGCCTTGCGGTTGCCTTGCTCAAAGCTCAGCTCGCCTAAGGGCAGCGGCTGTGGGCTCATGTTATAGACCACGAAGACGTTGCTGGAATAGACAAAGCGCACGGCAGGCAGTGTGAATTGCCGATTTGTGGCAGGCACGAGCGGCGGCGTGGCTTGCGGCGTCAGCAAATAGGCGAAGGCGGCGGCAATCGCGAAGATCAAAACGGAAAGCAGTAAAAGTGACCAAGATCGGCTGCGCGTTGCGCGCTTCTCGGACTGGCGCAACAACGCTGTGCGCGAGGGATTAGTGTCCCTGAGAGTCGAGACGTCGCGCTCAGCGACGGAGACTGCCATCGGCTTAGGCGTCGGCGTTGGCACGGCGACGCGGCTGGTAGAGAGCATCGGCGTCGGCGAAGGATCGGCGATTGGCGCAGCGGCGCTGAGGACTTCGCCGCTCAGCTTGATGTGCATCGGCTTACCGCCGAAGGCATCGCGCAGGGCATTGGCGAATTGCGCCGCAGTCTGCCAGCGCGCCTCAGGATTCTTCTCAAGCGCTTTCAAGATGACCTGCTCAACAGCCTCTGAGAGTTCAGGGCGAACAGTGCGCGGCGCAGGCGGCGGCGTTGAGATGTGCAGCAAGGCTAGACTCATCGCTGAGTCGGCGTCGAAAGGCGTCTGTCCGGTCACCATCTCGTAGACGATGACGCCGAGCGAGTAAATATCGCTTTGCGGCACAGCGCGATCGGAAGCGACCGCCTGCTCAGGCGCGATGTAGCGCGGCGTGCCAAACGCTGTGCCAAGCGTGTGATCGCCGCCTGCTTGCATCAGCAGTCCAAAGTCCATCAGAATGGCGCGCTTATCTTCGCCGATCATGATGTTGGAAGGCTTCACATCGCGATGAATGACGCCTTTGCCGTGCGCATAGTCAAGCGCTGCGCTCACATCGCTCACCACGCTCAGCATCAGCTCAGTATCAATGAATTTTTTCTGAGCGCGCAAGCGCTTCAGCTTCTGCAGCAGGGTCTGACCTTCCAACAGGCGCATGGCAAGGTAGTATAAGTTCTCGCCCTGACCGAACTGATAGACTGTGACGATGTTGGGATGATGCAAGTTGGCTACGGCGCGCGCCTCGCGGAAGAAGCGTTGCTTCATCTCTTCGCTGTCTTCAGCTTGCGGCGTGATCACTTTGATAGCAGCTTTACGCTCCAAGTTTGGATCGTAGCCTTCGTAAACGCGCGCCATGCCGCCGCGTCCGATCAAGCGTCTAATTTCGTAGTCGCCTAATCGCGTGCCGATCAGTGGATCAGTGGTAGGTGTTGCGTTCTTTTGTGAAGTAGCCACAGCCTTGCCCAGATTTCCTGCCTACTCGTCTATCTCGCCGATGATACCTTGCATCAATGCATCGTCAAAGGTGAGGCGGCTATCAGAGGTGAGCGCAATGGCGCTCTCTTCCAGCTTATCAGGATCGAACATCGCTTCAGCCTGCGCAAGATCAACGCTATCGAGCGCGTCCAACACGCTCGGATCGAAGTTTGGAATAGGCTGCTTGGTTGAAGGCGGCGCGACGATATCAGTCGGCATGATAGGCTTGCTGGGCGGCGTCTGCGCTTGCACAGCGCGCAATTCTTGCGTCCGCGTCTTGCGTTTGGCGTGCGGCTCAGGCTTGAGATGCAGCGCAGGCGTAGCAGGCTTCGGATCGAAGGCGACCGCGCCGACAATTTCCAGCAATTCGTTGATGGCTGCGCTGCCGAAGCGCTTCACATTGCCCAGCGCGGCAGGCGGCGGATTGCGGTCGAAGACCAAGATCACGAAATGGTGCAAGCCTAGGCTGAGACCGAAGACTGTGCTGCGCTCGGCATCGTAGTATTTCAGCACGCGCGGCTGCTCGCCAAGCGCGGGCAACATTTTGATGATGCTGCCGAAGCCTGGCGCAAGGGCTGCCGCGAACAGATCGCGATCCACATAGCCTGCCGCGCCTTCATAGCCTAAGACTTTGCCGTTGCGGTCGGCGAGGATGATCGCCATGGCGTTCACGTTGCGCATCAGATCGAAGAGGACTTTCTTGATCTTATCGCTGTAATCGAGGTGCGGCACAGGGATGATCTCTTCAGGTGCGGCATCGCGCGGCGCGGCTTCAGGTCCATCCAGCGCGATGCGCAAGCTGCGGATGAACAGCTCAGGCGCAATTGGACGGCGCAGGTACTGGAATGGCGACTGAGCAATGGTCTCTTCGTCCAGCTCAGGATCGCTCTCTTCGCCAACTACGATCACGGGCAGCGCTGCCATGTCGCGTTTCGCCATCAACGCAAGGATCGTGCCGCTGCTCGCCTCATGCAGAGTCTGGCTGGTGATGAGCAGATCGGGCGGAATGGCGCGCAGCTCTAGGAGCGCGTCATCGCCGTTGTAGGTCTCGATCAAACGCGGACGGCGCTCCATGAGTTCCATCGCAGCACGCACGAGATGGTAGAGTTTCTGCTGCGGATCGACGACGATGATTCGCGGACTGCTTGTAGACATACTTCACCTACCAATTGCTCAGGCGATCAAGCCGAAAGATGGCGTCGCTCTGCTGAACGTTAGAATTGCCTTATTACATTATAGCGCATATTGTATGCGCTCAACAGCGAGAGCGAAGGCATGCCATCACATTGGTATCTCAGAAATGTTGGCTGATTGCACTATCAAGCGCGCGGCATGTTCTTATCGCTCAGCGAAGGCGCGTTTGTTTGCAAGCGCAGCTTGACAAGCGCGCCTGTTTTTGTTACTCAGTGGCGGCTATCCATTGCATCACAGGAGTTTTTGAGATGAGCAGTTTAGCGGAGCGCGTCGCAGTGGTCACAGGCGCCAGTCGCGGCATTGGACGCGCCATCGCCTTAGAGCTGGCGCGGCGCGGCGCAGCCGTCGTGGTCAATTACAATGCGAGCGCCGAGGCGGCTGAGCAGGTGGTAGCCGCCATTCACAGCGCAGGCGGCAGAGCGCTCGCCGTCCAAGCTGACGTGAGTCAGTTGGCACAGGCGGAGACGCTCATCAAGGCGGCGCTCGCGCAATTCGGCAGGCTAGATATCTTGGTCAACAATGCCGGCGTCACGCGCGACGGTCTGCTGATGAACATGAAGGAAGCGGACTGGGACAGCGTGTTGGACACGAACCTGAAAAGCGCGTGGAGCTGCTGCAAAGCGGCTGTGCGCAGCATGATCAGGCAGCGCAGCGGACGCATTGTCAACATCACGAGCGTGGTCGGCATCAGCGGGCAGGCAGGGCAGACCAATTACAGCGCCAGCAAAGCGGGCTTGATCGGTTTCACCAAAGCGCTGGCGCGCGAGGTCGCTTCGCGCGGCATCACGGTCAACGCAGTAGCGCCGGGCTTCATCACCACCGATATGACCGCCAATCTCTCGGCTGAACTCATGGCGGAGCTCAATAAGCGCATTCCATTGGCGCGCTACGGCACGCCTGAAGACGTCGCCTACGCGGTCGCTTTCTTGGTCAGCGATGAGGCGAGTTACATCACAGGGCAAGTGCTGACGGTGGACGGCGGCTTGATCATGTGAGCTGCCGTCTGTGTTAACGATCAGATCATGCATCTTTAACATGCACATGCTATAGTGTGGCGCGTCAGGATATGCCTGACAAGCGTTTCTGAGTTCAGCATTGGAGATGCAGTATGCTCAAGCGTTCGGTCATTTTGATGGTTGTCCTAGCAGTGCTTGCGCTCGGCATGGCGAACGTGCGCACCGAAGCGCAGACAGTCGTCGAGATTGATTTTTATTATCCAACGGCTGTGGGCGGTCCGATCACGCAGATCATTGATGAGTACGCTGCGCAGTTCAACGCAGCCAATCCTGATATCAAGGTCAACGCGGTTTACGCCGGCGGCTACGATGAAATCTACAAGGCGGTTCAGACTCAGATCAGCGGCGGCGGCACCGGTCCTGATGTAGCGATCTTCCTCGCCGTAGACCTATTCTCGCTGATCGAAAACGATTTCATCATTCCGTTGACCGAGTTCATCGAGAAGACTGAGGGCGCTAAAGAGGCTATCGCGGATTTCTTCCCTGCCTTCATGCTCAATACGCTCGATGAGTTCGGCGTGATCTGGGGCATTCCGTTCCAGCGCAGCACGCCTGTCATGTACTACAACAAGGACATGTTCCGCGAGGTCGGTCTCGATCCTGAGGTGGCGCCCAAGACTTGGCAAGACATGCTGGAAGCCGCCAAGAAGCTGACCAAGCCTGATGGCAGCCGCTGGGGCTTGATGATTCCTTCGGATGGCTTCCCGTACTGGCTCTTCCAAGGCTTCGCCATCAGCAACGGCAAGAATTTGGTCGAGGCTTCGCCGACGGAAGTGTTCTTCAACACGCCTTCAACGGTCGAGGCGCTGGAGTTCTTCGCTTCGCTCTCGCGCACGCACAAAGTGATGCCCGAAGGCATCATCAAGTGGGGCGATACGCCGACGGCTTTCACTTCAGGGCAGGCGGCGATCATCTATCACACCACTGGCAGCCTGACCAACATCTTGCGCAACGCCAACTTCGAGGTCGGCGTCGGCTTTTTGCCGCAGGGCAAGGCGGGCTATGGCGCACCGACAGGCGGCGGCAATCTGCACATCTTGAAGACCAGCTCGCCGGCAGAGCAGGCAGCCGCTTGGCGCTGGATTCAGTTCCTCAGCTCGCCCGAGATTCAGGCGGACTGGGGCGTGAAGACAGGTTACGTGGCAGCGCGTCAATCGGCGTGGGAATTGGAGCCGCTCAAGTCGCTGGTGAAGGAGAAGCCGCAATACGCCGTGGCGCGTGACCAGCTGCCCTTCGCGCAGAAGGAGCTCTCCACTTATCGCGGCTTGGACGTGCGCCAGACTTTCGGCAAGGCAGTGCAAGCCGTCCTGACCGGCGAGAAGGACGCCAAGACTGCTCTTGACGAAGCGCAAGCGGCTGCCGATCAGCTGCTCGCGCCCTATCGCTAGTCCACTCAGCGCACGCTGCACGCTGTGCGGCGTGCGCACTTCGGCAGCCACACCTTCCGAGCGGACGCCATGAGTCACATCGAAAGTTTCCTCGATTATCGCGCAGCGCGCAGCCTGACGACAGGCAAGTACACGCGCCTGTGGCAGAACGTCTTGCCTTATCTGCTCATCCTGCCGACCTTCGCCTTCGTCATGTTGTTCACGCTGCTGCCGACAGTCAACGCGCTGATCCAGAGCTTGTATCAGCCCGGCAACGCGCGCGTGCCAACGCGCTACGTCGGCTTGCAAAATTATCTCGACCTGTTCAATCCAAATACGCTCATCGGCGCTGATTTTCTGCGCATTGCAGGCAACACGCTGATCTACATCTTCACCACAGTGCCGATCAGCATGGCGATCGGCTTCGGTCTGGCGCTTCTGCTGAACCGCAAGATGCGCGCGCTCGGTCTGTTTCGCTTTGCGTTCTTCTATCCCGTCCTAATTCCGTTGATCGGCGCAGGCAGCATCTTCGCCTTTCTCTTCGCCGATCAGATTGGCTTGCTCAACACCATCTTGCGCAGCTTTGGACTGCCGTCCATCAAATGGATCGGCGATCCAAACTGGACGCTGATCGCCATCATCATGGTCTCCATCTGGAAACAGGCAGGCTTCTGCATGATCATGTATCTAGCAGGCTTGCAAGGCTTGCCGCAAGACGTCTACGAAGCGGCTGAGCTGGACGGCGCAAGCACGTGGCAGAAAATTCGCCGCATCACGTTGCCCTTGCTACAAGGCACGACACTTTTCATCTTGACTACGAGCATCGCCGCCTCATTCCAATTCGTAGATCATTTATTTGCGCTAGGCGAAGGTCAGCCGAACGAGCGCAGCAATCTGCTGCTTTATTTCGTCTTCCAAAAATATAATGAGCCGCGCAATCAAGGCTATGTGAGCGCGATCACGATCATCATCCTCGTCGCGCTCTTGCTCTTCACCGTCCTCAACTTTTGGCTGTGGGAACGGCGGACGCATTATGAGAATTAAGCCATTCAAGCGCGTGCGCAACGCGCTCAGCACGCTTTTGCTGGTCGGCGCGGCAATTTTTTGGCTGATTCCGCTGATCTGGTCGGTCTTGATTGCTGTGCGTCCTGAGAATGAGCCGATTGTGACGGGCAATATTTTCGTAGGCAGCCGCCTGACGCTTGAAAATTTTCAGAACGTGGTGCGCGTGACCAACTGGGGCGAGCATTTCTACGCCACGCTGCGCTTCGTCTTCGGCGTGTTGGTTGTGCAAGTGGTGACCATCACGCTGGCGGCGTACGCCTTTGCGCGAATGCGCTTCTGGGGCAAGCGACTCTTCTTCGGACTGATCCTGATCCAGCTGATGATCCCTGCCGCCGTGCTGATCGTGCCGAATTTTGCCACGATCAGCGCGCTCGGTCTCTACGATACGATGTGGGCGCTGATGTTGCCATACATGGGATCGGCGTTCGGCACATTTTTGATGCGGCAGGCGTTCAAGCAAGTGCCGCTGGAGCTGGAAGACGCGGCGCGCATTGACGGCTGCGGTTGGTTCGGCGTATTGTGGAATGTGTACTTGCCGCCGTCATTGCCGTCGCTGGTCGCCTTCAGCCTTGTCTCGATCACCACGCGCTGGAACGAATTCTTGTGGCCCATGATCGTCACGCAGAGCAGCGAGAATCGTCCGCTGACCATTGGTTTGAGCCGCGTGCTGCGCACGAGCGAGGTCGGCGCGCTGTATGGACAGATCACGGCAGGCGTGCTGATCGTGATCTTTCCCTTGATGCTGCTGTTCATGCTCTTTCAGCGGCAATTCATCAATAGCTTTGTGCGCTCAGGTTTGAAGTGACATTCTGAGTCGTCGCTGCGCGCGACTGCCTATTGCCTTGCCGTGCATCCTGCCATAGACTATCATAAGCAGGGCGACCTTCAGAAAGGCGAGATACGCCATGCGCGAACTCACTTGTGCAAATTGCGGCGGCAGCATTCAAATCGAGAATCAGTTCATCCGTGCGGTGACCTGCCGCTTTTGCGGCGCGGCGTATCTGGTGCGCGGCGACGACACGCTCGATCCGAGCGGACAATCGGCGCGCTTGGCGGATTATCCTTCGCGCTTGCAAGTGGGAATGCGCGGGACGATTCGCGGGCGCGGCTTCACAGTGCTAGGGCGCATCCGCTACGCTTACGACGCAGGCTTCTGGGAAGAGTGGCAGATCGCGTGGGACGACGGCGCGCCGCCTGACTGGCTTGAGGAAGATGAAGGCTACTGGACGCTCTTTCGGCGCGAGCGCGTGCGCAGCGCCTTGCCTGCCTTTGAGCAAGTGCGCGTCGGCAGCACAATTCAGATCAACAACTATCGCGTTTACATCACAGAGAAGCGCACGGCGCGCGTGGCAGGCAGCGAAGGGCAATTTTCGTCCGTCTTTCCGCTGAAAGGCACGTTCGGTTATGTGCAAGGCGGCGCGGATAATCACACGGTCAGCGTGAATTATTGGCAAGATGAGATCGAGCTATCCATCGGCGATGAGCTGGATCATCACGAGATAAAGATCGGATAGCGCTATGACCATTCAACCTTTGCCAATGCCGCCGCGCACAGCGCAGCCTAAGCTGCCCGTCCTGAAAGCGCTCACCTGTCCCAAGTGCGGCGCGTCGCTCTCGCAATTCACGCCGAGCGCGCAAACCATCATCTGCCAAAGTTGCCGCAGTCACGTGGCGCTTGGCGGCGAGGCGCTCAGCATCCTCAGCGCAGGGCAGCACTTGCCTGCGCCGCCCATGCCCATTCAGCTCGGTCAGACCTTGAAGTTAGCAGAAGGCACTTTTTTTGTGCTTGGGCGCGTGCTTTACGAAGGGCGCGACGATGAAGACACTTGGCGCTGGACGGAATGGCTGCTCGGCGCCGGCGACGGACGCTTGCTCTGGCTTTCCTACTTTCGCAAGGAAGGCTTTGTGCTTTTCCGCAAGATGCGCCTGCGCGAGCCGCTGGGCAAGCGCACCATTCCAATTGGCGAAGGCAGAACTGCGCCGATCAACGAGCGCTATCCTGCGCGCATCATCGGCGCGGAAGGCGAGCTGACCTTCCGCGCTGCCGCCGGCGATAAGCTGACCATGATCGAAGGCGCGGCAGGCGGCAAAAAGTACAGCGTGCAACAGACGCTCAGCGAGATCGAAGCCTATGAAGGCACGCCGATCAGCAGCCGCGCCATCGCCGAGGCGCTGGGCGATGCCGAATGGCTCAAGCGCCTTGAGATAGGCAACAATCGCGCCGAATTGCTCTCAGCCATCGGTCTGTTCGCGCTAGTGTTCGCCGCGCTCGCTCTGCTCATGTTCGCAGTGACCAGCAACAGCGGTCAGCTGATTGACAGGCGCACGCTGGCGCTCAGCACGGCGCAACGCGAGGCGCGCTTTCCGATCCAACTAGTAGCCAACGGCAGACCGATCCAGATCAGCCTGCGCTTGCGGAGCGACCTGCCGAAAGACACTTTCGCCAACGTCGAGGTGAGCGTGATCGCGCCTAATGAGGTCGAGACGTTCATCTTCGAAAAAGACTTTTACCACGAGACAGGCTACGATGAAGATGGCTACTGGTCAGAGCGCGATTCCTTCGGAAGCGCTGCTTTCACTGTTGAGCAGAGCGGACAACACGAGATCGAGCTGAATTTCAGCGAAGGCTCGCCGTCTATCACGGGCGTGACGGTTGAGGTGAGCTTGCGTCGCAACGTGATCTTGTCCACGCCGTTCTTGATCTACGCGATTGGCGTCGGCGCGCTCGGTGTAGCTTTGATGATCGCAGGCGCAGTGTTCAAGCAAAAATAGGAGACAACGTTGCGTAATTTGACGGTGGTGATCGCAGTGATCGTCCTTGCAGCAGCGCTTGGTCTGACGGCTTACGGCGCGTACAGCGGCTTTGGCGTGGCGCGCGCGGGCAACGTGTCAGTGCGGTCGGGCAGCGTAGGCGGCGTAGGCGTGCTGGGCGGCGGACCGGGCAGTGGCAAGTGAGCTACAGGAGACAAGCGCAGCTGAGATAGCCATCGCGGCGCGCAGCGTGACGCCGAGTCAGCGCGCCACGCTTTTGGCGGCGGTGCTGATCATCTCAATTTGCGCGCTCACTTACGAGCTGATCGTGGCGACGCTGAGCAGCTATCTGCTGGGCGATAGCGTCACGCAGTTTTCGATCACAATCGGCTTCTTCCTGTTCGCGATGGGCTTAGGCGCGCTGCTCTCACGGCGCATTCGCGGCGACGAGCCGCTCTGGTTCGTGATCGTCGAATTGCTGACAGGCTTCTTCGGCGGCGTCTCGGCAGCGGCGCTTTACGCGGCGTACACTGCGCTCAGCGATTACTACTATCCGATCATGATCGGCTTGATTCTCGCCGTCGGCGTGTGCATCGGGCTAGAAATTCCGCTGCTGATGCGCATCGTGGCACATCGCGCCGATTTGAGCAAAGCGCTCGCCGATGTGCTTTCTGTGGATTACATTGGCGCGCTGATCGCTTCGCTCGCCTTCCCACTCGTCATGTTGCCGTTGTTCGGCGTCACACAGACCGCTTTTTGGATGGGCTTGTTCAACATCAGCGTAGCGGCGATCTGCTTGCAAGTGTTCAGAGCGCGCTTGCGGCGCAGATGGCGCTTGCGCTTGTGGCTGCTGACCTTCGGCATTGGCGCGCTGATGCTGACAGGCGGCATTCTCTCGACCGATATCGTGCGGCTGTTTGAGCGGCAGCTCTATGAAGATGTGATCATCTATCGCGAGCAATCCAGCTATCAGCGGATCGTGATCACGCGCGGCGGCGAGGATGTGCGGCTCTTCTTGGACGGCAATTTGCAGTTCAGCAGCCGCGATGAGCATCGTTATCACGAGATGTTGGTGCATCCTGCTATGATGGCGGCGCGCAATCGAGAGACAGTGGTGATCTTAGGCGGCGGCGACGGCTTGGCGGCGCGCGAAGTGTTGAAATATCCTGACGTGCAGCGCGTTATCGTCGTTGACCTCGATCCTGCGATCACGGCGCTGGCACAGACATTTCCGCTCTTGCGCCAATTGAACGGCAATGCGTTCGCCGATCCGCGTCTGGTCGTCATCAATATGGACGCTTATGAATTCATCGAGCGCAGCGACATGGTCTATCCTGTGGTGATCATCGATCTGCCCGATCCGAACAATGAGAATCTGAGCAAGCTGTATAGCCAGCAGTTCTATCGCCTGTTGGCGCGTCGGCTCTCGCCGGATGGCGCGTTCATCACACAGGCGACGTCGCCGTATTTCGCGCGCGAGGCATTTTGGTGCATCGTCAACACGATCCGCGCCGCCAATTTTCAGGTTTTGCCGTTGCGCGCTCACGTGCCTTCCTTTGGCGAGTGGGGCTTTGTGCTAGGCACGCCGCGCCTTGCGCCGACCGTGCGCCTGCCTGACGGACTGCCGCTGCGCTACCTGACGCCTGCCGTGTTAGAGAGCGCGCGCGTGTTCGATCCTGACATGGCAGAGCTGCCGACTGCCGTCAACACGTTGGATAATCCTGTGCTGGTGCGTTATTACAACCGCGCTTGGCAGCAATGGAATTGATCAGCTAAAAACTAGGGCGTACGCAGCATCGCTCTGCTAAAACTTGAGAGGTCTCTTCTGAACAGTGAGGATGAAAATCACGTGGCTATCGCACAACTGATCCCTTCGCTTGAGCCGCGCCTGCGCGAGCTATTCGATCAACACAACGAGCGCGCTCGGAACATTGACTGGGCGTACAGCGACTACATTCCGCTGGAAGAATTTCAGCGCGATCCGCAATCCATCCCGCGCCTCTCGGCGACCATTTTGAGCGCGATTGAGCTAGCCGTCTTCACAGAGGTCAATCTGCCGTGGTTCACCACTGCGCTGAGCGCGATCTTCAAAGGTTCGTGGAGCGTGTTGATGGACTTTGTGCATACGTGGACGAGCGAGGAAGACGCGCACTCGCTTTTGCTGGAGACGTACTTGTTCGTCGGGCGTAACGGCGATCCGCGCGCGCGCGCCGCGTTGCGCAAGCAGGTCATTCGGGCGGGCTTGATGTCCGCCGATCTGCTTTACGATCCGCTGCAGGCGCTGGTCTACACAGCCATTCAAGAGCGCGCTACGCAAGTGTACTACCTGAACGTGGCGCAAGCGGCTGAGCAAGAAGACCCACATCTTGCGCGTCTGTTGCGCCGCTTGGCGAAGGACGAGACGCTGCACTACACCTTCTACCGCGACGCGGTCAAGCTGCACCTTGAGGCTGATCCGAACTGTGTGTATCCTGTGGCGGACGTGCTGCTCAAGTTTGAGATGCCGGGACGCGGCTCGCCCGGCTATCAGGAGCGCGCTGATCGTGTGCGCCTTGCCAACATCTACGGACCTGAGCAGTTCTACTCGCAAGTGATTGACGTGGTGCTGAAATATTGGCGCGTTGCGCAGCTGCATCCGACTTATGCTGAGGCGCGCGAAGCGCAGCAGCGGATCGTCAAGCAGCACGCGCGCCTTGGCAAGATCGCCGCGCAACTTGCCGCGCGTCGCGAGCGCCAAGCGCAACAGGAGACCGCTCAAGACTGATCGCCATGTATCAGGCGCGACGAAAAGAGCCTGCGTTTCGCAGGCTCGCTGTCCCGGGAGGAGGATTCGAACCACCGAATGGCTGATTTACAGTCAGCTGCCTTAGGCCACTTGGCTATCCCGGGCGGTCGCGCTTAATATAGCACAGCGCGCTCAGTCCGTCAACGGTGATTTTGCGCCGCTGAGCAACATATCAGCGCGAGGACGGTAACGGCGCGCCGTCCTCGCCGCATTCAGCTAATCGTCGGTCGTCTCTTCGACAATGTCAGGCTCTTCATCGCTGATGAATTGCGCCCAAGCGCCTTGCATGCCGTCTTCGGTCACGCCGTAGAAGACTCGCGTATGTCCGCTCTCGGTCATCACCAGATCGTAGCGGATGACGCCGCCGCGCTTATAGCGCTTCCACAAGCCAACATTGCCCGACCACTGCACGCGATTCAAGTCCACAGGATTGGTCTCGTGTTGCATGATCGCATAGTGCCACAGTCGCCGCGCTGATGTGCGCGTGACGTTCTTGACAATGCTGCCGTTGCGCAGGTCGCGCATGATGTGATACTGCTCGCCTTTGCGCGTCTCTGTGCCGATGATCTCGACGCCTGTGCGCGGCACGCCGAGCAGCGCGGCGTCTTCGCGCGCACTAGCGACAGGCGGCTTCAGCGCAGTTTTCGCACGCCGCGTCCGCTTGGCAGGCTCAGCAGGCGCCTCGACGACCGCCTCAGGCACGCTGACAGGACTCGGCTCAGGCTGTGCCACAGGCTCAGGCAATGGCTCGGCAGGCAAGACGCTCACAGCGCGCACGGTCGCAGTGGACTTTTTGGCGATCTCGACGGGCGCGGCGCTGCGTTGCGGGCGGCTCAGCACAAGACGCACGATCTCATCGCGCACCGCCAGACTGGTCTCTGCCTCGTCGCGCACGTAAATTTTGTTGTCGTCAATGGCGTATGGCACATCGGCGCCGCGCGGCACTTGAATGCGGATGACCGACTTGCCCGAGGTCTCTTGCGCGTCAATCTCAACTTCAATCGGCGGATTGATGCTGCGCGCGATCTCTGTGCGCAAAATCTCGATGCTCTCGCCGATGTTGCCGATGCCGACTGGCACTGCCGTCGGATCGGCGGAAACGCCGATGTAGATCGTGCCGCCGTTCGTGTTGGCGAAGGCGCACACATCGGCGATCACAGCGTAGAGCTTGCCGCCTTGCCGCGCCATGCTCTCATGGAAGGCTTGCACAATGCTTGGACCTGCCTCGCGCGCCATCTGCACGTAATCGTAGACTTCCTGACCGCCGAAGTAAGGACGCGAGCGCGCAAAATCGTTGCTGGCGAACATCTCGCGGAGCGCTTCGAAGGTGCGCTCTGCCAAGAATACTTCTGTGATGCGGTCGCCAATGCC
>DAOTWB010000018.1:0-3133 GCA_034436235.1 Anaerolineae bacterium
ATTGGCACTTCGCGTCCGCGCTCATCTGTGTAAAAGACTCGCGCGCCGCGCTCGATCACTTGCGTCAGGCAGATCGTGCGAATGCCGAGCAACGCCTCAGTGCAGGCGAAATCAATGCGCGTCTTCTGTCGCTCAGGCGACAGTTCCAACAAGACGACCTGCTGTGGATCGCAATCTGCCACGATCACCTCGCGCAGCAAGCGAATGTAAGATTCCTCAGTGTACGGCGCTACGTAAAAGCGAAGCGATGGATCGATCTCAAAATGCTGGCGAATCTTCCGATCGAGCAGCCACTGGAAGCCGTAGAGCGTTGGGAAGCCTTGCAGCTCGATCAAGCGCGGCACGACGTCGCCCGTCTCATCGTAGCACAGCGCGAAATCCAGCTGCAGGCACTCAGGATAGGTTATCGGAGCGTCTCGCAGCGCCGATGGCACTGCGGCAAGGCTGCACGCAAGGTATTCAGGGCTCAACACAGCGCAAGCGAGCCGTCCTGTAGCGCTCAGCAGCGCCGCCATGAGCGGCGCGCTGAGGAAGAGCGGCGTCTCGCACAGGTGAAAATCCATCGGAAAGCGGTAAGCGCTGTTCAAGTCCTGCACAAAGGCATCGTAGCGCGCCTGCGTGAAAGCCGCATTGTAGCGCTCTCGCAAATCGGTGATCATCTCTGCCGCCAGTTTTCGTAAAGATCGCTTGTGGGCATTATACTATGCTCAATCGCGCCTGCTGCTTGTCAGGTGCGCCAAGTGTTGTAGAGCGATGATGAGGTGATATTGATTATGCGGCTCGATCAGACCTTACTGCCACTGCGAGATTATCACAAGGCGAAGCGCTTGATGTGGAATCCGCAAGATTTAGATTTCAGCCAAGATCAGCGCGATTGGGCAGCGATGTCCACACGCGAGCAGGACTTGCTTCGGCGCGCCATTGCGCTCTTCATCGGCGGCGAGGCAGCCGTCACCGACGATCTCTCGCCGTTGATGGTCGCACTCAAACGCGAAGGCGGTCGCTTGGAAGAAGAGATGTTCTTGACCACGCAGCTCTTCGAAGAAGCCAAGCACGTCGAGTTCTTCGACGCCGTGATCGGGCAGGTGCTGGGCGAGACGCCTGACGCGGCTCAGATCGCAGGCGCGAACTATCGCCAGTTGTTTGCCGAGCTGACGACAGCGCTGGACGCCTTGCTGACCGATCACTCGCGCGAGGCGCAGGCGCGCGCCGTCGCCAGCTACCATATAACTATCGAAGGCGTGCTGGCTGAGACGGGCTACTACGGCATTTTCAAGGCGCTGCGCACCAAGGGACTGATGCCAGGGCTGACGCAAGGCTTGGAGTACGTCCAGCGCGACGAAGCGCGCCATATCGCCTTCGGCTTGCATCTGCTCTCGCGCTTGCTGACCGACGAGCCTGCGCTGTGGGCGACGGTTGAGGCGCAATTGAACAAGCTGCTGCCGCTGGCGCAAGGCGTGTTCATGGAGCTGCTGAGCGAGTTCCTGCCTAACATTCCGTTCGATCTCGACCTGAACGACATTGTGGGCTACGCGGGCAGGCAATACATGGCGCGGTTGAACGTCTTGGAGCGCGTGCGCTGAGCCTGAGGGCGCTTTTCACGGCAGGCAAGTGACACATGGAAGCGCTTGACAAGCTGTTGCGAGAAGCGCTCGGCAAGGTCTATACAGCGGCGCAGGTTGAAGTGCGCTGGCGCAACGCGGTCATCTACCGCGCCCAGTTCGGCACGCTTGACGCGGAAGGACGACAGAATGGCGATGGCGTGCAGCGCGTGACGCGCCACACACGCTTCGATTACGCCTCGCTGACCAAACTGTTCACCACGCTCGCCTTCTTCCGCCTTGTGGATTCGGGCAGAGTCCAGCTTGAGCAGCCTGTGTGCAGCGTGCTGCCTGCGCTGCGCGGCGAGCGTCCGATTCAGCCGTATCCCGATCCGCTCAAGCCGGGCGCGCTGGTGCAAGTGGTGCCGCCGACCGCGCAAAAGGTGGACGCTGCGCAAGTGACCTTCTATCACCTGCTCACGCACAGCAGCGGCTTGGCGGCATGGCTTGACCTGCGCGCTGCGCCCGATGTGGACGCGCGGCGCGCCATGTGCCTGAACAGCCCGTTCAGCGCGCCGCTCGGCGAGCGCACAGTCTACAGCGATATCGGCTACATCCTGCTCGGCATGGCGCTTGAAGCGCTGACCGATCATCCGCTGCGCGAGCTGATGCAACGGCTCGTCTTGCGTCCGCTGGAGCTGAGCGCCGCTTACAGTCCGATCCTGCCGCCTGAGTCGGTGCCGCCGACCGAGCTGTGCGCATGGCGCGGCAAGCGCATTCAGGGCGAAGTCCACGATGAGAACGCGGCGACGCTTGGCGGCGCCGCCGGCCATGCAGGCTTATTCGGCACCGCCAGCGACGTCGCTTTGATCGGTCAGCTGTATCTGGATGAAGGCGGCGGCTTCATCAGTCCGCGCCTTGCGCGCGCGGCAGTCCGTCCGCAGGTCGGCGATCGCGGCTTGGGCTGGCAGATGCGTCCCGCCGATCCGACAGCGACCGTCCACGCGCTCAGTCCGAGCAGCTATGGACACACAGGCTTTGTCGGCAACTCGCTGTGGATCGATCCTGAACGGCAGCTGGTGGCAGCGCTGCTGACCAACAACGTCTTCTTCGGCAGGCAAGATAGGACAATTCTGACTTTCCGCCGCCAATTTCACGATACCTTGATCAACGCACTGGAGAGCGCTTGAAGCATGGTTGAGACAGGTTTGGATGTCTTTCTGGAGTCGCCGGATGTGTATGGCGCGGTCGGACTCTTGGCGACGGTCGCCAGCCAGACGTGCGACGGCGTGACGGCGCTGCGCGCCTTGCGCGACTATGGCGTGAATGTGAGCGCCGTCTTCGCGCCTGAACACGGTTATTTCGGCATCGGCGCCGCCGGCGATCACATTCAGGACGACTTGTTCGGCACAGTGCCGCTCTACAGCCTGTACGGCGAGAGGCGCTCGCCTAGCTCAGAGGTGCTGCGCAGCCTGAACACGGTCATCATTGACCTGCAGGACGTGGGCGTGCGCTGGTATACCTTTCTGGCGACCATCATCTATACGCTGCGCGCTTGCCAAGCGGCAGGCGTGCCTGTGCTGCTCTTGGAT
>DAOTWB010000019.1:0-8703 GCA_034436235.1 Anaerolineae bacterium
TTTCAGACGCGCACGGCGCCGCCTGAATACCTCGCTTGGATGAACCTTGAAGAGCGCGACTCATACGCTGTCGGTTGTCCGCCGAGCGGCAGCGCTGATCCGAGCAATTGGTGCTTCTGGTGGTGGTTCCGTTACAGCCGCGTAGTGCGCGACCTAGACCTGAGCGGTCGTCCGCTCGCCATTCAGCCGATCACGGAGATGCCGATCTTCAGCTATGTGCTGGCAGATTTGCATCCGCACGTGCTTTCGATGCCATTTGTGATGCTGACGCTCGCTTTGGCGCTGAACTTGGTCCTCGGCAAGCGTCCGCTGCAGGCGTGGGAACTTCTGCTGTATGGCGTGTACATCGGCGGCATGATCTTCCTGAATTCGTGGGATGCGATCTTCATTGCTTTCATCATCGGCGCTGAGGCATTGCGTCGCCTGATCGCGAACGGCACGGGCGGCTACCTAGCGCGCGATTGGCTCGGCATGGCTGGCTTCGGCGCCGCGATGTTCGGTCTGACCGCGCTCTTGTACGCGCCGTTCTTCATCGGCTTCCGCTCACAAGCAGGCGGATTTCTGCCGAATTTACTCTGGCAGACGCAATTCCAGCAATTCTTTTTGCAATTCGCGCCGTTTTTGTTGATCTTCGGCGCGTTCCTGTGGCTTGAGCGGCAGCGCGCAGGCGCGACCTTCAATCTGCGCTTCGCGGCGCAGGTGATCGGCGGCGTCATTGCGATGATCGCGGTCGCGCTGCTAGGGCTGGGCATCTTGGCTTGGTCGCGCGACGATGTGCGCTTCGCTGTCTTCCAAGTGCTGGATGAGAGCGGCGGCTTAGCAGGCGCTCTGCCTGCGCTGTTGGCGCGGCGCCTGCACGGCATCGTGACGCACGCCGTCTTGTTCGGACTGATCGGCGTGGTGATTGCGCGGCTCTTCGCACGCGAGCCGCGCCGCGCCGATGGCGCGCCTGAGACAACGCGCGCTGTGATCACTTACACGCCTGCCACAGGCTTCGTCCTGTTCTTGATCGGCGCCGGCGCCGTGCTGAGCCTTGCGCCTGAGTTCATCTACCTACGCGATGGCTTCGGCGTGCGCATCAACACCATCTTCAAGCTGTGGTATCAGGCTTGGCTGATCTGGAGCATCGCCGCAGCCTATGGGCTGTGGTCGTTGCTGGCAGAGCGCAAGGCGCAAGGTATGGCGCAAGGCGTGCGGACGGCGTTCGCGGTCAGCATTGCGATCAGCATCGCGCTCGGCTTGCTCTATCCTATCTATGCCATCACGTCGCGCGCACTAGGCGAGAGCGGCAGGCTGCGCGGCAATCTGCAGGATATGACGCTCGATGGCGCGCGGAGCATGGTGCAGAGCGACGACGAATACAAGGCGATCCAGTGCCTAGCGCGCCTTGCCACGTCGGAACGCGATGTAGTGGCAGAGGCGACTCGTGAGCGGCTCGCCTATCGCGGCGATTACGGTCGCGTTAGCGCGCTGACAGGCATTCCAACCCTGCTCGGCTGGGATAATCATCAAGGGCAATGGCGCGGCAACACTTTTCCGCAGGCGAATACGCTCACTTACGTGGTGAACGGCGAGACGCGCATCGAGACGCGCGCGCAGGCGATCGCGGCGCTCTACAACAGCACTGATCCGAACGAAGCGCTTGGCGTGATTCAGCGTTATGGCATCACCTATATCTTCGTGGGAATCACCGAGCGCCGTGATTTCTCAGCCGAAGGCTTGGCAAAATTTGATCTATTGACGCCGCTGTGTGAATATGGCAACGTGCGCGTCTACAGCGCCGACTCGCTCAAGGCGCTGCTGACGGCGCGCGCGAATTAGGCATGGAGAGTTGTACAACGCGATGGAAGCGCTGAATCTTGAACAAGTGACCACTACGGCAGAAGCGCCGCCTGCTGAGCAAGGCGCGCCGAGCCGTCCGCAACTTGCGATCTCGCTGGAAGCGATCTGTTACATCGTGATCGTGCTGTTCGCGGCGATCATCCGCCTGCCCGAGCTTGAACAAATTCCGCTGAAAGCAGCAGAAGCCACTGAAGCGCTTGCGGCTTGGCACGCGGTCAATCCGAATGCGGTCGGCGAGCCGCCAAGCGCGACTCAGCCGCTCGCCTTCAGCGCGAACGCGCTTTTGATGAGCATCGGCGGCGCGCAAAACGCCATTGCGCGCGCAGGCGCTCTTCTCGTCGGCATGGCAGTGATTTTCATGCCGCTCGCTTTCCGGCGTTGGCTCGGCGCGTCATACACGGTGATCGGCATGGCGCTTTTGGCGATCTCGCCTGCCTTGCTGATCGCGTCGCGCAGCATGAGCGGCAGTCTCTGGGCGCTCTTCCTGACGTTGCTCACAGCGTGGTCGCTGGCGCGCTTCGTCCAGACGCGCCAAGAGCGCTATGCGATCATCGCGGCAGGCGCGGCGAGTCTGGGCGCGCTCGGCGCAGAGCCTGCCGGCGCGTTGATGCTCATCATGCTCAGCGCAGGCGTCTTGTTTGCGGCATGGACGCTCGGCGACGTTCGCGAGCAGCTTCAACAAGCATGGCGTGCGTTGCCGCTCAGGAAGATGGGCATTGCGGCGGCTGTATCGCTCGTCTTGGGCAGCACGGCGTTCATGACCGTGCCGAGCGGCATGGCGCACATCGGCGCGGCGCTTGAAGCAGGCTTGCGCGGCATCTTCGTCGGCGTCTCGGACGCGCCGTTCGCTTTTCCGCTGTTAGCATCTTTAGTGTACGAGCCGCTGTTCTGGCTGTTCGGTCTGGCAGGCGCGTATTTCGTCCTGACCGCCGATCCTGAGCGGACATCTCTAGCGGAGCAGTTCATCGGACGCGCGTTGATCGGTTGGCTGATCGTGGCAATAGCCGCCAGCCTGATCTACGCGGGCGGAATTGCCGATCACGCGCTGTGGCTCACGCTGCCGCTGGCAGGCCTCGCAACTTTCGCTGTGGTGCGCACTTTGGCGCCTGTCGAGGATCGGTATTGGCACGTGCCGCGCTGGGCACCTTATCTGCACGGCGCAATTTTGCTCGGCACGCTGTTGATTGCAGGCGTGAACGCAATCTGGATCGGGCGCGTGGTGTTGAGCATGATGCCTGAGCTTTTCCCGCCGTTGCAGCAGCAAGACCTGATGCGCACGCTGATGATCCTGTTAGCGCTATCGCTCAGCGTGATCACCTTCTTTTTGGTGGGCAGCATCTGGGGCGCGCGCGCGGCGTGGCATGGCACAGGCATCGGCTTGCTGCTCTTCTTCGGCTTGTACAGCTTCAATGCCGGCTGGCAGGCTGCCGTCAGCAAATTTGACGATCCACGCGAGCTGTGGCACGTCAATCCAAGCTCGCGCAACTTGAATTTGTTGGTCAAAACGCTGGAGACGGCGTCGCTGCGCGCTACAGGCAAGCCGACTATGGCGGAGATCGTGGTAGAGCGCGGCGCGGTTGAAAATAACGTGCCGTTGCGCTGGGCGCTGCAAAAGTTCCCAAATCATCGCTTTGTAGACGCGCTCTCAAGCGCTGTGAACGCGCCGATAGCCATCGGCGTGCAGCCTGAGCCTGAGCTAGGCGCTAGTTACGTCGGTCAGCGCCTTGCTACGCAGAGCAGTTGGTCGCTCAGCACGCTGCAATACTGGGACATCGTCAGCTGGATATACGATCGGCAGACGCGCGTCGCGCCGCAATTCGGCGGTCACGTCATCATCTGGGTGCGCGCTGATATCTATGGCGTGGCAGAGGTCGGCGAGCCAAGCCGCTGAGGCTGAAAACTAACAGAGGTCGTTTTCAGGCGACCTCTGTTAGCGGAGGAAGGAAGCTAGTCGAGATATTCGGCGAGTTGCAAGTTGCGGTCGAGCGTGCGCAGCTTGTGAAGCGCTTCGTGCTGCAACTGACGAATGCGCTCGCGGCTGTAGCCCATGATCTCACCGATTTGTGCCATGCTGTGATTCTCACCATCTTCAAAGCCATAGCGCAGCCGCAGAATCTCAGCTTCGCGCTGTGGCAGCATGTTCAGCAGGCGCTCAATCGCCTCTGAGAGCAACTGACGGCTCGCCGCTTGCTCAGGCAGCTCGCTCTCAGTATCCGCCAGCAGGTCTTCGCGCGGACGGTCTTCCTCATCGCTTGTCAGCTCGTCAATCTGCATTGGCTCGCGCGCGGCGATCAAGGTCGCTTGCACCTGCTCAACGGTCAGATCGCAGGCAGCCGCCAGCTCTTCATAGGTTGGCTCGCGCCCAAGCCGCTGCGATAGCTCTTCAAACGTGCGGCGCAATCTGCCCCAGCGCTGTCCCTGATTGATCGGCAAACGAATAGTGCGTCCGCTGTCGCCGGCGGCGCGCGCAATAGTCTGGCGAATCCACCATGTGGCGTAAGTGCTGAGCCGCACGCCGCGATCGGGATCGAAGCGATCGACTGCTTTCATCAAGCCGAGATTGCCTTCTTGGATCAGGTCTGCCAGCGAGAGTCCGCGCCCTTGATAGGTCTTGGCGATGCTGACCACAAGGCGCGTGTTCGCCATGATCAGCTCTTGGCGCGCCTTGTTGCCCACTTCGACCATCAATTCGAGCGTAGCGCGATCCTCATCTGAGAGATTCGGATCGTTCTGCAAACGTTGCTTGGCTTGCTGACCGAGCTGCACATCATGCGCCAACATCCGCTCCGCTTCGGCTGAGAGCGGCGAAGAGAGCGGACGGATATCGCGGAAGTAAAACTGTACAAGGTCAGAGTCCATGTCAGGCGCAGGACGCGCTGCGCGCTCTACGTACTCGCTGATGACCGAATCGTCAGCTGCATAAGCCTCATCAGTAGGCTTCTGTGGCTTCGCTGTGTGCTTGCTCATTGGCTTATCTCCTTGCGTAAATTTTGCTGGGCTTGGCAAGAACAGATTTTTTCGCGCTCTAACTTTGTCGAATGCTTATTGCGTCCATGTTATACCTTTTTTGAAGGTTAGTCAATAACTTGAAGATTAGCAAATGATGATAAAGCAACTTTGGCAAGGTTGTGCTAAGCGCACAAAATCGCAGAAAACTGGGGATTTTTTGAGCAGCGCGTACTCTTTAACATCGGCTTCACAAAAAATGCGCTAGAGTTGAGCTAGAGTGAGCAAAGCTAATGAACTTTTGGCACGAGGAGCAACTATGCCACGTTCGCGCGTCTTGTTTTTGATCATCCTAGGCGTCTCGGTGTTGATTGTAGCGTTCATCGCTTTGAACAACCGTCCCGTCTCGCCTGAGGAGCGGGCGCAGCGCGATGCGACAGCCACTGCAGCGGCGCGCAATGCATTGTTAGCGAACACGGTCAGGATCGTGGTCAGCTACGGCACGGAGAAGCGCCGCTGGCTTGAAGACGCCACAGCGCGCTTCGAAGCCTTGCATCCAAACATAGATGTAGAGCTGTTCGGCGAAGGCTCGATGGAAGCCTATCGCGCTTTGAGCAGCGTCACCGATTCCAGCGCGAATTATTGGCGCAATCGTCCTTTGCCAATTCTGTGGAGTCCGGGCGGGCGCATTCAGGTGGCAATGCTCAATGCTGATCAAGGGCGTGAATTCGCCCCACAATGCCGCGACCTTGTGTTATCGCCTTTGGCGTTCATCATGTGGAAAGATCGGGCTGACGCCTTCGAAGCGTTCTACAAGGATAGAGGCGGCATAACCTTCGATAACCTTGAAGATGCGCTCAGCGCGCCGAAGAACGGTCGTTGGAGCGAGTTTGGCGGCGATCCGAACTGGGGACTTTTGAAAGTCGGCTATGCCAACCCGAACGAGTCTAACGGCGGCTTCATGTTCCTGATGGCGCTCACGCACGCTTACCTCGACCGCACAGCCGCCGCGACCGTCGCCGAGCTGACCGATCCGAAATTTGCCGAGTATGCGCGGCGTATCGCGCGCGCCATCTCTATCGAGCCGCTCAACAGCTCAGGCATTTTGATGGATAACATGATGCGGCAAGGTCCTGCCACTTACGATCTGGTCATCTTGCATGAAGCGCTGGCAATTGAAAACCATCGAATTGCGATGGAACGGCACAACATTCCGCTGCGCATTTTCTATCCGAAGTACAATCTGTACTCTGAGCATCCGATGTGCCTGATCGACCATCCGTCGTTCACGCCGCAACAGCGTGAAGCCGCCAAAATCTATCAGGAGTTTCTGCTCAGCCGCGAGATGCAAGAACTGGCGCGCGTCTATGGCTACCGTCCTGCCGTGACGGACGTGCCAATCTTTGTCGAAGGTTCGCCCTTCAATGATCCTGAAATCCGCGCTATGGGCGTCAGCAACAACATCGGTCAAACCTTAGTACAGCCCGATGGCAACACGCTCAAACAGATACTCACCATCTGGAATCGTGCCGTCAATTGAGTCATAAGAGGTTATATCGCGATGGATAAGCACATGTTCAGTATGCGCCGTGTGGCGCTTCTGCTCGTCATGCTCGCGCTGCTCGTCGCCGCCTGCGATAGCGGCGGCAGCGCTGTTGAGCAGCCAACGCCATTGCCGCAGGGCGCTTTGCGTCTGCTCTTCACCTACGGCAGCGAGAAAGACGCTTGGGTGAAGGCGGTTACACAAACCTTCAACGCCAGCAACCAGCGGATCGCCTCTGGCAAGCGCGTGATAGTTGAGCCAGTGCCAGTCGGCTCGGTAGAAGGCGGCATGGACATCGTAGAAGGTCGCGCGCAGCCTGCCCTGTGGAGTCCTGCTAGCCGTTTGACGATACCTGTGGTGAACGAGGCGAATCTCTCCGCCAATGGCAAGCCTTTGGTGGAAGAGAGCGAGTGCCGCGATCTCGTCATCAGCCCGACCGTGATCGCCATGTGGCGACCGATGGCAGAGGCGCTCGGCTATCCCGAGAAAGCCATCGGCTGGGCAGACTTGCTCCAATTGGCGATCAGTCAGAATGGCTGGGCAGACTACGGCAAGCCGCAATGGGGACGTTTCCGCTTTGGTCACACGCACCCTGATTTTTCTAACAGCGGTTTGCAATCCATCGTGGCAATTGCCTACGCCGCCACAGGCAAACAGCGCGGCATGACGCCTGAAGACATCGCCAAGCCTGATGTGCAGCAGTTCATGCGCAGGATCGAAAGCTCTGTGGCGCACTATGGACGCAGCACAGGCTTCTTCGGCAACGCGATGGCTCAGCGCGGCACGGCTTACCTGAGCGCAGCTATCCTCTACGAGAACATCGTGATCGAGAACAACAGCGATCCGATCAAGCGCAGCCGTCTTGAGTTCCCGCTCGTGGCGATCTATCCTAAAGAAGGGACGCTCCTCACCGATCATCCTGCTTGCATCCCTGACATGCCTTACATGACCGCTGAGCTGCGCGAAGCTGCCGAGCTGTATCGCAAATTCTTGCTGGAAGAAGCGCAACAGCGCCGCGCGCTTGAGTTCGGCTTCCGCCCTGCCGATCCCAGCATTCCGCTCACCGCGCCTTTCACGCCTGAGAACGGCGTCGATCCGCGCCAACCGCAGACCACGCTCGCTGTGCCTAACGCTGCCACCATCCGCGCCATCCGTGAGCTTTGGGAGCAGCAAAAGCGCCCTGTCAATCTCACCATGGTCTTCGATGTCTCAGGCAGCATGCGCGAGCGCAATCGCATGGAAAACGCGCGTAATGGCGCTGCCGCCTTCGTAGACCAACTCGGCGATTCAGATCGGCTGACGCTGATCGCTTTCAACGACAAGCAGACCGTCGTCTTCGACGATCTGCCCGTCGGGCCGAATCGCGAGCGCATGAAGCGCGAGATTCTGAGCTTGATCCCAAGCGGCGGCACAGCGCTCTACGACTCAATCGCCTTCGCCATTGAGCGCCAACAAGCGCGCCTCAGCCGCGATGCGATCAACGCCCTTGTCGTGATGACCGATGGCGAAGATACCAACAGCACACGCTTCCGCGATCCTACTGCGCTCATGGATCGCTTCGGCATGACGGCGGAAAGCGAAGTGGATATCTCGATCTTCACCGTCGGCTACGATCTAGACGATACGGGCTTGCGTCCGCTGCGCATCATTGCTGAGCGCGGACGCGGTGCGTTCTACGAAGGCAAGGTAGAGAACATCCGCGAAGTCTACCTTGAAATCTCGACCTTCTTCTAGAACGGCATGATCGCGGTTCGACGCATTGCACGCGCACAACGGACGCTTTGCCTGCTGTTCACTCTGCTCGCTTGCCTTGCGCTGCCTCAGCCGAGCGCCGCGCAAGGCAACACGCTCGCCTACGGTCAGACCGTCGAAGGACGGCTGACCGATGAGTCTTTCCGCACAGTCTACGCTTTTCAAGGGCAGCAAGGCGAGATTGTAGATGCCGTCATGCGCCGCTTAGACGGCAATCTCGATCCTGCCTTGCTCTTGTTGGATAGCGCCAATGCGCTCATCGCGCGCGACGACGACGGCGCCGACGATCTGAACGCCGCGCTGAGCGCCGTCATCTTGCCGCGCACTGAGACCTACTTCCTTGTAGCGACGCGCTTTGGGCAAGCGCAAGGCACGACGACAGGTCGCTATAGCCTGACCTTGACGCGCGTCGGCGTGGCGGCTGATCCTGAGCTGGAAGCCGAGACGCTTCTGCTGCGCTATGATGAGAGCGCCGTGCGCGAGCTGAACGACGCGCAGCCGCAACACATCTACACTTTTGCCGCGCTGCGCGGCGACCTGATCACAATCCGCATGACGCGCATCAGCGGCGACCTAGACGCAGTGCTGATCCTTGCCGACTCGGAAGGCAATGTCTTGTT
>DAOTWB010000020.1:0-5634 GCA_034436235.1 Anaerolineae bacterium
CTTGGCACGCCTATTTTCACCACGCCGACGCCGATTGGCTTTCTGGTGACCATCTCGCCTTCGCCGACCTTCGGCTTGGTCGAGCTTGGCACGCCCGGCGCGCCGCTCGCTCTGGTCACGGTCGCGCCCGGCGCCACACCGACGCCCAGAGCGTTGCCTGAAGGCGGCTTCTTCGATGACATCGGCCTTGGCGGCAGCTCGCCCAGCAGCTTGCCCGCCATTGGCTTGCTGGCGCTCGGTCTGTTGGCGATTATCTTCGTGGCACGCCGCCTGCGCGTGAAGGATTAGGACAATTTCGTGCAATCTGCACAATTGATCCTGCTCTGACTTGTGTATAATTGCGTGCTGAGGATTCAAAAGGCATGACTCGCGTTCGCTTCGCTCCGCGCCGTAGCCGCCGTACCACCAGCCATAGGTCTGGATGGATGCTGCGCTCTGCCTAGCGGAAAAGCGACGCGCAAGCCCTTCAGACTTGGACGAGTCTGAAGGGCTTTTTTTTATGCGTCAAGCCTGCACATCAGAAAGGAAGGTCACTTGGCACACACGCTCTCTGACACATCATCTGCCACGACGGCGCGGATGCTGCGAGTCGGCGTATTTGGCGCCACAGGCTACACAGGGCAGCTCCTGATCGACCTGCTGCGCGCACATCCGCACGCGACGCTGCAATTCGCCACTTCTGAGCGCGAGGACGCCCTTGAAGATGGCACGCCGCTCATCAAAGCAGAGGCGGCGCCGCTCGATAGCGTAGACGCGGTCTTTCTGTGCCTGCCGAACGGCGTCTCAGGCGGCGTGGCTGCGCGCGCTGTGGCAGCAGGCGTCCGCGTCATTGATCTGAGCGCCGACCTGCGCCTTGAGTCGGCTGCGCTTTACGAGCAGACCTATAAAATGCCGCACCCTGCGCCGCAGCTGCTGCCTGCGCCATACGGTCTGCCCGAAATAACGCGCACGACCTTGCGCGACGCGCACTGCATCGCCAATCCGGGCTGCCATGTGACGGCGACGCTGCTCGCGCTCTATCCATTGGCGCGCGCTAACGCGCTGAGCGACGCGCCGATCATCGCCGATACCAAGACGGGCGTCTCAGGCGCAGGCAAAGAACCGAAGCCTGAGTCGATGTTCTGCGAAGTCTATGGCGATGTGAAGCCGTATAACATCGGTCGCAAGCATCGGCACGTGCCAGAGATCGAGCAGGCGCTGCGCAAGCTGCAAGCCGATTGTGGCAAGTTGATCTTCGCGCCGCACCTTGTGCCGCTCGAAGTCGGTCTCTTGGCAACCGTCTACGCGACGCTCAAGCCTGAGTGGACGCCAGAGCGCGCTTATGCCGCTTATCAGGATGCCTACGCTGATGAGCCGCTGATCGCGCTGCATCCGCTAGGCAGAGCGGCGCGCATTCGCGAAGCTGCGCATCGCAACGGCGCAGTGATCGGCGTGAGCGAAGGCGACGGCAAGACGCTCATCCTGACCTGCGCCATTGACAACCTGCGCAAAGGTGCATCGGCGCAGGCTGTGCAGAACTTCAACCTGATGTTCGGCTTGCCTGAGACAGCAGGCTTGCTCTAGACGCGCGTAGCGAAGGCGACGGCTCACAATGGTGACGCTCTACAAAATTGGCGGCGCGCCGCTTGAGGACTCGGCTTATCTGAGCGCCTTGGCAGAGCATCTCAAGGCGCTATCCGCGCCGCCGATCCTTGTGCATGGCGGCGGCAAAGCGATCAGCCGTCTGCAGGCTGCCTTCGGCATTGTGCCGCGCAGCATCGGCGGCTTGCGCGTCACGGACGCGCAGACGATGGAATTGGCGGCGATGGCGCGCATCGGCAATGCGAATGTGAACTTGGTGGCAACGTTGGTCAAGCACGGCGTGGAAGCGCAAGGCTTTCACGGCGCAGATCGCGGACTGCTGCGCTCGCGTCCGCTGCGGCATCCTGAAGGCGATCTAGGGCGCGTCGGCGCAGTGTATCGCGTCCGCGTTGAAATCTTGCATCGCGCGCTCGCCGATGGCGTTGTGCCTGTCATCGCGCCGATTGCGCTCGCTGATGACGGCGGCTTGCACAACATCAACGCTGATCAGGCGGCTGGCGCGATCGCGGCGGCAATGGACGTTGACGAGGTCATTTTTTTGACCGATGTGGCAGGCGTGTTGCACGAAGGCGCAGTGTTGCCGCAGCTTGCGCGCGAGGACGCTGAGGCGCTCATCAACTCAGGCGCGGCGAGCGGCGGTATGGCGGTCAAGTTGCGCGCAGCGCTCGACGCGCTCTCAGCAGGCGTCAGAGCAGCGCGCATCACAGATATGTACGGACTCTCTAATGGTTCAGGGACGCTGATCACAGGATAAGGAAGGCAGGCATGGCAATCTCACGCGATTTAATGGCAGCCGAGATCATGGCGCTCGGCGAGGCACATCTCGTCAAGACTTACAAACGCGCGCCAATGGTGCTTTCGCACGGATGCGGCGTGCGCGTCTGGGATACCGATGGTCGCGAGTATCTGGATTTTGCGGCAGGCATCGCCGTCAACGCGCTCGGTCACGCTGATGCAGGCATGGCGGCAGTTTTGGCGGAGCAAGCTGCCAAATTGACGCACACCAGCAACCTGTATTACACCATGCCGCAGATCACGTTGGCTGAGCAGCTGACGGCGCACAGCTTCGCCGATCGCGTTTTCTTCACTAACAGCGGCACAGAGGCGAATGAGGCAGCGATCAAGTTTGCGCGTAAATATGCGCGTGTGGCGCACCAGACGGCTGAGAAGACGCACATTGTCTGTTTCGATCACGCCTTTCACGGACGCACGGTAGGCTCGCTGGCGCTGACGCCTAAGGAAGCCTATCAAGCGCCGTTTCGTCCGCTGATGCCTGACGTGATCGTGCTGCCGTTCAACGATCAGACAGCGCTCGCGCAGATCACAGAGCGCGTCTGCGCTGTGTTCATCGAGCCGATTCAAGGCGAAGGCGGCATTCACGAGGCGTCGCCTGAGTTTTTGCGCGCGCTGCGCACGCGCTGCGATCAGGTTGGCGCATTGTTGGTCTTCGATGAAGTGCAATGCGGTTTAGGGCGCACAGGCGATCTGTGGGCGCACACTGCTAGCGGCGTCGCGCCTGACATGATGACGCTCGCCAAGCCGTTGGCAGGCGGCTTGCCAATCGGCGCGCTCTTGGCGACCGAGCGCGTAGCAGCGGCGCTCACCTATGGCGATCACGGCAGCACGTTCGCAGGCGGTCCGCTGATCACGGCTGTGGCGAACCACGTCTTCGCGCGGATCAGCGCGCCTGAGTTCCTCGCGCACGTGCGACGAGTTGGCAGTTACTTGAAAGCGCGCTTAAGAGCGCTCAGCAGTCCGAAGATCAAGGAAGTGCGCGGACGCGGCTTGATGCTAGGCGTTGAGTTCACAGGCGAGCTATCGGCGCGCGTTGTAGAGCAAGGCTATGCGCATGGTTTGCTGTTGGTCGGCTCTGGCACGAGCGTGCTGCGCGTGATTCCGCCGCTGATCGTGACCGAGCGCGAATGCGACCTGTTCATCGAACGTTTGACGGCGATTTTGGAGAAACTCTGATAAGGAAGGCTACGCATGTCTCAGAAACACGCACACTATAAGAAGGTCGTGCTTGCTTATAGCGGCGGACTCGACACATCAGTGATCGTGCCTTGGCTGCGCGAGACCTACAATGTCGAAGTGATCTGCTTCACAGCTGATCTCGGTCAAGGCGAAGAGCTGGACGGCTTGGAAGACAAGGCGCGCCGTAGCGGCGCCAGCAAGCTGATCATCCGCGATCTGCGCCGCGAGTTCCTGACCGATTTCATCCTGCCGACCATACGCGCAGGCGCGATCTACGAGCGCGAGTACCTGCTCGGCACATCTTTTGCGCGTCCGCTGATCGCCAAACACATGGTCGAGATCGCTGAGCAGGAAGGCGCTGACGCTGTGGCACATGGCGCGACAGGCAAAGGAAACGATCAGGTGCGCTTTGAGGTGAGCGTGATGGCGCTCAATCCAAAGCTGGGCATCATCGCGCCATGGCGCGACGAGAAATGGCACATCCGCAGCCGCGAAGATGCGGTCGCCTATGCCGAGGCGCGTGGCATCCCGATCAGCGCCACGCTCAAATCTATCTACAGCCGCGACCGTAACTTGTTCCACATGAGTCACGAAGGCGGCTTGCTGGAGAATCCTTGGGCGAAGCCTGAAGAGAGCATGTTCGTGCTGACAGCCAGTCCGCAAGCGGCGCCTGACCAGACCGAGTCCATTGAGATCAGCTTCAAGGAAGGCGTGCCTGTCGCGCTCGATGGCGCGCCGATGGACATCCTCGACCTGTTCATGACGCTGAACGATCTAGGCGCGAAGCACGGTATTGGTCGCGTGGACATGGTCGAAAATCGCTTGGTCGGCATGAAGTCGCGCGGCGTGTACGAGACGCCGGGCGGCACAATTCTCTACAAAGCGCACCAAGCGCTTGAGAGCATCTGTCTGGATAAGGCGACGCTGCATATGAAGCTGCAGCTGGCGATCAAGTACGCCGAGCTGGTCTACAATGGACAGTGGTACAGTCCGCTGCGCGAGGCGCTGGACGCTTTTGTAGATGTGACGCAGCGCACGATGACAGGCGATGTGCGCCTTGAGCTTTACAAAGGCAACGTGATCGTCAGCGGACGGCGCTCGCCGTACAGCTTGTATCGCGAAGATTACGCTTCATTCGGTCGCATGGATATCTACGACCAGCAAGACGCGGAAGGCTTCATCAATCTCTTCGGCTTGCCGAATAAGATCGAGGCGTTGATCGCGCAAGAAGGCGGCGGACGCAGCCGCTATGCTGCGCCTGATTACAGCCGCTTCAAACGCGATTAGCTATGTGCGCTGTGCCGCGTGCGGACGTGAGATCATTCCACACGCGGCAATGTCACGCCTGTCTGCCCTTGATATTTGCCTCTGCGCTGCGCATAGTTCACATCGCACTGCTCATCGCCTTGAAAAAACAGGACTTGTCCGATGCCTTCATTGGCATAGATGACGGCAGGCAGCGGCGTGGTGTTGGAAATCTCAAGCGTGACGTAGCCTTCCCAAGCAGGCTCTAGCGGCGTGACGTTCAGCACTAAGCCGCAACGCGCATATGTGCTTTTGCCCATCACAATGCCGAGCGTATCAGGCGGCATACGGAAATACTCCACAGTGCGTCCGAGCGCGAACGAATTCGGCGGAATGATGCAGCGCTCGCCGCGAAAGACGACCATCGAGCGCTCGTCCATCGCTTTTGGATCGACGACCGTGTTATATGGATTCGGCGTGAAGATGCGGAATTCATCGGCGATGCGAATATCGTAGCCATAGCTGGATAAGCCATAGCTGATGACGCCTTCGCGCACTTGATCTGCCACGAAAGGCGCGATCATGCCGTGCGCTTGCGCCATGTGACGTATCCAGCGATCTGCTTTCAGTCCCATGCAGTCCTCAAACTTTGCGCGAGATGTGCATAGCGCATGATGATAGCGCAACATAGCGCAGTGGCTAGAGATTCGCTACAATCAGCGCCGTCCGCACAGTGAGGCAAAGGCTCAGGCTATGATTGATGCTTACGGCATTCATCTCGGTCCGCTCTACATCCGTTTTTACGCGCTGTTGCTGATCAGCGGCATGGTCGTC
>DAOTWB010000021.1:0-3439 GCA_034436235.1 Anaerolineae bacterium
CACGGCTGAGCGTCTCGCCTTGCTCGCGCTGACCGAGACCGCTAGTGCGCAGCCTTCGCCGACACTCAGCCCAAGCGCGACTGTCACGCCGAGCCTTGAGCCAAGCCCGACCTTCACACACACGCCGACTCAGACCGTGACGGCTTCTTTCACGCCGTCTCACACGCCGAGCGCCACGCATACGCTCACGCCCGACTTCACACAAACCGCTGAGGTTGGAGCGCGTCAAACACAAGCTGCGCAGGCGCTCATCGCAGCGCTGGCGAACACGCTCGTGGCAGAGACGGCGATCTTCGAGGCAGGTCTGACGGCGACGGCGACGCTTTGGACGTCCACGCCGACTGTCACGCCAACGCCAACCTTCACCTTCACGCCGTCCGATACGCCGACCGTCACGCCGACGCCGACCTTCACCCTCACGCCGTCCGATACGCCAACTGACACGCCGACGCCGACTTTCACTGCTACGCACACGCCGACTTTCACCTTCACGCCGTCACCAACGCCAACTCAGACGCCTTCTCACACGCCGACGCCGACCGTCACACTGACGCCGACTGAGACGCCAACACCGACCGTCACGTTAACGCCAACTGAGACGCCGACGCCAACTGTCACACTGACGCCGACTGAGACTGCTGAGCCGACCTTAGTGCCGTGTCTGGTGCAATCCACAGGTCGGTCGGGCGCGGCTGTCTACGGCACGCCGAGCAAACGCTCAGGCATCTTGAATCGGCTGCAATTGAACGTGCCGTATGTTGTGACTGGGCAGTTCGCCTCAGCTGACGGCGTGAAATGGTGGAAAGTGGTCTTCGGCAGCTACGCTGAGGCGTGGGTTGACCAGGCAGAGGTGCGCGTGTTCGTAGGCTGCGAGGTGGTGCTTTCGATCACGCCCTTGCCGCCGGGCGTGCGTCCGACTGCGACAGCAGGCGGCAGCGGCGGCGGCTCAGGCAGTGGCGGCTCGGGCGGCAAAGACGATGGCAGCGATGACATCGGCTTCTGAAATCGCGCGGAGAGAAAGCTGTACAGTCTTCAGCATGAAAGTTGTCCCTATTGCTGAGCCACAGCGCATCAAATCAAAACGGCTTGAATCCATCGCGGCAGCAGTGCTACTTCTGCAAGCGCTGCTGCTGTGTCCACGCGCCGCATCCCGAGCCGCATCGCCATAGCCAAGCTGTGCGCACGCAGGCACTCAAGCTGATGATAGTTGAACATGACACGCGTCGGGTGGTCAGTGTGCAGGTGGTGTGGGAACGCGGCGCACCTAGCGGATTTTCTACCGATCTGAAAACCGATCTGAAATTCGACACGCCCGCATTTTTTTGCCCTTTGACAAACACATTTCCAACAGATATACTGAGATCGATTCGGGCTAGGACGCGCTTGCCTCAGCACTTCGGAAAGATCATCGCAGGCGCAGCACAACGCTTGCGCACGCTCGGCGTTATTTGATCAGTGGAGTCTGCGCGCCGTTTCTCATGCGCGGCAGCAGGCTACGCAGGCGCGCCTGACGCGAATCAAAAACTACCCTCAGGGGGTCGGAGAAAGATGGAATCATCGGTTATTGGGAAAAGTCCAGAGATGGACTTCGGCGCTTTGCTCGAAGAATCGTTCAGCAGCATGGAGCAGCCTGAGCGCGGCGATCTGCTGATGGGGACGATTCTTGCCATTGACGAGCAGGGCATCATTGTGGATGTCAAGATGAAGCGCGATGCAGTCGTGCCGCGCACTGATCTGGAGCGGTTACAAGGCGTCACGTTCAAGGTCGGGCAGGAAGTGCCGATCATCGTGGTCAATCCTGAGGATCAAGACGGCAACCTTGTGGTCTCGATCTCGCAGGCGCGCCAGAGCGAGGACTGGCTGCGCGCTGAAGAGCTGATGCAGAGCGGCGAAGTGATCGAGGCAGTGGTGGCAGATGCTAACCGCGGCGGCGTGATCGTGCCGTTCGGCAATCTACGCGGCTTCATCCCTGCCAGCCACGTGGCAGATTTGCCGCGCGGCTTGAGCGAGGACGACCGCAAAGATTTCATGATGAACTTGGTGGGCAAGAAGATTTACATCAAGGTGATTGAGGTGAATCGCAAGCGCCGCCGTCTGGTGCTGAGCCAGCGTGACGCACAACGCGGGCAGCGCGACCAGAACAAGGAATCGCTTTTGGAGAACTTGCAGGAAGGCGAAGTGCGGCGCGGCGTGGTCAGCGGCTTGCGCGACTTCGGCGCATTTGTGGATTTGGGCGGCGCCGATGGCTTGATCCACATCAGCGAGTTGGCATGGCATCGCGTCAAGCATCCACGCGAGCTGCTGACGGTTGGGCAGGAGCTGGACGTATACATCTTGCGGCTCGATCAAGAGAGCAAGCGCATCGGTCTCTCGCTCAAGCGCCTTCAGCCGAATCCTTGGTCGTTGATTGACGAGATGTATCACGTCGGTCAGTTGGTGGAAGGCACGATCAGCCGCGTGGCGCAATTCGGCGCGTTCATCAGCTTAGAGCCGGGCATCGAGGCGCTGCTGCACACCAATCAGATGGGCGATCCGCCGCCTGACGATCCGACGCAGGTGCTGCGCGAAGGTGATAAGCTGCTGATGCGCATCATCAGCATCGAGAGTCATCGTCAGCGGCTTGGCTTGAGCCTGAAAGACGTGACGGCTGAAGAACGCGCGCGCTGGACGGAAGAACATGGCACAGTGCTGGCAGTTATTCCACCTGGCACTGGTAAAAACGCGGCAGCTGCGGTAGACTATTCGCAAGATCAGAACGTTGAGGTGGCAGGCTGAGTTTGCGACGTCCTTTGGCAGAGCGCACAGAGGTAGCACTGGGCAGGGCAGGCGATGCGCTTGCCCTTGCCTTGTTTACAGTCCTGCTGAGCCGTACAACGGTATATCAAGATAAGGTGAGGAGAGGAGGTGAAAAATCGTATGACGACGGTCACGTTGCGTCCGAATGAGACGCAAGAGCAGTTGTTGCGGCGCTTCCGCAAGCAAGTGGCGAAGAGCGGCATTCTCAGCACAGTGCGCCGCAAGCGCTGGCACGTCTCCAAGAGCGAGCTGCGCCGCATTGCCAAGAAGAAAGCCATTCGTCGCGCTCGCCGCAAGCAGCAACGCAATCAAGGTTGATGTGCGCTGCTCTCATCCGAGCGCCACTTGGATGAGAGCGCCGCGCCCGATGAACAGAAAGGACGGCTATGCCCAAAGAATCTGAATCGAAGATCGAAGTTGAAGGCGAAGTGATTGAGACGCTGCCCAACGCCACATTCCGCGTGGCGCTCGATAATGGACACGAAGTTATGGCGTATCTCTCGGGCAAGATGCGCAAACATTTCATCCGCATTCTGCTGGGCGACCGCGTGCGCGTGGAGCTGAGCGAATACGACCTCAAGCGCGGACGTATCACCTATCGCTACGTGCGGCGCGGCGGCGGCGAAGGCGATGCATCCTGAGC
>DAOTWB010000022.1:0-6352 GCA_034436235.1 Anaerolineae bacterium
CGATAGGCGTGGTCGTGCCAACGCAGCCGATGCTGATCGAGGATGTACTCGCGCGCGCGCCAACTGCTGGTCGGACGTGCGCCGTGCGCAGGCTCGGAATCGCTCTGCGCGATCAGCCTGCCGTCCGCCGCGACCAAGTGGACGAAGACGATATGGCTGATCGGATCGCGCGCCTGCGCTTGCCACAAAAGCGCGATTGTCTGATCGCGCTCGGCTGAGAGCGTCTCAGGCAGCGCAGCAGCGACTAACGTGGCGATGTCGCGCCATGCGTCGCGCGCGACTTCAGCGCGGAAAGGCAGCGCGTTCACGCTGAGCGGCAATTGCGGCGCTGAGTTGAGCAGCGACAAGCCGTCAAGGTCAGGTGTGAAGCGCACTGAGTCGTTCTGGCGGCGCAACGCGCCAAGCGACTGCGCCGCTGAGCGCTTTTGGTCAGTATAGAGCCATGCGCTCAGCAGCAGCGGCTCAGAGTCGGGCGGCATCGGCAAGGCGAGAAAAGCGGTCGCTTCAAAACCTGTCCGATCGTGTTGCGCGAGCGCTGTGCGTTGCCGATCGTCGCGCAGCTCAGAGTCAAGCGCGGCGTACAGCGTGCCATCGGCGCGCATCAGGCGGACTGCGAGCCGCCAATCGTGTTTGAGCGGCACGCTATCGAGGAAGAAATCTAGGATCAAACAGCCTGCCTGCGCGCCGTCGCTGTGCAGGAACGCGCGCTGCCGTGCGCGCAGCTGAAGATCGTCAGGCAAGCTGAATATCACGCTTGAGTTGCGCGGCAAGCGCGGCGCGGCAAGCGAGCGCACATCGCCTGTGATTCGGTAACGATCAGTGCGCACGCCGCTCAAGGTCAATTCGCTCTCATGCTTGCCGATCGCGCTCAGCAGACACGAGAACGCGCCGCGCATATCGGCAGGCAATTGATACCACGTGAATAGCTCAGCGCTATCCTTGTCTTCAAGCGCGGCAGCCAATTGCGCGCGGATGCGCTCTACATCGCTGTAGATCGGCACTTCCACGAACGACGCACGAATGCCGAGCTTCTCTTGGTAATAATCGAGACTCGGTTCCCAGCCGTAAGGAATCACGATGACGTCGCGCTCAGAGCGCGTTGCATAGTAGCGCGCCATGCCGCGAAAGTCATCGTGCTGATAGATCGGCGCGCTGTAGGTCAGCCATGCCATGCGCGCCATGATCGCAACGGCGAGCGATGCCGCGGCGAGGCGCGCGCTCAGCGCAGGCAAGCCTTGCGATGGCGCCGCCAGACCTGCCGCTAATAAAATCAAGGTCGGCGGCGCGCTCAGCAGAAAATAGCGTGGATGAAAATCTATGCGCGCTGCAAGGATGATCAGCAATTGGAAGAGCGGCAGCAACAGGACGGCTGAGAGCAGCGTCCAGACCTGCGCTGTGCGCCAGTGCCACAGCGCACGCGCTATGCCGATAACTGTCAGGACGCCGAAAAGTGCGCACAACGTCATCAGCAGCGCATCGGCGTCCAGCAGCGCTTTGATGCCTGTGAAGTATGACTGCCAAATTTGCCATAGCAGATCGAGCGTGAGCGACGGCGGCGTGTTCAGCGGCGTGCCTGTCGGACGTTGCGTGAGCAGCCATGGCACATACAAAACGAACAAAATGCCTTGCATCAGCAGCCAGCCGCGCAATCTGCGCCAAGCGCGCCGCAACACCAGACCGCCGATCACGGTCACGTTCAGCCACGCCACGAGCGGCACGCTCAAATTGTGCGACCAGAGCGCTGCCAAGGTCGCGCCGAACAGCCACAGCCACGCCGATCTCGGCACGCGCACATGGCGCGAACTCAAAAATTGCGCTGCCAAGCCGATCAGCAGCACAGTGTAGATCGGCATCGGAATGTAAGCGCGTATCTCTTGCGAGAAGACCCACAAGATCGGCGAGAAGCCGAGAAAAATGCCCGCCAACACGCCTGCCCAATCGCCAAACCAGCGCCGCGCCAACGCCATGCCCAGCGCAACGCCGATCACGCCCGTCAAAAGCGACCAGAAGCGCACTGTCCAGACTGCGTCGCCTGCTGCGCGCAGCCACAGCCCGATGCTGATGTTGAAGAGCGGCGGCGCGTTCACGTCCATGCCGCGAATGCCCATGTGACCGAGCAGCGTGTAGGCAGGATAGAGCGACCAGCCTTCGTCGTGCCACAGGCTCTGTGTGCCTAGATTCCACAAGCGTAGCGCGAAGGCTGCGAACAAGATGACTGCGTAGCCGAACACAGCGTGCGCAGCCGCTTGCCTCATCGGATCACTCCCAAGCGCCGCAGTTCGGACATGATCAGCGTCTCCCAATTGACGCTGGTCTCGACCGTGGCGTAGTGAATGCCGCGTTTGCGCGCATAGGCAGTGATCTCATCGCGCCACGCCAGAAGACGGCGCAAGTAGAGATCGCGCATGGCGGCGTCAATCGTCACATCGGCTGTGGCGCCGCTCTCCACGTCCACAAGCTGTAGATCGCCCGCCAAAGGCGGATCGATCTCTTCAGGCGAGAGCAGATGGATGATCGCCACCTCATGACCGACGCCTTGCAATGCCGCCATACCATCTTGCCAGCCGCTCGGCGCCAGCAGGTCGCTGATGAACAGACACAAGCCTGGACGCGGATAGCGCATGGCATAGTCACGCAGCGCGCCGCTCAGATCAAGGTTGCCGGCAGGCTTCAAAACGCTGACGTACTCCAAAAGCGCTAACGAGCGTCCGCGTCCGCGATGTGGTCCCCACGTCACGTTCAAGCCTGCGCCATATAGCGCCGTGACCGCTACATTGTCGCCGCTCGCCAAGCCGATGTAAGCGAGCGCTGCGCCTACGCGCTGCGCGAAACGAAACTTGTGATGCTTCGGATCGCCTTCCCCTTCGCGCGGAAAATCCATGCTGGCAGAAGCATCCAACAGCACATGCACTGCCAAATCTTCTTCTTCCTCGAAGAGTTTGATGAAAGGACGTTCCAAGCGCGCAAAGACGTTCCAATCCACGCGGCGCAAGTCATCGCCACGTGCATAGTTGCGATAATCGGCGAATTCAAGACTGGTGCCGCGCCGCACGGAACGGCGCTCGCCTTTCATGACGCCAGCGCGCACACGGCTGGCGATCAAGCTCAGCTGATCGAGCTGACGCAAAGTTTTCTCATCGAACAGGCGTTCCGCCATAATCATTCACTCAAAGCGCTAGTGTTGTGCTAAGTATACACGCTCAGGCGCAGATTGCATCGCTTGCAGGATGAGCGAATGGTGACTCTTGGCATCTTCACGCCGCTCAAATGCGCAGTTGCGAGAAACTCAAGCGCGAGTATGCTACAATCAAGGTCAGTGAAGGTAGGAAAAGCCATGCGAAAGCTCAAAAATTACGTTATTCAAGATACGCGGTACATTGCGCCGTTCAATCAGCCGGCGCGCGAGCTGAACGTGCTGAACAAGCCGCTCTGGCTTGCCCAGCGCGACGCGTTAGCGCCTTATTGCGAGCCTGAGATTGCCGTCAACGCGCTCACTGACATCCTGCCTGCCGCCGAAGAGACGCTCATCTATCGCGACAACCTGTACTTCGATCCTGAGTACATCTCAGCCTTCATCGCGCAGGCGCGCAAGCTAGGCGTGCCGTGCCGCGCTGCCTTCAAACCTGATGACAAGGCGCTCGTGACCTACGCCGTGCCTTTGGCGCGTTGTGTGCAGCATGTCTATCGGCGCGGCGCAGATGGTAAGGTTGTCAAGGATGCGCGTGGACGCGAAGAGATCGATCACTACGAGTTCGATTTATGGTACTATCCGCGCGGCTACGATCCAAGCCTGAGCGCGGCGCCGCTCTATATCGAGACGAACTGGGACGAAGTCGGCTTTTACTCAGTGCCTGACTATATGTCCGACCGCGGCGACCTTGTGCATTACGTCACGCAGCGCACCATCATCAGCATCGAGAACTGGGTGCATATCTTCTTCGCCAACGTGCCGCTCGGCATCTTCTCGCTCGGCAAGCGCTTCGAGAATCGCATCATCCCGATGAAAGGCAAGGCGCGCAATCCTGATTACAGCAATTTCACCTTGCTCGGAGTCCTGTTGCGTGCGCTGATCGAGCAGAAGCACGTGCTGGAATGCTCGGCGCTGGTGCATATCGGCAAGAACACGCGCATCGATCCGTCCGCCGTCATTCACGGTCCTGCTTGGATCGGCAATGACTGCACGATTGGACCGGGCGTGGTCATTCAAAACTGCTACATCGGCGACCGCGTGAACATCGACCAAGGCGCGCAGCTGATGCTGAGCGTAATTGGCGATAACTGTTTCTTGCCGTTTCGCGCTGCGCTCTACCTGACCGTGCTGATGGAGCATTGCATCGTAGCGCAGAACACTTGCCTGCAAATGTGCGTGATCGGACGCGGTAGTTTCATCGGCGCAGGCAGCACGTTCACCGATTTTAACTTGCTGCCCAAGACGCTTGAAGTGGACGCCATTGACGGCAAGCGCGAGAAAATCGGTCAGAAAGTGTTGGGCAGCTGCGTGGGCAACAATTGCCGCATCGGCTCAGGCATGGTGGTCTATCCGGCGCGCATGATCGAGTCTGACACAGTGCTGTTCGCCAAGCCTGATCGGCGTATTTTACGCAAGAACATCAGCTTTGAGGAGAGCGATCACCATGGCTTGCGCGGCGAGATTTCCGCGTTACATCGCCAGAAGTTTCCACGCATTGTCGAACATCAAACAGAGACCAGTTTTCTTGAAGAATGGGAGTGAGTTATGTCTGATGTCACAGATACTTTTGGTTTCATCATCCATCCCATTCATCCCAAGCGCGATGTCAGCCGCAAGTTTCCGCTCTTGGGCAAGCTGCTCACTGAGAGGCAAGTGGATTTTCTCTCAGCCTACTTTCCGCCTGTCTACATCTCGGAAATCACAGGCGCGCGCAGCCTGGCGACAGGACGCGAGATCAAAGGCTGGTTCATCGCCTGTCCTTTCACGCCGAAGCGGATGCTCGAGCTGCCTGTGCAGCACGTCTATGCTAAGATCACAGCTTCTGTGCGCAAGGCGGAAAAACTCGGCGCTCGGATCGTCGGTCTGGGCGCTTTCACCAGCGTGGTAGGCGACGCAGGACGCACCATTGCCGAGCGCTGCGCTGTGCCTGTCACCACAGGCGATAGCTACACAATCGCCATCGCTGTCGAGGCGGTTCGGCAGGCGGCGGCGCGGATGTACATTCCGCTTGATACAGCGAAAGCGGCAGTCGTTGGCGCAACAGGCGCCATCGGCAGCGTGTGTGCCGAGATTTTGGCGGATGACGTGGCAGAGCTTGTGCTGATCGGCAAACGCGAGGCGGCGCTCGCCGAAGTGCGCGAGCGCTGCACAGGCAAGAAGGCGCAGGTCGCCAGCAGCACGCAGTTGAGCGCGATCTACGACGCCGATCTGATCCTGACCGTGACCAGCGCTATAGAAGCCATCATCTTTCCGCAGCACTTGAAGCCTGGCGCCGTCGTATGCGATGTGGCGCGTCCGCGCGATGTCTCGCTGCGCGTGGCACAAGAGCGCGACGATGTGCTGGTCATCGAAGGCGGCATGGTCGAGGTGCCTGGCGCAGTGGATTTTCATTTCGATTTCGGTTTTCCGAAGGGCAAGGCGTTCGCTTGCATGGCGGAGACCATGGCATTGGCGATGGAAGGGCGCTACGAAGATTACAGCATCGGTAAGACGCTGACAGCGGCGCAGGCGCATGAAATTTCCGCTATCGCTGCCAAGCACGGCTTCCGCTTGGCAGGCTTCCGCAGCTTTGAGCGCGCCGTGACCGATGAACACATTCAACAAGTGCTGGAGCGCGCGCAGAGCACGCGTCGGCATTGGTCGCCGCTCAGTGCAGGATTTTAACAGAGAATTTATAGTGTTTTTACGCGCTCTCACAAATTTCTCACACAGAGGCGCTTGCTAAACAGTGTGAGACTCAATACACTAGGCTGTGTGCCAAGCTGTGAGCGTGGAAGGTCAAGAATGTCTTCAGGTTGCCTCAGCACCATTTTGAGAGTCGCCATTCTCACTGCGGCACAGACGATCATCACACGGCTTGTGCAACGCATTCTCGACCGCTTGCGTATATGAGCCTTGAAGTGCTTTCGAGCGCTTCGCTGTGCTTCTCAGGTTACCAAAGTCAGGAGTTCAACCAATGAAAGTCTCATTCTATAAGTTCATGTTGCTTGTCTTGATCGGCTTGCTGGCATTTGTGCCTGCGCTGACTATCTCAGCGCAAGATTGCCCGCCCGGCATCGGCGCCAGCGACTGCGCACTGATCGCGGCTGCCACAGGCGAGAACGCCGAGAAACTCAGCTCCTTCGTCATGGATTTCACAGTGGATGCTACCATCAAAGGCTT
>DAOTWB010000023.1:0-4280 GCA_034436235.1 Anaerolineae bacterium
ATGATCGCCCAAGCTGCACCGATCAGCGTCTGCTTGTAGCGCACCTTGACGTCGCGCCAGATCAAGAAGTAGAGCAGCTCGCGATATGCCCACAGCTCACCCAAATTCAGCTTGCGCCAGCCGCGCGATGGCTCAAGAATCAGCTCTGGCAGCTCGCGCGGCGCCTCGGAACTCGTCGAACGCATAGGACTCCTTGCCATAGCTTGTGCGGATGAGATTGTAGCGCCCTGCGCACGGCAAGTCCAGCTCCTGAGCGCTCAGCCGACCGCTACTTGCACCACTTGTGCTATAATCAGCGTGATCTGCCGTCTCTTGCGGAAAATGTTTGCGTGTATGCCTGACGATTCAACGCTACGCTTGACCGATCTGGTGCGCCAGAACGCTATTTTTCAGCGCTTGCTAGAGATCAGCCTGGCGTTGAATAGCGCGCTCGCTTTGAAGCCGCTCCTCGATGAGATTTTGCTCGCCACCTGCGAGATCGTGAATTCGGAAGCAGCCTCGATCCTGCTCTACATGGCTAACACGAACGAGTTGCGCTTCGTCGCCAGCAATACGCCCGGCGAGAACCACGAAGTGCTGATGCGCACGCCTGTGCCGATGGAAGGCAGCGTGGCAGGGCAGATCGCGCGCGAGAATCGTCCGATCATCATCCAAAACGCGGCTGAAGACGCGCGAATTTACCGTCCTGTGGATATTCGCATCGGCTTTCACACGCGCTCGCTGCTCGGTGTGCCAATGCACATCAAAGGCAACGTGATCGGCGTGCTGGAAGCGCTCAACAAGCGCGACGGTCTTTGGACGAGCGACGATGCGCGCTACGCGACCATTCTGGCGTCTCATGCGGCAGTCGCCATTCAAAATGCGCGCCAAGCCGAAGCGCTGCGCAAGGCATATGCCGAGCTGAACAAGCTCGATAAGCTCAAAACAGATTTCATCGCAATTGCCTCGCATGAGCTGCGGACGCCGCTCAGCGTGATTCTAGGCTATGCCAGCTTTTTGAAAGAAGAAGCTCACGGCGAGACAAGCGAACTTGCCACAGCCGTGCTGAACAGCGCGCTGCAGCTGCGCAGCATCATCGAAGACATGACCAATCTGCGTTTTTTGCAGCAAGGCGCGCTAGAGCCTGTTTGCGAGCATGTCTCAGCGGCGCAAGTGGTGCGCATGGCGCTGAACGAGCTACAAGCGCTCGCGCAAGCGAAAGGTCAACGCTTGGTGCTAGACTTGGCGCAAGACGCGCCAATTTACGTTGATCGTGCTAAGGTTAGCATGGCGCTCGTCAATATCCTCAACAACGCCATAAAGTTCACGCCGCAAGGCGGCGAAATTCGCGTCAGCTTAGAACGCCGTCCGCGCGAGGTGTGGATTCGCGTGGCGGATAGCGGCGTAGGCATTCCGCCTGAGTTGCTCGACAAGATTTTTGACGAGTTCTTCCAAGTCGAGGATCACATGACGCGCCGTCATAACGGCATGGGCATCGGACTCGCCATTGCGCGCGGCATGGTCGAAGCGCATCGCGGACGAGTCTGGGCGGAAAGCGGCGGCAAAGGGCAAGGCAGCACTTTCACAGTGGCGCTGCCCATCGCTCAGTAGCGCTTTACTTATCTCGACAATCAAGCGTGCTTAGTCACGAAAAGGTGACCGAACATTCATGACTGTGCAACCGACTGAGAAGATATCTGCTGTGCCGTTCGTCCTGTTAGGCGTTTTAGGCGTCGGCGGTGCAGCGGCGCTCGGCTGGATCGCGTATAGCAGATTTTTCATCAACCACAGGTATCCGCTCTTCTCAGCGCTTGAGGCTGAGCGGCGCACCTTTATCAGCCACATGGCAGGCGTGCTGAGCTACTATCGCTCATTGCCGAAGAGCGCGGTCAATCAAGCGCCGCTAGTGCTGATCCACAGCGTGAACGCGGCTGCCTCTGCCTACGAGATGCGTCCGATCTTTGAGCAGTATCGCGGCAAGCGTCCGATTTACGCGCTCGATCTGCCCGGCTTCGGCTTCTCTGAGCGCTCGGATCGGCGCTACACGCCGCAGCTGTTCAGTGAGGCAATTGCCGATCTGCTGCGCACGCAGGTGCGCGAGACGCAGCCTGTGGATATCGTCGCGCTCTCGCTCGGCTGTGAGTTCGCGGCGAGTGTCGCGCTCGCCATGCCTGAGCGCGTCCGCTCACTGGCGCTGATCTCGCCGACAGGTTTAGCCGGCAAACGCGCTAACAGTGTTCAAAAAGCAGAGCAACGCGGTATCTCAGATTGGTTGTATCGCACGTTCAGCTTTCCGCTCTGGAGTCAAGCGCTCTATGACTTGCTGACGACGCGCACCAGCATCCAATTTTTCTTGAAGCAGAGCTTTGAAGGCGCGCCTGATGAAGGCTTGCTCGCTTATGCGTATGCCACGTCGCATCGGCAAGGCGCGCGCTTCGCGCCGTTGCATTTCATCAGCGGCAAGCTCTTCTCAGCCGATATTTTTGAGCGCGTCTACCTTCAGCTGCGCGTGCCGACGCTCGTCATATACGATCAGGACGCCTTCACGCGCTTTGACGCGCTGCCGAGCTTGCTTGGGCAAAACGAATGCTTTCAAGCTGTGCAGATCGCGCCGACGCGCGGCTTGCCGCACTTCGAGCGCACAGCTGAGGTTGCTGAGGTGCTTGAAGCGTTCTGGTCACAACTTGGCTAACGCGCGCTCGCCATCTGCCAAAAGTCGGCGTGTGTTAGCGGCTCAAACGCGCTTGGGCTGACCAAGTACGCTTGCCGCGCCGTGTACATGAACAGGCGTTGCTTGCGCGTTGTCGCTAAAAATGCCGCCACATCGCGCAGCAGCAAGTGATCGCGCGAGCTGAGGCGTCCTTTCACTTCTACCCAAAGACGGCTTTCGGGCAGGTAAAAATCTACAAGGTAACTACGCAAGCGCTCAGGCTCGTAGAACCAGCGGACGCCGCGCGCTTCTAACTGCAGCGCAAAAGCGATCTCCAGCTGTGAGCGGAAGCGCGTGCGCTTGATCGACTCAGGCAGGTTGTGCGCTTGGTCGGCTACATTCAAGGTGAGTTTAGCGCGCCGCGCCATAGCTCAGTCTCCGGCAGGCAGCTTTGCGCTTTGGCGCACGCTAAACGCTGCCTGAATTTGCGTGCGATTGGCGAACAGCACGCCGCTGATGATGAGCGCCGCGCCGATCAACAACAGCAGATCGAGTCGCTCGTTGCCAAACATTACGCCGACGAAAAGGCTGATCGGCGGCACAATGTAGGTCACCATCGTCGCTCGCGAGGCGCCCCAGACGCCTAGGATGTGATAATAGATCAAATAAGCGAGGAACGTATTGACGAGTCCTAGCACGATCACAGATAGCACAACATCGGCTGAGAGCGCGCTGAGGACAGGCAGCGGATTGACGACGAGCAAAGTGAGCGGCACGATGAACAGCGCGCCGAAGATGCTGGAGCTGCTTGCCACAACCAGCGGCGTGATGCCGCGCAAGTAGCGCCGCACGAACACTGCTGCTGAGGCGTAACAAAAGCCTGCGCCTAACACTGCCAGCTGCGCCAGCAGCGGATTATCGTGCGTCGGATCGGCGCTGCGCAAAGCCAACACGATCACGCCGAAAAAGCCGACAATCAAGCCGAATAGTTTGTTGGTGGTGATGCGATCGTCGGTCAGCGCGAAGTGAGCGATGATCAAGCTGAAGAGTGGCGTGGTGGCGTTCAGCACGCCTGCCAAGCTGCTATCCAGCGACTTTTCGCTCCACGCGATCAGCACGAAGGGCAGTGCAGAGTTCAGGGCGCCAACAAGCGCCAATTTGAGCAGGTCGCCGGCTTTGCGCGCTACCGCTTGCCGACTCGCCAATAGCAAGATGCCGAAAGCGATCGCTGCAATGCTCATGCGCCCTGCCACAAGCGAGAAAGCGTCCAGCTCGCGCACGCCAATCTTGATCAACAAGAATGACGATCCCCAGATCGCGCCGAGCAAGCCGAAGAGTGTCAAGTTGAGCATCCACAAGCCTTTGGGAAATGCGATCTTATGTAGAGAGCATAGCACACCTGCGCGGCACGACGCAAGAGCCCTGCAGGTGCCAGGCGGGAAAACGAAAAACGCACCATGAAGTGCGCTTTTGATCGTTGAAGAGAACCTTAACCGCTGAAGAGTGGTAAGAAACGGGCGTTTTGAGCAGCTTGGGCAGGTCATCTCTCGCGAGACGCTCAACCAACGTCCAGTGAGGCTCTCGGTTACTCAACTTTCACCTCAGCCCACTGTCTGTCGTTTAGAAAGGAGGTGATCCAGCCGCAGCTTCC
>DAOTWB010000024.1:0-15884 GCA_034436235.1 Anaerolineae bacterium
CGAGTGTGCGCTCGACATACGGCGTCGTATCAAGCGCCGCGTTCACGTCCACAGTGGTCGGAATGTACAAGCTGATCGCGTTCGTGCGACCTAAACGATCCACTAGCGTGACAGCGAAATGTCGAATCGCCTCAGGCAGCGCCTCAGGCGAGAGCGCGGCGTATGGCGCGAAATCGGCGTAATAAGGCAGGATGAAATCGGCGCTCAAAGCGCCGCCCTGCACAGTTTGATCAGGACGCACGCACTTCAACACGCTGAAAATGCTGACCTTCTCAACGTTCACTTGGCGTCTCACGTTGGCATTCACGGCGGCGAGCTGCGCCAGCGACTCCTCAGTTGGCGCGCTGACCAAGACGACCTGATCGGCGAAGCCGAGCAAATAGCCGATAGTCTCTTCGGCGTGGTGCGGCGCGCTGACCACGACGTTGGCGTAGCGCGCGAAGAGCTGATCAAGCAACAAGGTCGCGCGCACAGGCTGCGGCAAGAGCGACGCGCCTAGCTGCGCTACGACATCGTAGCCGCCGTCGTGTGCGAAGGTATCATGCTCAACGTCCAGCGCAAATAGCTCAGCGAGTTGCCGTGCGTCCGGCAGTTCCGTGTAAGCGGCGCGCTCGCCTGACTTGGCGGCGAGCGTCAGCGCTATTGCCGCGCCTAAACTGCTGGCGCCGACGCCTGCCTGCACGCCGATCACTACAATCAAGCGCGCCGTCTTACTGCTGGCGCGCACGTCGCTATTGACCAAGCGCGCTGCCAAGATACGCGCCAATTCCACAGCGACAGAGGCGTGTTGGTTGAGAATGGCGAGAAAATCGGCGCGTTTGAGCGTGAGCGCATAGACGTTGCTCAGCGCGGACGCCGTGGCGCTGGCGACGCCTGACGTGCCGCTAATCGCGCTGTACTCGCCGATGATCTCGCCTTGCCGCACGTAATTCAGGATTTTCTGCGCTTTCGTCCGCGTTGGATAATGCGTGATGCCGATGATGCCGCTCTTGATGAAGAAGACGCGGTCGCTGCTCTTGCCTTGCCACAGCAGCACGTCGCCGCGCTGATAGCGCACTTCGTCCATCTGCGCAGCGATGGCGCGCAAAGCGTCGTCGTTCAGTCCGTTGAAGAGCGAGACGCCGCGCAGGAAGCTGAGCCGATCTTGATCAACGCGCCGCCAGACTTCATCAGGCAGCCCGACGCCTATGCGCCGCACCGTGCCTTGAAAAACAATCCGATAGCACACTTCGCCGTCCAGCAATGCTTGATGGAGCAACGCTTTTTCCAGCATGGCGTCCAGCATCAGCTGCAGCTGCTCAGCAGAAATGCCGCGCTGCGCCATGAAAGCGCTGATCTCCTCAAAAGTCGCTTGTTTGCGGCGCGCTAGCCAACTGATCAACAGGCGTTGCTCGGCAGGAATATCCTCAGTCAACAGATCGAGCGGCGTCAGACCTGTTTGCGTCTGCGTGGCGCGGCGCGCAGCGCGCGGACTGGGACTCAGCAGCTCGTCTAGCAGTTCGTCGCGAGCGCGCTTGGCGCCTTCAGACGGCGGCAGGCGCTCAGCGTCATCTTGAGCGGCAGGCTTTGAGCGATCCTCTGTCTCAGTCATGATATCCTCAGTGCGGCGCGTGCAGGAACAGCACTGCGCACAGGTTACCACAGGTCAGGTGGAATTGACAATGTGCGCCGATTGACTGATGGGCAGATATACGCCAAAATGGTGCGCCGATCACGTGGAAGCAAAGGTGAGTCAATGCGCTTTCTCGCACTCAGCGCGTGCGGACTGATGATCGCGGCGATAGTGTTCACGATGGCGCGCAACAGCCTCAATTTCTCGCCGCATGATGACTGGGCAGAGAGCGTTGGCGTGGCGCTCGCTATTGAAATGAAAGAAGATCGCCTGACACTGGACGACCTGCTCGTGCCGTATAATGGGCATCCTTTGTTGGTTTGGCGCTTGGTGACCGCTGCGCACACAGCGCTGTTCAACTACGATGTGCGCTTCGAGCAATGGCTGACTGTCTTGCTGGTCTGCCTGAACTTTTTGTTAATCGGCAAGCTGCTATGGCGTGGACTCGGACGCACTGCGCCGACGCTCTATTGGCTCAGCATAGCGCTGATAGGTTTTTTGCTTTTCTCGCCGCGCCATATCTACAACTTTTTATGGGGCGTCAGTCTGATCTGGGCAGGGACGGTCACCTGCTTCTTGCTGGGAGTGTGGCTGATCGTCTCAGTGGAGTCGGCGCGATGGCGCTTGGGCGGCTTGCTGGCAGCGGCGACGGTCGCTTTTTTCACGCATGGCGCAGGCGCAATTCTATGGTTTGCATGGCTGCCTGCCTTGTGGTTGCGCGGCGAGCGCTCGCGGCGCTTTGGGTTCTTCTACGGCATCGGCGCGGTGTGCTTTTTGGCAGTGCGCCTAGCGCTAGGCGCCGGCGTGGATTGGCGCGCCAGCGTCGCAGTAGAGGGCTTTTCAATCAGTCGCACGCTGATATACTTCGGCATTCTGTTGGGCAACGCGATCATTGTCAACGAAGCCGTCATGGTTGGGTTGGGCATTGCGGTCATGGTGCTGTGGGCAATCAGCATTCGCGCCTTGCTGCGCTCAGGCGCTGCGCCGCGTGAGGTCGGTGTGTTGGCGAGCGTCGGCGCGTTTGCTGTGTTGGCAGCGGCGCTGATCAGCGCTGCGCGCCATGACATCTTGCCTTCGCTCATCTCAAGCAGCCTGTATCTGATACATACACAGTGGCTATGGGCAGCGTGTGTTGTGGCAGGTTTGTGGCTCATCCATTTGCAAACGCGAAAGCGCAAGCGACGCCTTGCGCGCTACGCTGCGCTCATCAGCACAAGCGCGCTGGCTATTCTGATAGTGGTGACGTTCTTCTTTCATGCGCCGTTCTACGAATTGTCTTTTCAAGACGAGTTCGATTGCGTGTGGCGCTACGCCTTCAGCGGCGAGATAGACTGCACGGCTGACTTTGTGCCGCGTTTCGCTCAAAATGCTGTGCCGCGCCTTGAAGGCATGATCGCGCACAGGCTCGGCGCGTTCAATCAAGCGCCGCAACGCACTTTTCAAGTGCCGTTCGATGCGGCATGGCGCATTCCTGACCTGCCGTATCGCTACACGCTGCACGTCACTGCCAATTCAACCTGTCCTGATGGCGACGTCCTTGAAGTGAGCGCTGTTGAGCAGACAGGTCAACGCATCACGACGGCGGCGCCTTTTTCTGAGTCGGCTGCCCAAGCCAAGCTCGATCTTTCGGCGTGGCGCGGCAAAAAGTTCCGCCTGATACACAAATTGGAAGCGAACATTGCGTGCCAGGCGTCATTACGCTTGAACACTGCTATCGAGGTAGAGACGCTCAGCGCGCCATAGCTAAGTGCGCTTTCAGGAGTCACGCATGACTGATCAGACGCCGCCAGAGTCACTCATCGCTTGTTCAGGCATCATCTTGGCAGGCGGACGCAGCCGTCGTCTAGGCGAAGATAAACGCGCCTTGCGCTTATGGGGCGAAAACGCGCCGACTCTGCTGGAGCATACCTGCACTGTGTTGGCGCCGCTGTGTGCCGAGCTGATCGTAGTCCTGAACGATCCTGAGGCGTGGTCAGGGCTATCGGCGCGCTTAGTGCGCGATAGCCTGCCTGATGGCGGCGCACTTGGCGGTCTGTACAGCGGCTTATTGGCTGCCCAGCGCGATCACTGCCTCGTGGTTGCGGCGGATATGCCTTTCCTGAACGCCGACCTGCTGCGCGCGATGCTCGCCTATCCGCCGACCTATCAAGCGCTGGTGCCGCGCCGCGCCCAATCAGGCACAACGCGCAACCAGAGCGCTTTCGAGCCGTTGCACGCCATCTATCGGCGCGATTGTCACGTCTTGCTCGGCGAACTGCTCGAGCGCGGCGAGCGCCGCATGGCTGCTTTCATCGAGCAGCTAGACGCCGTCTTCATCGAAGAAGCCGTGCTGACTCGCTACGATCCGCACGGCTACGCTTTTCTGAATTTGAACACGCCTGAAGATGTAGCGCGCGCACGCGCGTTGCTGCGCGCTCACTCAACGCGCGCCGACTCAGGACAGACGACCGTGTAGTAGGTCTCGCCTGCGCAGCTGCGGCAGAGCGTTTTGCCGTCGCGCAGCACTTCGCGCTCGTTCAAAATTTCCTCGCCGCACACTTCGCAGATCACGCGCACGCCAGGACGGCTGATGAGCGCGACCATATCCAGCTGCAATGCTACAAATTGCGCGCTGAACAGCTCAGGACGGCTCATCTGTTGATAGGCGATCAGCTGTGCGTGCCAATGGCTCTGCGCTTCAGGTTGCAGTGCCACGGCACGCGTGCGAATCTCAGGGCGCGGCGCAAGGCGCACAGCGCGCTCAGTCAGCGAGTCGTAGAAAGTCGCCGCGACCTTGCCGTAGTCCAGCAGGCGCAGCGTGCGGCGACCGAGCCAACAACCGCTGGCGACCGCTACGCCGTCGGCGAAGCAGCCGTCGGTCTCCACCAGCGCATAGAGCCGCTTTTCTTGTTGCGGCAAGCTCAGACCGAGCAGCTCGCCTGCGTAGATGCCCATCTGAACGCCCAGCACTTGGCGCGGACAGAGATGGTTGTGCAGAGCGGCTGAGCGCTCAAGCAACGTTTGTAGATCAGGCATGGCAGTGCTTCCTCATCCATAAGCGCAGGACAGATCATGCCGCGATCTGCCCTGCGCCTGCAAGAGCGCTTGCTAAGCGCGCTCAACCTTGACCTTTGTGCTATAGAAGACGGCGCTGCCGCCTGCGATATCGGTCAGCGTGACGTTTTGCAGCACAGGATCAGTGCGCATGGCAGCGTTCGCATGGAAGCCTGCCTGCCGCCGCACATCGCCCTTGACCACTTGCCCGTCAATCACGATATCGCGCGAGCCGCTCGCCCAGTGTCCCCAGCCCAGTCCAAAGGCGACCACGCCCGGACGCATCCCTTGCACCACTTTCAGCCTGCCCACCATCGGCACTTGCGCGCCGTTTTGCAAGTCCCAGACGCCGCTTGGATTGCTGGCTGAGCTGATCCTGACCAAGTCGCCGTTGCGCAAGCCGAGCCGTGCCGCATCCGCCGCGTTCATGAGCAAGCTATTCTCAGGCATGACGGATAGCAGCCAGTAGTTGGTGATGGTGCGCGCCTTCGTCATGGTGATCTCTTTGTAGGTGATCAGTGTGAACGGATAGGCGTCGCCGTCCTCAATTGGCTCGCCAACGCTGGAGAGATGCGCAGGCAGGTAGATTGGATAGCCGATGAACGGCTTGCCCGTCATGCTGTTGATAGTGGTCGCTGTCTTCTCTTGGTAGAGATTGATCTGTCTGGCGTAAGAATTAGCCAGCAGCTCGCCTTTGTAGTCCTTATCGGCAGCCTGCCAGCGTCCGCCGCGATTCAAGACGTAGACGGTCTGCCGCCACAGCTTCTCGTCGCCGATGATCGCCTTCCAGCGCTCAGGATCGAAGACTTGCTCGGGCAAATGCTTGCGCGCGCTCAGGAAAATCTCCAGCTCGCGGTCGTCAGCTTCTGGCACGCCGTCGCTGCCATCTTCTTTCTCGCCATAGGCGAGGTTTGCCACCATGCGCAGGTAGTAATCTTCAGGATAGATGAACGGCACGCCTTCGCCCAAGCCGTTCGGACCAAAGCCGGGCAGGTTCAGCCGCTCAGCGATGCCTAGCACCAGCGCCTCAAAGGAGAGCGGAATCTGCTTGCCGAACACGGTCACCATTTGCCAGCCGGGAATGGAGATGACAGGATTGCGCACATTCTCCACCTTATAGGTGACCGATGGATGTGTGCCGTGAAATTCCCAGCGCTCCAAATAGCTCAGATCAGGGAAGATGTAGTCGGCGTACATCGAAGTTTCGCCGACCAAGATATCTGAAGTGATGATCAGAGGCAGCTTCTTGGGATCGGCTAGGACTTCGGTCATCTTGTGACCGGCGGGCAAAGCATAGTTGATCGCGCTCATGTAGAACATGGCGATCTTGACAGGATATGGATAGGCGTCGCCGATGGACGGCAGGTCTTCCTGATAGATATCGGTCGCCAGTGGGAACCACGGACGCTTGGCAGGATAACCGTTGAAAATGGTGGACTTCTCGTAGCTGATAGTCGTGCGCAAGATATCCAGACCGAACGGCACGTTCGCGCCGTTGTTCATCTTGCTCAGCTCAAACGGACCTTTGGCGCGGCTGCCGAGCCGATCATAGGTCGTCGGCTTGCTCAAGCCGCCTTTATGGTCGTAGTTGCCGATCAGCGCATTGAGCGTGAAGAAGACGCAGCTGGTGTAGAAGCCATTGGTGTGCTGCGACGCGCCGCGATGGATATCAATGACCGCCTGTGTGCCATAGCTGGTGAATTCGCGCGCCAGCTCGATGATATCGCTCACCTTGATATCAGCGATTGCTGCCCATTCTTCAAGCGTCTTCTCGGCAGCCGCTTCGCGGATGATCTGCAAGCCGCTCTTGACCGCGATTGACTCGCCATTCGCGTTTTGCAGCGTGGTATCCACGAACAGATCGCCGAAGACAGGCAGCTCAGTGCTGTTCGGATCGACAGGCGTTGGCTTGCCGTCCACAAGCGCTACGAACGGATCGAAGGCGAAGCGCTTGCCATCTTCAGTCAGGTAGACCGTCACCTCTTTGCCGTCTTTGTCCTGCTCAGTCGCTTTGCTGACCAAGCCCAGCTCTAGCGCGCGCACCAACTTGCCAGGTTTGCCATCTTTGATGCGCACCAGCCAGACGCCGTTCGTCCACGATGCCTCGCCGATGGCGTTGGCAGCCGCTTTGTTGGCAGCGCTCAGGAAGCGCTTGTTGATGCGGTCGTTCTCGAACATCCAGCGCATCATGCCCATGCCTAGCGCTGCATCTTCGCCCGGCTTGATCGGAATCCACTTCCAAGCCTTCGAGGCGGCTTTGGAGAAGCGCGGATCGACCACGGCGTAGCGCAGACCGCGATCCACAGCGCCTTCGGTTATCGGCGTGACGCGCAACGGCGGACCGTAATTCGCCTCGAACATATTGGCGCCGATGAAGATCACGAAGCGGCTGCTCTTCAGGTCTGCCTGCCAATAGAACTTCTGTCCGCCGCTGAACTTGCTGCCGTCCCACTGCTCGCTCATGGCTTTGCCTGCGAAGTACAGGCTGCCTTGGCAGACCGTTGTGTGTCCGTTCGCGTTGACCGAGCCTAAGCCGCCGTTCACAAAACGCCGCACCAGATCGCCGCGACCGTTCTTCAAACGTCCCCAGATGAAGGCGAATTGATTGTTCTTCGGACCGAGGTCAGGATGCTCGGGATCGATCAGCTTGTCCAGATCGGCGGCGAAGGTCGTCTTGAATTCCTCGACCAGCGCACGCTTCTTCTCAGCATCTTTCTCATCCACGATCTTTTTGACAAAGTCCGCCATTGCCTTCGCCACTTTAGGATCGCGCAAGGCATAAACATCTTTGAGCCCTTCGACGCGCCCTTCGCCGAACAGATCGCCGCCTTCGATGATCTCATCCAGCGCCTGCTCGAACGAAATCGTGATCCATTGCCCTTCGCCGCGCTTCGTGCCAGGACGCCGCTTCAGGACGCGCGTGATGCGATATGGATCGTATGCCGTCTGCAAGCCCGCTTGCCCTTTAGGACACAGCGCGCCTTCAATCGCGCCTGCCTCAGCCACAGGCGTGCTGTATGGCAAGTGCGGATGCAACGTCCATGGACTATATGGATTGCCTTCGATCTTAGCGGCGACGCCGTCCCAAATTTTCACCTTGATGCCGCAGCCTGTGTTGCACTGCAGGCAGACCGAATAAATTTGGCGCTCAGGCTCAGAGAGCGGCGAGAGTCCTGCAACGCTGCCATCTTGCGCAGCCTGCAGGCGATCGAAGGCAGGCAGGCTGCTCAGCAAGGCAGCGGCGCCGCCTGTAGCGGCAGTCAGCTTCAGAAAATCACGCCGCGAGAGCGCGCAGGATTCAGGTTGCTCTTGATCGGGCATAAGTGGTTTATCGCTCATGGTTCACTCCTTCTATTCCTGTGTGCGCTTGGGCAGGACGGGCAAGAAGCGCAAGCCTAGCCCATACAGCAGCGCGCCGAAGCCGAAGACAAAAGTCACAACCAGCCACTCGTTCAAGTTCGGCACGTAATCCAGCGATAACTTCTGGTGCTGGAATGCCTCAGCCAAGCCTTCCAGCTCAGGTGTCACCAAGACTGGGATGACGATGTTCAGCGTGACCGCCACAAAAGTGATCGTGCTTAGCGCCGCGCCAAGCGTCAGCAGCAGGCGATTTTTGTAGAACAGGAAGTAAATGACGGCAGGCACGATCACGCCCAGCAGAATATGGACGATCCAGAAGCTCCACCAGAATGGTCCGCTCAGGATGAGCTGCAACGCCGCAGCGCGCTGCGGATTGCCGCCGCCTTGATACAAGATCGTGAACGCGATCACGCCCGCGATGAACGCGCCGCCCAGCGTCAGCCAGCCGGCGATCCGCGATAGGCGACGCGTCAAGCGCGCAAACTCATCCGATTGCTTATCCGCCCAGAAGATGCACACCAAGAGCAGCAACAAGCTCGCGCCAGCTGCCAGCGCCGAGATGAAGAACATCAGCGGCAGATTCGAGGTATTCCACAGCGGACGCGCCGCGACCACGCCGAAGATCGAGCCGCTGACCAAGATCAGCATCAAGCCGAGCGGCAGGCTGACAATGCCTAACGCCTTGAGCAGCCCTTTGCCCTTGCCGCGCAGCGCGAGAACCAGCTCGACCGTCAGCAGGATCAGGTATGCCGTGTGCAACCAGACCATCCATGTGATCATCGAGCCGAAATCGGCGTAGACGAAGACGTGCCAGAAGCGCTCGAAGTGTCCCAAATCCATCGCCACTAGAATGAGCGCCATCAATAGCACCACAAAGCCTGTGAACAGCACGAGCGGCTTGATCTTGGCGAGCGAATGATCGTCAGCGAGGTAAACTAGCCCTGAGAATAGCAGCAGGCTGCCGACCTCAAGCCAGACAAGGTAGTCGTAAAAACCGACCCACAGTCCCCACGGCACGTAGCTGCCGATAGCAGCCGGCGCCAAGCCGAAGCGCAGCCGATCCAACATGCCTACAGCGCCAATCAGCAGCGCGAGGATGCCGCCTATCCAGAACAGGTCTGTCAGGCGCAGCCTGAAGCGCGGACGTTGTTCAGTAGAAGCGATCTGTGCCATGACTGCCTCCTATTTCAAGTAGTAAACGCGCGGCTCAGTGCCGAGTTCTTCGCGCAGACGCAGGACGTTCGGGCTGGCGATCAGCTCAGCCACAAGGCTTTCAGGATCGTTTGCATCGCCGAAGAAAGTGGCGCGCCCGATGCAGGTTGTGACGCACGCCGGCAGCACGCCTTCCAAAATGCGATGCTGGCAGAAGTGACACTTGCGCGCATTGCCCACTGGCGAGGCGCGTCCTTCGCGCGCGTACTGCTTGCCATATTCGAAGTTAGGCATGCGCTCGTAGTCATCGGCGGTCTGCGTGCCAAGCAAGCCCTGAATGACAGGAAGCTCTTCCGTGTAAGTGAAGCCGAAATCGGAGACGCGCGCCGAGTACGGGCAAGCGGTCAGGCAGTAGCGGCAGCCGATGCAGCGCTCGTAGTCCATCTCCACAATGCCTTCAGCGTTGGTGAAAGTGGCGCGCACAGGGCAGACAGGCACACAAGGCGGATTCTCGCACTGCATACACGGACGCGGGATGAAGCGCCGCGCCACATTTGGATAAGTGCCGAACTCTTCTTCGATCACAGGGCGGTAGACAACGCCGGGCGGCAATTTGTTCTCTGCCACGCAACCGATGGTGCAGGCATGGCAGCCAACGCACTTGCGCAGGTCAATGACCATCACCCAGCGGCGCTCGCCTTGCGGCTTTTGCAGAGCGCGCAAGAGTTCAAGGCGCATCCGCTCCAGCACGTCCAGCGCCTTCCAGTCTGCGCTGCTCTGACCTGTCTGGAGCGTGCTTTGCACAATTTGCTCCTCGCAGGCGGCAAGCGCAACTTGCGGATCAGCCGCAAACTGCTCAAGCGCGGCGAGCGCTAGGGCGGCGCCGCCGGCGCTGGCGAGCGCGCCTAGAAAGTCGCGCCGACTCACGGCGCTGGCAGCAGGTGATCCTGTTGTCTGTTTCTCTTGTTCGGTCATAATCGCTTTTCCTCGTCTCAATCAAAGCCTTGACGACAACCGCTCGTTGCGAGAGATCGCAACGTATCGCGCTCGGGCAGAAGCGAGAGATGTTGGCATCACTGCGCAAAGTTTGACCTAGCCTTCAGCTTCATCAGTAGTGACGAATGTCATCATAAGCATGGGACAATCGGATCGTTTTTTGCGCGCAAGGCATGACCACAGTTGTATTCCCAAATCTGTGTTCGCTCTCTCATGCAATATTGCCGCAGACTATTCGGCACAACAGCTGAAGGCAGCTTGCCGCTGCGCATGACACAGTGTAGGATCAGGCGCACATGCCTGAACTACACTTTTTATTTTTCTATGAAAATTTTAGCCGTCAGCGATAACGTCTTGGCAAAATTGGAAAACCGCGAGAACCTTGCGCGCAACTATAGCGCCGTGAGCGCGGTTATCAGCTGTGGAGATTTGCCTGTCTACTATTTAGAGTTCATCACGGATGTGCTGGGCGTGCCGTTGTTGTATGTGCGCGGCAATCACGATGTGTATTACACGCGTGAGCGTCCCGGCGGCGATAATTTGCATGGACGCGTGCTGCACTTCGGCGGATTGCTATGGGCAGGTTTGGAGGGCTGTTTGCGCTACAACCGCGAGCCGATTCAATATACGCAAAGCGAGATGTTCTGGCAGGTCTTGCAGCTTTACCCTGCCGTGCTGATGGCGCGCGCGCGCTTCCGCCGCCGCCTTGACGTGATGATCACGCACGCGCCGCCGCGCCACATTCACGACCTGCCCGACCGTGCGCACACAGGCTTCAACGCCTTTCGCCTGCTGCTGCGGCTGTACCGTCCGCGCTTTCTGCTGCACGGTCACGTGGATACGCACGATGCACCGCTACAGCGCACGCAAACGCGCTTTCTGCAGACCGAAGTCATCAACATCAATCCTGCGAAGGTGCTGGAGATCGAGAGCTGATAAGGAGTACGCCTGAGATGGACCCTGACGATCCAACAGCTGTGGCACAGGCTTCGCGCCATTTCTCCAAAGCGCGGATGCAAGCGTTCTGGCAGGAAGTTTGGGCGCTGCTGACGGGCAAATCCATTGACCTGCTGCGCTTTGAGGAAGTCAAGCAGCGCCTGCGCCTGACCGATGAACGCTATCTCGGCTTGCGCGAGATACCGCTCGATAAAATTGTCGGCAGCGTCGGACGCTACCGCGATTTCACGCGCACCTTTCTGCCGCGCACCAATGCTGTGCGCTCGCGCTGGCAGCGCCTAGACGCGCTGGCGCGCGGTCCAGAAGGCTTTCCGCCTATTGAGGTCTACAAAGTTGGCGAGGTGTATTTCGTGATTGACGGCAATCATCGCGTCTCTGTGGCGCGGCAGCTTGGCGCCAAGACCATCGAAGCGTACGTGACCGAGCTGCGCACGCCTGTGCCGATTGACGAGAACACGACCGAGAAAGACCTGATCCAGAAAGAAGCCTACGCCGAGTTCCTGCGCCGCACGCGCCTTGACGTATTGCGCCCTGAAGCGCAGATCATCCTGACCGAGCCCGATCGCTACAATCAGCTCTTGGAGCATATCTCCGTCCATCGCTACTTCATGGGCATTGATCAACAGCGCGAAGTTTCGTGGGAAGAAGCGGTCGTCAGTTGGTACGATAACGTCTACATGCCGCTGGTCAAGTTGATCCGCGAGTATGAAGTGCTGGAGTATTTTCCAGGACGCACTGAAGCTGACCTGTACGCATGGCTGATCAAACATCAGGAAGCGATGCGCCTATATCACGGCGGCGAGTACATGACGCCGCAAGAGACGGTCGCCGACTTCTTGAGCAAGCTGCCGGAAGCGCGGCGCTGATCGAACAGGACGGCAGGCGCCGTCCTGTCTTTTCGCGAGTCGCTCAGTTCGCGGCGCGCGCCACAAGGTTCAGGATGATGCGCATGTCGTCGTTAACGCGCACAAAGCCGAGATCGGGCGGATTCAAGTCGAGGTCAGTCAGCTTCAAGTCCGTGAAAGCGGTCACTACTAGCACGCCGTCCGCGTAGCGTCCCATTGCCGTGAAAATTGTCTCGCGGACAGTCTCGCGCACTTGCAAGTTGCCCTTGATCTGGAAAGTGATGGTCTCGCCTTCGCGATAGGCGCGCGCAGGCAAGCCGATCAGCTCGGCGTCGGTCAGCTTGGCAATTGGAAAGCGGTTGAAGTTGAAGCCGCGCTCGCTGATCATCCAATTATCGCGGTTGCGCTGATCGGAGCGAATCTGCGCCAAATTGACGTTAATTTCCTCGCTCAGTTGGCTGTTGGCAAGATTGCCGAGGTCAATCGCCACTTCGCCGGCGATCTCTTTGGTCACGCCAACGGCTAGGACAAAATTGCCGTTCAAAATCTCGCCAACCTGATAGCAGGCTTCCGATTCTTCGCCGACGATGGTCAGGAAGACGAAGTTCGACTCGCCTGCGGCGGCAGGTGTCGGCTCAGGCGTGGCAGTCGGCATGGGCGTGGCGGTCGGCGCATTGTTCGGCGTAGCGGTCACGCCGCGCGCCGCCGTGCACGAGACGTACAGCTCTTGCGCGATCCGCTTGCCTGTCTCAGGCATACCGAAGGCGGCGGCGCGCACGCCATTCTGATAGAAACTGCTGCGCGCTGCCGTGGCGGTCAGCGTGCGCTCTGCCTGTTGCGTGCGCAGCGCATCCAGATTGTTGCTGCGCGCCGTCGGCACGCCTGTCACGGAAGGCGTGGTGAAGAGCGCGGGCAGGACGAAGTTGACGGCGATGTAGATGCTGAAGGCAAGCACTGGAATGCCGATCAGCGCTGCGGCGCCAAGCATCAGCGTTCTTGAGCGTTTCATCGCGTTTGTTCTCCTTGAATAACTTACGTAACACACACAGATTGTAAAAAGCGATACGTTAAATGCCTTGCCGAACGGGATGAGAGATTGCTGAGAAGCGACGGGCGGAAAAACGTCTTGACAGGCAGGCGGAGCGCGGTTAAACTATAAAGCGAAATCGCCACCTTAGCTCAATCGGCAGAGCATACGCTTCGTAAGCGTGAGGTTTTGGGTTCAAGTCCCAAAGGTGGCTCACGACGCAAGAGACGCTCAGCGCAGCGCTGGGCGTTTTTCATTTGGCGGCGCGCACGATGTCGCGAAGAGTTGCGAGCAGCAGGTCGGCGGTCAGGTCGCTCACGCGCAAGACCTGATCGGCAGCGGCGAGCGTCTCGTGATCGGCAGCCATGCCGCACGCCACGGCGTAGAAGCGCTTCAAGCGCGGACGCAGCTCAGCCAAAGCGCGTTGCCAGTCATCGGTGAAGCCGCCATCGCTGAACAGATAGATCACGGCGAGCGCGTCTCGCGGCAGCTCAGCGGCAAGGCGGCGCAACGCTTTGCCCAAGTTTGAGGCGCCTGCTGGCTCCAACGTGGCGAGGATCAGGTTCGCGTCCGCATCGAATGACGGCGAGTCAACCGCTTGCAGGGCTGTGACAGCCGTCGGCGCGCTCTCATAGGCGATCAGCGCTGCGCGGATCAGCTGTCCGCTGTAGCGCTCGAAGGCGCTCAGCAGCACTTGCATCCCTTGCCGCAACGCCTCAAGCGGCGCGCCGCTCATCGAAGCCGAGTGATCGAGCAGGATATAAAGGCACAGCGACTCAGCCATCGGCGGCTTCTGATGGCGGCAGAGACGGCTCAGCGGGCGGCGCTTTCGGCTCAGTTTCAGACGTCTCAGGCGCGACCAGCGGCGCGGTCTTGGCGCGCTTGGCAGCCTTCAACGCGCTCTCAGTCACTTCAACCGCCACTGACCACTCGCGTCCGCCGCCGCTGATGATCACGCCGCGCGGCTCGTGCCAAGCGAAGGCGATCCGCTCAGGCAGGAGGCGCACTTCCACGCTCTGAGTCTCGCGCGGCTCAAGTGCGACCTCGCTCAGCGAGAGCGCCAGCCAAGGCGCACAACTCAAAGTGAGCGTCCATTCGCGCTCGCCGCTGTTGGTCAGCTTGATCTTGGCGGATTTCAAGCTGGTGAGCGCGACGTGCGTCGGCGCGAGCGTCAGGCGCGGCGCGGCTTCCAACGGCACCAGCTGCACCGCGACCGTGAGGCGTTGCGCGTCGTTCTCTATGGTCAAGGCGTCTTTCACGAAACAAGCGTCACCGGGCAGATCGAGCGCTTCTTGATTGACCAGCACTTTGAATTCAGCGGCGCTCAGCGGCGGCACCTGCAGAGCGAAACTGCGGCAGGCGCTCTCAAATGAGAGCCATGGCGTGTTCAGCGTCACAGTGCCTTGCCATGGCGTTGTGGCGGCGTTCAGGACGCGCACGGACTCGGCAGACGGCTCAGCGTGCAGCGGATTGACTGCGCCGAAGTTCAGCAAAGGCGTCTCAAGGCTCAGTTCGCGCGGCAGGTCGCGGATATCCAGCTGCACGGCGATCGGCACAGGCTCGCGCACGCCGCTCAAACTGAGCGCTGCTTCATGGCGGCTCACGCCGAGCGGCAGGGCGTTCAGTTGCCGCTCATTCAAGCCGATGGGAATCTCTAAGATGCTGCCGACAGCGCACTCAAGCAGCGCCGTCGGCACGTTCAGCCATGCGGCGTGGCGTTGCACGCTGCCGCGCCAGACGGACGGTCCGCGATTGTACAGGCGCAACACGCCTTCGCCAGGCGGCTCGCCGCGCACAAACGGCGGAAAACTGACCGTGTGTGCGGTCACAAACGGCGGACGCTCGACCAGGATCATCGAAATGGGCACGCGCGCGCTGAACGGCGCGCTGCGCGGATCGCTCTCGATGACGAGCGCGTCAAGCGCGATCGGCGTATCGAGCGGGATATCGGGCGGAATATCGAGCAGCTCAAGGCGGATGCGCGCTTTGCCTGCCGAAGGCACGCGCAAAGTCGGCGCGTTGATCTCGCCGCTCAGCTCAGCGCCGAACGCCTCGACAATTTGCACCCAGCCGCGCTCAGCGCGCAGTTTGCCGTGCCAATCGGCGGCGCCGTCATTTTGCACCTCGATGAAAGCGCTGGGCAGCTCAAAATTGCGCTCCACTTCGTCGAAGCGGACTGAGTCGGTCAGCAGCCGCAAGTGACCGCGCGGCGGCAGCACTTCAAGGCGCACGGCGATAGGCACATCGGCGAAAGCGCCTTTGCCGTCAATGATGAATGCCGCTGGAATTTCGTGGATGCCGCTCGGCAGCCGCTCGGCTTCGCTCAATTTTTCCCAGTTCAAGTTCAAGGCGACCTGAACGACGAGTTCCGACCACGCCGCGCCGCGTATCGGCATCGGCGAAAGCACCTGCAGCCATGGCAACGCCGCGTAAAGCTCGCCTGACCACGCGCTGCGTCCCATGTTGACGATGCTCAGCTCAAACGTCTTCTGTGCTGCCCAGCCGATTTCCACTTGACCGAGATCGAGCGGCGCAACCTGCAGCGCGACTGCAGGACGCTGTACACTCAATTCCACGTCCACGCTGTGAACTTGGTTGGCGCCGACCGCCAACACGCCGCCTGAGAGAAAGTACTCAGCGTTCGGCAGCTTGAGTGCCTCAGCATTCAGGCTGACCTGCCATGTGTGCGTCCGATTGGACGGCACGCGGAATTGTCCTTCAGGCGAGACGCTCAAAAAAGGCGCGCTGGCGACGATCTCGCCTTTCCAGCCGTTTTTGAGAGTCTGCAAGACGAGCGGCACAGGCTCAGGCACGCGCGTGGTGAACGGCGCAAAGCGCACGCAGGACGGCAGCTCAAGGCTTGGCGGCTCGCTCGCCTGCACCACTTGCAAGGTCAGCTCGC
>DAOTWB010000025.1:0-3853 GCA_034436235.1 Anaerolineae bacterium
GGCGAGAACGGCGGCACAGTGCGCGTCGGCGATCACGCGGCGCTCACGCGCGAGTTCGCCGTGCGCGGCGACCGTCTGATCGCCAAGAGCATGGACGATCGGATCGGCTGCGCAGTGGCTATCGAGGCGATGCGCGCTTTGAAAGGCAAAAACTTGCCGAACGAGCTGTATTTTGTCTTCACAACGCAAGAAGAGGTCGGCATTCGCGGCGCGCGCGTGGCAGCTAACGGCATCGCGCCTGATTACGGCATCGCGCTTGACGTGACCGCGACAGGCGACACGCCGAAGAACAATCGCATGGCAGTGCGGCTGGGCGGCGGCGCCGCTATCAAAGTGGTGGATAGCGGTCACATTGTGCCGCCTGCCATCAAAGAGCTGATGATTCGGCGCGCTGAGGCGGCAGGCGTGCGCTATCAGCTGGAAGTGCTGAGCGGCGGCTCGACCGATGCCGCGGCTATCCAAACGGCGCTGAGCGGCATTCCGAGCGGCGTGATCTCGATTCCGTGCCGCTACGTGCATACCACGAGCGAGACAGTGGACATCAACGACGTGCAAGCCTGCATTGACCTGCTCGTGGCGCTGCTTGAGCAGCCTTTCGAGGTCTAGCGGCGATCAGAATTCATAGCCGACGGCGCGCAGCCACGCTTGCGCCAACAGCGTGTGACCTTGCGCGCCGACGTGAATCTGGTCAGGCGACCAGAAAGACTCAGGCAAGTGCCGCAAGGCTTCATCGAAGGCGGCTTGCGTGCGCACCAGCGCCGCGCCAAACTCGACTGCCAAGCCTTCCACAACGCCGGCGTAGAGCGCCATCAGCTGCCGCATTGGATGCTGGACATCGGCGATGACGGCGTAAGGCTGCATCAGCACAAAATTCGCCTTGATCGCCTGCCGCGCGCGCTGCAATAGCGTGCGCAGCGTGCTTTGGAACTCTTGGACAGGCACGGCTTCGCGCGCGTTATAAGTGAAATGCCGCCAGACATCGTTCGCGCCGATCATGATCGAGACCCATTGCGGACGTTCGCGGATCACGTCCGTTTCCCAGCGCATAGCGAGCTGGCGCACGGTATCGCCGCCGACGCCTTTGTTGATGAACGTCAAGTTGTAATGCGGATAGCGCGCGACCATGAAGTTGCGCACGATGTTGACATAGCCATTGCCGTACGGCGCCGCTGTGCGCCGATCTGCATCCGTGATCGAATCGCCCATGAAGACGATGCGCTGATGCTGACTGAAAATCATAAGGCTTTGCTCCTGAATGCAACCTGAATTGTAAAGTTGTTTCTGACCTTCAGTCAAACGGTATGGCGCGGCGCGCTTCGGTTGCCTGCGCCTGTGTTTTGCGCTAAGCTAGGCGCGCACGTAGGTGAGGAGAGTGAGGTGGCATGGCAGACCTCAGCGGACAGCAACTTGGGCAGTACCAAATCACGGGACTGCTCGGCAAGGGCGGTATGGCGACTGTCTACCGCGCACGGCAGCTGACAGTTGATCGCGATGTGGCGATCAAAGTGATTGAGACAAACCTGACGGCAAATCCTGAATTCACGATACGCTTCGAGCGCGAAGCTAAGACGATCGCATCGCTCAACCATCCGTTCATCCTCAAACTATTCGATTTCGGCAGTAAAGACAACCTGCTCTATCTGGTGATGGAGCTGCACACAGGCGGCAGCCTTGCCGATCGGCTCAGAGAGCGCGGACCGCTTGAGCCTGAAGAAGTGCTGCGCTACATCGAGCAGATTAGCAAAGCGCTGGACTACGCGCACGCGCGCAACATCATCCACCGCGACCTGAAGCCGCAAAATATCCTGCTCGATAGTGAAGGCAACGCTATCCTGACCGACTTTGGTATCGCCCGAATCTCGACGGATGCCACGCGACTGACAGGCACAAGCATGGCGATGGGAACGCCAGCGTACATGGCGCCTGAGCAGTGGCTTGGCGCGGAAGTTGGCTTTCAAGCTGACCTGTACGCGCTGGCGATGATGGCTTATGAACTGCTGACAGGCGCGCTGCCCTACACAGGCAATACGCCGCCTGCCTTGATGTATCAGCATCTGCACGAGATGCCTGTGCCGTTGCGCCAGAAGCGCCCTGAGCTGCCGCAAAGCCTTGAACAGGTGATTCTGCGCGGCATTGCCAAGCATCCTGAAGATCGCTTCCAGAGCGCCACCGCCTTCGCAGAAGCCTTCCGCGAAGCCTTGAGCGGCAAGACGCCTGCAGGCGTCCGCCTGAGCAGGACACAACGTCCGCTCGTCAAATCCTCAGGCATTCAATCGCCGCTGCGTCCCACCAAGCCAACATCATCTGCGCAACCTGCCAAACGGCTCGGGCTGGGCATCCTCGCGCTCATCGGACTGGTGCTCGTGGCAGCGCTCGGCATTTTCTTAGCGAGCGGCGGCGCGCCTCAGGCTACGCCGCAAGCTGCCGCCGAGTCTACAGGTGAAGCAGCCGTCACAGACTTAACAACTGCCTCGCCGACTGCGCCTCTCAGTCCAACACCTGCCTTTACAGCTACGCCGCCGCCTGTCATCGCCAGCGATAACTTAGCGCGCCTGACCGAAGTGCGCCGCTTCGACACAGGACGCGGCGCCATCTATCAGGCGGCGCTCTCGCCTGATGGCAAGCTGATAGCGGCGGCAGGCGCGCTCGGCATTTGGCTGTACACAGTGGAGCAGCCCGATCAGCCGCCGCGCCTGTTGAAGGCGCATCGGCAACCTGTTAAGCGTATCGCTTGGTCGCCCAACGGTCAGCAGCTGGTGGGCGGCTCGGACGACGCGACGCTCACAATCTGGGATGTGCAAACGGGCAGAGCACTCCACAAGCTGGTCGGACACACACAGCGGATACAGAGCGTCGCCTATAGCGCTGACGGCAAACAGATCGTCAGCGGATCGGCGGATCGGACGTTGATCATCTGGAACGCGGCTGATGGTCTGCCTGTGCACACCTTGCGCGGACACACGAGCGGAGTCACGGCAGCAGCTTACAGCCCTGATGGTCAGCGCCTTGTCAGCGCTTCCGACGACACCACGCTCATCTTGTGGGATGCAGCGCGTGGCGAGCTGCTGCGCAGCCTGCGCGGACACCAGAGCAGCGTCTACGACGTGGCTTACGATCCGACAGGACGTTACATCGTCAGTGCATCTGGCGACCGCACATTGCTGATCTGGGACGCCGAACAAGGCAGCGTCCTGCGCGCGCTGTATGGACATACCAACTCGGTCTTCTCGGCTACATACAGCCCGGATGGACTTCAAATTCTGAGCGCAGACGCCGATCGCACGCTGATTGTCTGGGACGCTGAGACAGGCAATGCCGTGCGCACCTTGCAAGTGCGCGCCACGCCTATTCTTTCCATTGAATACAGCACAAGCGGCGACCAAGTGGTCAGCGTGTTTGAGAATGGCACGCTCGCCATCTGGCAGACCGAGACAGGCGCGACGCTGCGCTCATGGCGCGTCCATACGCCGTCTATCACTGCTGCCGCTTACGAGCCGATCACGGGACGCATGGCAGGCGTCCTGAGCTTTCATGGCATCGCTGTGTGGCAGGCAGCCACAGGCGAATTGCTGAATATTTGGCAAGGTCATCAAGATGCAATACGCGCCGTCGCGTTCAGCCCTGATGGGCAGCAGCTGGTCAGCGCAAGCACTGATCGCACGCTGCTGATCTGGGACTTGGCGAGCGGCGCGACGGTCCGCACGTTGAGCGGACATACTTCTTGGGTGCTGGCTGCAGCCTGGTCGCCTGATGGCAAGCGGATCGCCAGCGCGTCGGTTGATGGTACAGTTCGGCTGTGGGATGCGCAGACGGGCGAGTTGCTGCAGACGCTTGAAGGACATGGCTACTGGGT
>DAOTWB010000026.1:0-21105 GCA_034436235.1 Anaerolineae bacterium
CCGATTTCCCAGAAGATGAAGAAGATGATCAGGTCGAGCGCGACGAACAGACCGATCACGCCCATCTCGAGGAACAGGAAGAGCGCCATATGCTCATGGACGTGATCGGTCACCTCGAAGCTGATCAAGATCGCCAACGGCGTCAAGATCGCCGCCAAAAGGATCATCGCCACGCTCAAGCCGTCCACGCCGACGTGCCATTTCGAGTTGAGCAGCGGGAAGAATTCCGCCACATGCTCACAGACGAAGCTGAACGGCGCGTTGGCGGCTGCTGTGCGCATCTCTGGCGGCAGGTTGCCTTCAGGACAAGTGCCGTTCGAATAGGCTGCGAAGAGCGCGATCGCCATGCCCAGCACCACAACGCTGAAGGCGAGCGCCACGAGCCGCGCCAAGTTCTTCTGGCGGCGCGGCAATACAATCACCACACCTGCGCCGATCATCGGCAGGAAGGTGAGCAGGGTCAGAAAGTCTAGCGTCATCGCATTTGCTCCTAGTCACCGCTGCCGGTGGCTTGCGCGCCACCTGCGCTGAAGAATAGCACCAACACGACGGCAATGCCGCCTTGCACCAAGAGCGCCGGCACGACCAAGCTCGGCACAGCCGCCAAGATGATCAAGTTCGCGCCGACCACCAAAGCGGCGATCAGCGTGAAGAGCAGGTACTGCTGCACGCGCCCAGTCTGCACAGGACGCAAGCTGCGCGCTGCATCGCCGATCGCCTCTGGAATGCCATCGCCGACGCCGTCAATCACCACGCGGTTGAACTCTTTCACCACATCGCCGATGCGGCCGGCGGCTGTGGCGATGAAGTGTAGGATGCCGTCAATGATGCCGCGATCCACCACGCGGCTATAGCCTTCCGCGATGCGCTGCATCGGCTTGATGAAGGCGCGCTCGTAGAACTCATCAATGTAGTACTTGTTCACCAACACGCGGTATGCATCCGCACCGATCAACCCTTCGACAGGATCAGCTTGCCCGAGCGCGTATGGACGCCGCGCGTAAAGCACGTAGCCTGCATACACGCCGACGCCGAAGATCGCAAATGAGAGGAAGACGGGCAGGATGTTGAAATCGGGCAGCGGCGGCGGCTCGAGCAGCGCGTTTTTGATGTACAGGATCAGCGGCTTCTCAATGCCCAAACCGCTCAGCAGCGGACCGATAATCGGGAAGGATGGATTCACGCCCACGAAGCCTGCGAAGATCGCGAAGAACGCCAACACAATCAGCGGAATGGTCATTGTGGCTGAGTTGAACGCTTCGTCGCGTCCCTCGCCGCGCGCAGGATTGTAGTGCTGCGCGTAGCGCGCTGCCTCAGTGCGCGGCTCGCCGAAGAAGGTCAGCCAAATCTGGCGGAAAGTGTAGAGTGTGGTCAGCACGGCAGCCAGCGCAAGTAGCACCAAGACCAACAAGCCGATCGGATTCTTGCCCATCAAGTGCCATGCTTCCAGCAGGATTTCATCTTTTGACCAGAAACCTGCTGTGATCAGCGGCGCGCCTGCCAGCGCCAAGCCGCCGATGATGAACGTGACCGCCGTCACAGGCATGGTGCGGATCAAACCGCCCATGTTGCGCATGTCTTGCGGATCGAAGACTGCTTCGTGCGCGCCGTGATCGCTCTCGGCATGGTCGCCTTCGGCATGAGCATGTTCGGCGTGCGCGCCTTCCGCATGAGCATGGTCGCCTTCAGCGTGCGCTTCATGCCCGTGATCGTGGTGACCGTGCGCCACGTGATGTCCGTGTTCCATGCCGTGAATGACCGAGCCGCTGCCCAAGAACAACAGCGCCTTGAAGAAAGCGTGCGTGATCAAGTGGAAGAAGGCAGGCGCGAAGCCGCCGACGCCAAGCACCGCCACCATGAAGCCGAGCTGACTGATGGTTGAGTACGCCAGCACTTTCTTGATGTCGTTTTGCGCCACGGCGATGCTCGCAGCGAAGATCGCCGTGAAGCCGCCGATGACTGCCATGAAGACCATCGGCGCGCTCAGCAAGCCTTCCTCGATATTCGCGCCTGCCGAAAGCACTGGGAACATGCGGATGATCAGGTAAACGCCTGCCGAGACCATCGCCGCGGCATGGATCATCGCGCTGACAGGCGTCGGACCTTTCATGGCGTCCGGCAGCCAGATGTGCAGCGGAAACTGCGCCGACTTGCCAACCGTGCCGATCACGATGCAAATGCCGATCAATCCTGCTGCGCTCAAGCCCAAGAAACCGCCGATGGCAGGCGTCGTCGCCAGGCGCTCCAGCGTCGCCTCATTGAAGAATATCTCGCGGAAGTTGAGCGTGCCTGTCGTCGCCCACAGATACGCGATGCCGATCAGCATGATCACGTCCGCTACGCGCGTGGTCATGAACGCCTTCATCGCCGCTTGGTACGGCGCGACGCCGTCAATCTCCTGCTGCGGCGAGCGATCGTACCAAAAGCCGATCAGCAAATACGAACACAAGCCCATCACTTCCCAGCCGACGAAGAGCAGCAGCAGATTATCCGCCACCACCAAAGTCAGCATGGCGCCTGCGAACAAGCTCAGATAGGCGAAGAAGCGCGCCTGCCGCTCAGCGTTTGCCATATAGCCGAGCGTGTAGATGAAGATCATCATCATGACCAGCGGCACCATGAACAGCATCACGGCGCTCAACGGATCGACCGCCACGCCCATGTTCAGCGCGCCGTTGCCCGTGCCGTTGACCAGCCAGCCGCTGCCGCCCAAGATATCGCTCAGGCTGCTGCCGAAAATGCCGCGCGAATATTTGCCCAAATCGCTGATGGCGAAGGCGTGCAGCACAAGCGAGAAGCTCAGCAGCCAAGTGATCGCCATCGCGCCCAGTGCGATGATTTGCGTCGCCACGCGGCTGCGCCCTGCCGCCAAGATGATCACCGCGAAAGCGATGAACGGCGGCAGCGGAATCAGCCAAGGCAGAAAATTTGCGTTTAGCCCGTCCATAAGCCTATGCGTCCTTCAAAGGTTAGCTTTGCGCTTTCAGTTCGTAGATATGACGCGCTATGCCGCTCGCCAGCAAGTGCTGCACCTTGCCGATCTGCGCTTGATAGAAGCCGTCGGTCTCGCCTGCCACTAGCGCCTCGCGATTTTCCCAGACCGTGATGACCATCACTTGTTCTGCCTCGGCATCCACCAAAAAGTAGCTGCGCACATGACCCATGCGCTCGCGATTGGCAGGCAGGACGGACTCGTTGAACACTTTCACCAGCTCATCGAGCGCGCCGCGCTGATAATGAAAGGTTGAGACTCGTGCGAACATTGTCTTGCTCCTCATCAGTAGCGCAGTGTATCCACGTCTTCGGCGATCACAGTGCGGCGATTGCGGTAGATCGAGATCACCAGCGCCAAGCCAACGGCGACTTCCGCCGCCGCCACCACGAACACGAAGATTGCGAAGCTCTGCCCTGCCATGCCGATCTGCAGCCCTTCCGCCGTGGCAGCTGTGCCCGGCGTCAGGTAGCGCCAAAAGGCGACCAGATTGATATTCACGGCGTTCAGCATCAGCTCAATGCCCATCAAAATGGCGACCGCGTTACGGCGCGCCAGCACGGCGTACATGCCAATGCAGAAGAGCAGCGCGGCGACGATCAAAAAGGCGGTTAACGGTAACATGGCGCTCCTCACTCATCTTCGCGTGCGATCACGATTGCGCCGACCATCGCCGCTTCCAGCAAGAGCGACGCCACGATGAACGGCAGCACATATTGATTCAGGTCTACCAGCGCAATGCCTAGATCGCGCAGGCTCTCGCCCGTGATCTCGCTGAGCGGCTGGCTCGCCAAGAGCGGCGTGTTGCCTGCGCTCGCCAGCACCAAGCCCAGCACGATCACGCCGAAAGTGACTGCCGCGCCCAGCAAGCCGAACAGCCATTGGCTATTTGGCGCTTCGCGCAAGCCCATCAGCCGCCGCGTCAGCATGATCGCGAAGATGATCAGCACCACAATCGCGCCGATGTAGACCAACACTTGAATAGCGGCGAGGAACGGCGCTGCCAACAGCACAAAAAAGCCCGCCACGCCGAACAGACTGATGATCAGCCACAAGGCGGCGTGAAACAGGTTGCTGCTCGTGACCGTCCCGATGCCGCCGCCGATGATGAATACTGTGAACAAACCGAAGATTGCCCACTGTCCGAACTCAGCTTGCATAGATATCTTCTCCCGATGTGCGTGCCGTGCTGTCAGTCGGATGCCATAGCTGGCGCGCGCGTCGCTGCCACAGGTCGCACGCCCAGCTTGGCGCGCTGCGCCTCGCCATAGCGGTGCAAGAGCTGTGTCGCCACGGCGAACATGATCACGTTCGCGATGAGCAGGACAACCGCTCTGGGCAGCTCCGCGATGAAGCCCGCGCCGAAAATGCCGCCGATCAGCCCTGCAAAGCCACCTTGCGCCACCAGCGCCTCTGCCGCCGCGTAATCCGGCACGAACGGGCGCGCTAAGAACATCACCACCAGCAGATTGACCAGCGCCAGCGGCACGAGGAACTTCCAATTGAACGCCATCATGTGATCAATGCGAATGCGCGGCAGCGTGCTGCGCAGCAGCATCACCAAGACGTAGACCGCCACCGATTTCGTCATCAGCATGATGAAGCCGAACAGCTCGTAGCCTGGCTCGCCGGCGCCGAAGCCGCGCCAGCCGCCCAAGAACAGCACCGCCGTCAAAATGCAGATCACGAAGGCGTGGATGAACTCCGCCGCGTAGAACATCGCGAACTTCATGCCTGAGTACTCGATGTTGAAGCCTGCGATGATCTCCGATTCCGCCTCGATCAGGTCGAAAGGCGAGCGCCCAACTTCCGCCAGCTGCGAGATGAAGAAGATCAGCGCGCTGACAGGCACGACGAAAATATAGGCGATGCTCTGCCCTTTGACGATATCCTGCATACTCATCGAGCCTGCCAACAGCACAGGCACTGCCAATGAGAGGATCATCGGCACTTCATAGCTGATCAGCGCAGCGATCGCGCGGAAAGCGCCCAGCAGGGCGTACTTGTTGTTGCTGCTCCAACCTGCCAACAGGATCGCCAATGTCGTCAGCGAGCCAACTGCCACAAAGTACAGCACGCCGATGTTCAGATCGGCGCCTACCCAGGCATGATTGAACGGAATGACGGCAAAGATGGCAAGGATGCCTGCCACTGCCAAGATCGGCGCGAAGTTGTAAACGTGCTTATCAGCGCCTTCAGGCGTGATGTCTTCTTTGGTCAGCAGCTTGCCTACATCCGCGAAGGTCTGGAACAAGCCGTACGGTCCTGTCCGATTCGGACCGATGCGATCCTGCACGCGCCCTGCAAACTTGCGCTCTAGCCAGATCGAGAAGATGATCCAGACCAAGCCGAAGGAAGCCAGCACCACCGCGCCCAGCACTGAGGCGACGATCTGCGCTAAGTTGGCGTTCCAGCCCGAGTTCACCAAGAATTCTGCCATGCTTTGCCACCTCTTAGAGCCACTCTAGCGCGCCTTTGCGCCATGCGTAGATCAGCGCGACGCCCAAAATGCCCACGAAGCCTGCCATCGCCACCAGCGCGAACAGCCCAAGCTGGTTGTAGGCGACCGCCCATGGGAACAAGAAGAGCATCTCGATATCGAAGATCAAGAAGACCAGCGCGTAGAGATAATACTGCACCTTGAATTGCACCCAAGCATCGCCCACTGTCTCGACGCCGCATTCGTAGGCTTCTTGCTTCATCTTGTTGGGACGCTTTGGATTCACCAGCTGCGCCAAAAAAATCGGCACTGCGGGCAGAATCAGCGCCACGATGAAAAAGATTCCGATGAACAACCATTCGTTAGGCTGCATAAACGACTCCTGCGTTCACGCTCAATTGGCAGTCCTTGTGACAAACTGCGCATATTGTAGCACTTCTCGCCGTCAATGCGAAAATTGGACGACTGCGCTTCTCGCAGCGTCTTCACACAGCTACTCGCTACCAATCCAGAGGCGATTCAACGTGAGGTGCATCCAACTCAGCACAATTGCCGCCCGATTGTAACACACTGTGCGCCATTTGGAAAATGGTGAGGCGGCGTGCGCCGCGCGCAGCGTTTCTGAGAGAGATTTTGCGCGCGACAAAAAAGGCGCGCCAATGCGACGCGCCTCATCTGTTTTGTTTGCAACGCGCTAGACCGTGCGGTCAACTGCTTCGGCGATGCGGCGCACTTGCTGCACCAACTGCGCGAATTTCTCAGGGCGCAAAGATTGCGCACCATCGGAGAGCGCTTGCTCAGGGCAGTTATGCACCTCGACGATCAAGCCGTCGGCGCCGGCGGCGATGGCAGCGCGCGACGCGGCATGGACGTATTCCCACTTGCCTGTGGCATGGCTTGGATCGGCGATGATCGGCAGGTGCGTGCGCGCCTTCAGGACAGGGATCGCGTTGATGTCGAAGGTGTTGCGCGTGTAGGTCTCAAAGGTGCGGATGCCGCGCTCGCACAAGATGACGCGATTGTTGCCGTGCGAGAGGATGTACTCAGCCGACATCAGCAGCTCTTCCATCGTGCTCATCATGCCGCGTTTGAGCAGCACTGTGTGCTGCGAAGCGCCTGCCGCGTGCAGCAGCGCGTAGTTTTGCATGTTGCGCGCGCCGATCTGCAGCACATCGGCGTATTTCGCCACTAGCGGCACCAGACCTGGCTCCATCACTTCGGTCACCACAGGCAGACCTGTCGCAGCGCGCGCTTCAGCCAGCAGCTCCAGACCTTTCTCGCCGAGTCCTTGAAAGGAATATGGCGAGGTGCGCGGCTTGAAGGCGCCGCCGCGCAGCGCGGTCGCGCCTGCTTCTTTGACGGCGTGTGCGATCTCCAAAATCTGTTGCCGACTCTCAACCGAGCATGGACCGGCGATCAGCACGATCTTCTTGCCGCCGACCTTTGTGCCGTTCAGCGCCACGAGCGTATCTTGCGGATGAAACTCGCGGCTTGCCAGCTTGTAGGGATGCGACACGCGCATGACGCGCTCTACTCCTTCCATCAGCGTGAATTGATCAGGGTCTTCCACTTTGCGATCTTCGCCGATCACGCCGATGATCGAGCGCTCTTCGCCTTCGCTCAGGTGCGCTTGGAAGCCTAGCTCTTTCACGCGCGCGATCACGGCAGAAATCTGGGCGGCAGTGGCGCCAACTTGCATGATGATGATCATAAGCTCTCACAACTCCTCTCGATCAGATAGCTGAATTTGCTGGATAGCCTCGGGCAGCTCAACGCTGCGCTCTGGGCGCAGATTGACTGCGCCGCGAATGTAGACGTGCTGGATTTCGTGCAGGCTGCGCGTTGTATTCCAGTGGATCAGGACGCGGATGCAGCGGCGCAAGCCTGTTGGGACGTTCAGCTCTTGCATACACATCAACGCTGCTTCGTGCCAACCGAGCTGGCGCGCCGCCACTGCCGGATACTCAGCGGTCAGGTCGGGCGTGGTGGTGAAGATGACGCTGGCGACGTCTTCTTGGCGAATGCCGTTGCGCCTGATCAGCTCAATCAGCAGCTCGCGCGTGGCGCTCAGAATGGCATCGGCAGTATCGGCATCGGCAGTCGTTGCGCCGCGTATGCCTCGGCAGACAAGCGGCTGCCAGAGCGGTTGGCTTTCGTTCACTTCATTCTCCTTCCTCTTGTACAACCTTCAGGCGCGCTCCATCACGCAAAAAAGGCGCTGAGCGTAACACTCAGCGCCTTCGGAATTGCCTTGTTCAAGCTAGTGGCTATCCGCGTGCAGGCACGAGCCGCTCTACAGGTTTTTCGCCTGTAAAGTAGCTAAACCAATAGGTGAAGTAAGCCACAGCTTGGCTACGCGCAGCACGCATGATCAGAGCGACGCCTTTTTTCCTCGTCATCGGACGCCGATCAACGTAACACGAAAGCGCGCGCGCTGTCAACAGGTCAAGTCTTAACACGGCTTGTGGAAAATGCACAAAACGTCGCCGCGCTGCCATTTGTCAGCCTGCTGCCAGAGCGCTAGAATGAGCCGAGCATGTGGGAAGGCATCGTTTATGTCCAGAAAACTGCGCCTTTGGCTGATCTTCGCGCTGTTGCTCGCGCTGACGCTGCCCTTGCGCTCGCCGCACGCTCAAAGGCAGCCTGAGCGCTTGCGCGTCCAGATTCACTCAGTGCGTCCGCACGATCCGAGCGCTTTCACGCAAGGCTTGCTGATCCACGACGGTTTTTTCTACGAAAGCACAGGGCTGTACGGTCAATCCACGCTGCGCAAAGTGGATATGCAGACAGGCGAAGTGTTGCAGCAGCTGAGCTTGCCTGCAGAGTTCTTCGCCGAAGGCTTGGCGCTGGTCGGCGAGCGCCTGATTCAGCTCACTTGGCGAGAGCAGGTCGCCTTCGTCTACGATCTAGAGACATTCGAGCAGCGCGAGACGTTCACGTACATCGGCGAAGGCTGGGGACTGTGCTACGATCAAGAGACGAACGCGCTCTATATGAGCAACGGCAGTCATGTGCTGTACGTGCGCGATCCTGTGACGTTCGGCGCTGTGCGCCAGCTTGAGATCATGCTGGACGACGTGCCGATCCGCAATTTGAACGAGCTGGAATGCGTTGGCGACTCGATCTACGCCAACATTTGGTTCAGCGATCAGATTTTGCGCATTGATAAGCGAACAGGGCGCATCACAGCCATCATTGACGCATCCAATCTGCTCACGCCTGAAGAGCGCGAAGCAATCGGACGCGCAGGCACGCTCAACGGCATTGCCTACGACGCTGAGACCGAGCGCTTCTTCCTGACGGGCAAACTGTGGCAGTGGCTATTCGAGGTGGACTTCGTGCCTGAACTGCCTGAGAACTACGTCACGCCGACGCCGCTTGTGCGCTAGGCTATGTCGAAGCGCGTCTATTTGTTCCTCGCGCTCGCCGTGCTGCTCTTGGCGGCTTGGCTGCGCCTTGCCGAGCTGCGCCGCTTTCCGCCTGCCCTGCACTACGATGAAGCAGCCGATATGCTGCTCGGACGCGATATCGCTTTCTACGGCTATCAGCCTTTCCCAGTGGTCGCGGCGTACAGCGGACGCGAAGCGCTGTTCTACTATCTCTCAGTGCCGATGTTGCACATCTTCGGCGCGGATATCTTCGCCACGCGCCTGACCAGCGCTTTGCTCGGTATTTTGAGCGCAGCGGCGACCATTGCGCTAGGCATCGCCATGTTCGGCAGCGCACGGCACGGCGCGCTGATCGCGCTATGCGGCGGCGCGTGGCTCGCCGTGAACGGCGCGCAGGTCTGGCTGACGCGGCAAGGCTTTCGCACCAGTCCGCAGCCGCTGCTGGAAGCCTTATCGCTGTGGTGTCTGTTCATCGCACTCAGGCGGCGCACGCGATGGCAGCTCAGCGCGGCGCTCGGCGGCTTCTTCGGCGGCGCGGCGCTCTATACTTACATGGCGGCGCGCATTTTTCCGCTGTGGTTGCCTTTGCCGCTGCTCGGCTTGCTGCTCTTCGATGGGCAACGCGCGCTGCGCTTGCGGCAGATCGCGCTCTTCTTCGGCGTCTTGCTGATCACGGCGGCGCCGCTGATCGGCTTCTATCTGAACGCGCCCGATATTTTTCTCGACCGTTTGACTCAGGTCGCCGCAGCCGATGCGCAAGTGCCAACGCTGCTGGAGAGCGTGCGCCTGCACGCTGAGATGTTCTTCCTGCGCGGCGATCCGACCTTGCGCTACAACTTGTATCCTGAGCGCCCATGGTTCGATCCGATCAGCGGCGCGCTGATGCTGCTCGGCTTCGGCGTCGCGCTCGGCTATGCGCTGCGCAGGCGCGCGGCGCCGCTTCAGCGGACGGCGGCGCTGTGCGTGCTGCTCTCGCCGCTGTTGATCGCGCCTTCAGTGGTAGCCGTCAGCGGCTTGCCGCCATCGCACATGCGCTCAGTGGCGATGGTGCCGCTGATCTTCTTCGCGCCTGCGCTCGGCATCGGCGCGCTGTGCGCTCGTCTGCCGTCTTTGCGCTACGCCGTCCTCGCGCTGGTGACGCTCTTGGCGCTGCACACATGGCACGACTATCGCGCTTGGGCGAGTCGGGCTGACCTGTTCTACGATGCGCATGGCGACATGCAGCTGATCGGACAGTGGCTAGAGCGCAACTTGCCGCCTGGTCAGACTGTGTACATCGTCAGCGAGTTCTATAATCACGCGACCGTGCTTGCGCATAAGCTAGATCACAGCCGTGTGCGCTGGCTGATGGCAGAGCATCTGATCTTGGCGCCGCAAGGCGAGCGCGCGCTCTACATCTTTCCGCGCGGCGTGCGCAGCGCGTTCAACGGCGCTCTGGATCGCGACTTCGTCCTGCTGACGACGGTTGACGGACCTGACGGCGCGCCTGCTTTCACGGTCTATAGTTACTATGCCGCTGCGCAGCGCGAGGTCGGCGCTGCGCGCTATTTTGGCGACGCATTGCGCGGCGTTGTGACGACGGCGACCTATGAAGGACGCGGCGGCGACACGATCCGAGTGCAGCTGGCATGGGATGTGTTGCGCACGCCTGCGCAGGCTGCGCTGACGCCTGTCATTGCGTTGCACGACGCGCGCGGTGAAGAGATCGGGCGCTTTCATCCGTATTTTGAGCAGAGCGACCGCTTGCGCGCAGGCGAGCGCCTGATCATCTCCCTAGACGTGCCATTGCCGCTCGGCGCGCCGCGCGGCGAGTACACTTTGCGCGCGGCGTGGCTCAATCGCGCTGACGGCGCGCTCTTGCCTGTGCTGGACGCGGAAAAACGCTTCAGCGGACTGTGGCTGACGGCAGGGCGCATCACTATGTTGCCAAGCGCGCCGCACGACGCGCCGCCGCAAGGCGCAGCCGTCCTGCCGACGCTCTACGCAGCGCTGAGCGCGCCGCCGCAGGCGACCGAGCAAGGCGACTGGCTGCGCTTCACGGTCACTTGGCAGGCGACCGCCGCGCCGCGCGCACTGCCTGACCTGATCCTGAGCGCGCAGCCTGCGCAAGGCGCGCCGATTCAGCTCTGGCGCGGACAGCCTGTGCAAGGCGCTTATCCTTTTGCGGAATGGCGCGCCGATGAATACTTGGTCGAGCGCTACGCCGTGCGCCTGCCGCCTGACCTGCCTGACGGCGACTACACCTTGCGTTTGAGCTTGGCTGAGCAGACCGTCTTCGCAGTGGCGTGGCGCGTGATCGGCGTGGCGCGGCGCTACGATGCGCCTGATCTGCCGCCTTGCGACTTCCGCTTCGGCGCGCAGATCGCCTTGATCGGCTGCCAGATCGTCCGCGAAGGCGATCAGGTGCGCGTGCGTTTGGCATGGCGCGCGCTCGCCGTGCCTGAGGCGGATTACACGCTGACTGTGCAGGCGCTGCGCGCGGACGGCGCGCTCTTCAGCCAACATGACGCGCCGCCAGCCGAGCGTCCGACGCGCCGTTGGCTGCCCGACGAAATCTTCGAGAGCTACCACGCGCTTCAACTGCCGTCCGATGGTCCGCTGCGCTTGATTGTCGCGCTGTACACGGCGGACGACGGACGTCGCCTGCCCGTCACAGACGGACGCGGCAGGTCGCTCGGCGACGCCGCGCCGCTCACAGGCGAATGATCGGCAGCTTAGCGAAATCGGCGAGCAAGGTCAGCGCATCGGCGAAGTCGCCATAGGCAAGCGTGAAGTGATGATCGAGTCCTTCTTGCAAAATGACCTGCAGCGCGTGCGCTGCGCCTGAGTCAGGGCGCAGGACGCCGCTTGTGCCGCTGAATTGCATCGGCGCGTCCAACATCTCGCCCGTGCCGAGCAGCAGGCGGTAGTCGCCCGATTCGCCCGCTTGCGTCAAGCGCGCTAGAGTGACTCGACCTGCTTTCAACGGAAATTCCATCAGCAGCGGACGTTGACGGTTGCTGTGCAACGCGCCGCGCGGCGCGAAGCTCGGCGCGCACATGCTGAGCGGCGCCAAGCCGCAATGCCAAAAGGTGAGCGTGTCGTTTTCAAGGTCAGCCGCGACCAAGTCCGCGCCAAAGGTCGCTGCGGCGCCGACGCCTTGCAAGAGCAAGCCGCTCAAGACGCCATGCACGTCCGCTTCGCACGTGGCAGGGATGCCGTCATCGCACAAGAGCGAGGACGCGGCGCACACGGCGCAATCGCGCTTGAGGAAGGTCTCGGGCCAACAGCGGACGGCTACGCCGCGCAAGTCGTCAGCCGCGATCTGATCGCGCAGCGCTTCGTGAAAGCTGAGCGTGCCGCGCACTTGCGCTGTGTTCAGCTCGGTCAAATTGCTCAGCTTGGCGGCGAGATCGGCGTAGCGCGCCGTGACGCGCTCAGCGGCTAACAGGCTATCGGCGGCAGCAAAAGCAGCTTCAAGCGCGTAAGGCTGCACTTGCACGCCGAAGCGCGCGCGCAAGCGCTCAGCGTCATAGGCGCATGGCTCAAAGCCTATGGGATGCTCGCCGATCACGCCGATCTTGGTGTGGCGCAACGCGAAGAGCGTCTCGGCAGCGGCAGCGGCGCGCTGCGCAAGGCGGACTGCCTCAGGCGAATCGGGCGCAGCGTAACAGCACAGGTAGGGCAAGCCGCGCCGCTTCAGAGCGAAGGCGGCGAGATTTATGCCGCATAGCGCGTTCGAGCGCAATCTGCCGCCTGTGGCAGGCTCTGGCGCCGCCCATAGCAGGAGCGGCACGCGCAAGGCTTCCGCCAGCGCGACAATAGCGCTCGAATCGGCGAAGGTGGCTTGGAAGACGACGATCAGGCCGGGCGGCGCCGCGCTCAGCTGCGCGATCGCCTGCGCCAGCGTCTCGGAATCAGTGATGAGCGTCGGGACGACGCGCAGATCGGCGAAGGCGGCTTGCAAGGTCTGCTGGGCGAGCGCGGCGTTCGCCTGCGCCAGCTGCATATCGAAAGTGGTGCGCGCAATTGGCACAAAAGCCTGCATGATGGCACTCCTGAGCGATTGTGGTGGCAGGTCGCCGATCAGGATAGCCTGCTTTGCGCGGCGCAGCAAGCCAATTCTTCAACCAATCTTGGCAGAGCCTTAACAGATCGGACTTTACAAGGGCTGCGGAGCGTGGTATAAAAACAGCGTGCCTGCTGTGTGCGTGATGTCGCACTCTAAGTTTTGAGCCAACACCCATCTGACGGGCATTCACATCCAGCTGCAGCGCGGTAGACATGTGTCAAGGCGTGAGGGCTGGCGAGATGACCCACCTGCGAAAGCAGGTTCAAAACATGCGGTCACACGGCATGGCGGGTACTTCTTAACGCGCATGAACAGGCGAGAGAATCCTCTCGCCTGTTTTGCTGCCTACTCGCTCCAGATGGCGCGCCGCTTGCGCAGCGCCATAGCGTGCGCCGGGAAATCTTCGTAATCCGCCAAGCGCACAGTGGTCTCGTGCAGGCGCTCATAGCCTTCGCGATTGCAATAGCCGATGCCGCTGCGCTTGAGGAAGTCCCACACGCTCACCGATGAGAACGAGCGCGCAAAGCCGCCCGTCGGCAGGATTGCATTCAAGCCGAGCGTGTAATTGCTGGTCGGAATTGGCGTGTAGCTGCCCAGCAGAATCTCGCCTGCGTTCTGAATGCGATTGAGCGTGCTGAACGGATCGGCGGTCAGCACTTCTAGATGCTCAGGCGCGTAGTCGTTCACGAAAGCGATGGATTCTTCAAGGCTGCGCGTCAGCAAGATGCCGCCGTAAGTGCTCAGCACGCTTTCGACGAACTTGCGCCGCCACTCAGGCAGCTCAGCGATGTACTCAGGCAGCAGACGCAGCGCTTCATCCGCTACGGCGCGGCTGTGAGTGACCAACAACGCCGCTGACTCAGCGCCGTGTTCCGCCTCGACCAGCAGATCGAGCGCAGCAAGACGCGGATCGGCAGTCTCATCGCACAAGATGATCGACTCACTCGGTCCAGCCGGCAGCCCAACATCCACGACGCCGTACAGCAGGCGCTTCGCCGCTGAGACGTAACTGCTGCCCGGACCGATGATCTTGCTGACGCGCGGCAAGCGTTGCGTGCCGAACGCCAAGCCTGCCACTGCTGCCATGCCGCCGACTGCGTAAACGTCCCGCACGCCTGCGAGATCCGCCGCCACCAGCGCGGCAGGATCAGCCTTGCCTTGCGGATTAGGCGGCGTGACCACGACGATGCGCGGCACGCCTGCCACTTTGGCAGGCACGGTCAGCATCAGCATCACTGATGGAAAGGCGCCCTTGCCGCGCGGCACATACAAGCCTGCGCTGGCGATTGGCGTGATCTTCTCGCCTGCCATGATGCCTTTCTCTACTTCCATGAACCACATCGGCTCAGGCATCTGCTCGGCGTGGAAGCGCTGAATGTTGGCGTGCGCATGCCGAATGGCTTCCACCACTTCAGCGCCGACCTCAGCGTAAGCGCGCTCAAAATCGGCGTCGCTGACGCGCAAATGCTCAGCCGTGTAGTCTTTTGCATCGAACTGACGCACGTATTCTACCAGCGCTTCGTCGCCGCGCGCGCGGACGGCGTCAATCACTTGTTGTGCTTGCGGCAAGAGCGCCGTGATATCTTGCTCAGCGCGGCGCATGATCATCTTCAGCTCTTCAGGCGAGAGCGTGGCGAGATCGCGTACTTGAATCATCGGAGAACTCAACCTTTGTGGGAACTCACGTCATGTGTAGCGCGATCTTAGCACTCGCGTCGCCTTGAGACAAGCGGCGCGCTATGCGCTACAATCGAAGCACACATCAGCGAAGGTCAGGTGAGTATGTTCGAAGTGACTGATTTGGATCGCATCACAGCGCAGACGCTCGGCGATGAGCCATATCGTCTGCTGATCGGCGGCGAGTGGTGCCAGAGCGCGAGCGGCGCACAATTCGGCGTCTATAACCCTGCCACAGGGCAGCTGTTGACTCAAGTGCCTGATGCGGGCAGCGCCGAGACTCAAGCGGCAATTGAGGCAGCCTACGCCGCGCTACCTAAGTGGTCAGGCTTGCCTGCGCCTGAGCGCGCCATCATCCTGCGCAGGGTCGCGGCGTTGCTGCTGGAACGTCGCGAGCGCTTGGCGACGCTGATGACGCTTGAGCAAGGCAAGCCGTTGCAAGAGGCGCGCAACGAGATCGCCTTCGCCGCCAGCTTCTTCACATGGTTCGCAGGCGAGGCAGAACGGCTGTACGGTCAGCTGGTGCCGGCATCGGTCGCCAACAAGCGCTTGTTGGTGTGGCGGCAGGCGGTCGGCGTGGCAGCGCTGATCACGCCATGGAATTTTCCGACGGGCATGTTGGCGCGCAAGCTCTCAGCGGCTTTGGCTGCAGGCTGCACTGCCATCTGCAAACCTGCCGAGCAGACGCCGCTCTCTGCCATCGCGCTGGGACGTATTTTGATCGAAGCAGGCGTGCCGAGCGGCGTGGTCAACATCATCACTTGCCACGATCCCGTGCCGTTCTCAGAGGCGATCTTCGCCGATGATCGCGTCCGCAAAATCTCGTTCACAGGCTCAACTGAGGTTGGCAAGCTGCTGATCAGCAAATCAGCGGCAGGCGTCAAGCGGCTCTCATTGGAGCTGGGCGGCAACGCGCCGTTCATCGTCTTCGAAGATGCCGATCTACAGGCAGCCGTGCAAGGCGCGGTCATCTCGAAGTTCCGCAACGCCGGTCAGACCTGCGTATGCGCCAATCGCATCTTTGTGCAGCGCAGCATCTACGAGACGTTCGCCGAGCAGCTGACAGAAGCGGTTCGCAGATTGCGCGTTGGCAATGGTCTAGCGCCTGACGTGCAGATCGGACCGTTGATCGATCAAGCGGCGCGCCACAAAGTGGAGCGTCATGTGCAGGATGCGCTGGCGCAAGGCGCTCAGGTGCGCGTCGGCGGCGGCGCGCTCGCCGAAGGCAGCTTATTCTGGCTGCCGACCGTGATCACAGGCGCGCAAGCGAGCATGTTGGTGGCGCGCGAAGAGACCTTCGGTCCAGTCGCGCCGCTCATCGCTTTTGAGAGCGAAGACGAGGCGATTCAACGTGCAAACGACACACAATACGGCTTGGCAGCCTACTTTTACACGCGCGACGTCAGCCGTGTGTTCCGCGTAGCAGAGCGCTTGGAATACGGCATCATCGGCGCTAACGATCCATTGCCGTCCACTGCGCAGGCGCCGTTCGGCGGCATCAAACAGAGCGGCTTAGGTCGTGAAGGCGGCGCGACGGGCATTGACGAGTACTTGGACGTGAAATACGTCGCGCTGGGCATCTAGCGCTCAGGCGATCTCGCCGTCGCCTTCCACATACTCAAGCGGCGCAGGTTGTGGCGTCCGTCGCCGTGCGCGCGGCGCTGCATCCGCCGCTTGGACGGTCGCGCAGTACGGACAGAGCGTCCACGAGAGTTCCAGCAGCTGTTGGCATTGAATGCACGGCTTGCGCAAGCGCGTGTGACAATACGGACAGACCTGCCACGCCGTCTGAGTCGGTCTGCCGCAGCCAGGACACATCGGCTTCTCTTCAATGCCTTGCAAGAGCGCTTCTTCTTCCAGCGAGCGCTCATAGGCTTCGGCGAGCGTCTCGCGCGGACGCAACATCAGGTAGACCAGCAAGCCGATCACGTTCAAGAGCGCCACTAGCGCAGTCGCCGTCACGTGCGCCAGACCGTCGCGCGAGCGCGCGCGGATATCGCGCCACGTCCAGATCGCCATGCCTGCCCAGAGCGCCGTGAGCGCCGCGCCCAGCGCGCTCGCCAAAAAGAGCAGAAAGCCGCTGACCGTCTCTTCTAACATGCGCTTCTCCTCACTGCGGACGCAAAAAGCCGAGATCGCGCTCTTGCACCAGAGCGACCCACGCCACGTCGCTGTCCTCAGGCATATTGGCGCTCGCCTTCAGCAGCGTCACGCCGCCCAATTGAGCGACTTCGACGCTGAACTGCCAATTCGCGAATAGCGGACGCTCAGGCTGATTAGGGCTGATGTAACTGCCCAGCCGCGCGATGAGGACGTTGCCCGCTTGCTCTGCTGTGCTTGGATCGGCGTAGGCGAGCGCTATGGTCAGCGTGCGCACGTTGCCTCTGCGCGCGTAGCCGATGGCGCCTGCTTGGTAAGCAGGCAAACCGCTCGGCGCGCTCGGCGCGCTGCCCACTAACTCGCGAGCGGCGAAGGCGCCATCGAACAGCACGGCGCAGATCAGCGTATCGCGCATCTCCAGCCCGCTGGCGAGCGCCGCGTAGATCGGATCGTCAGCAAGGCTTGGCGCAGGCGCCAGCGCCGCCGTCAAGTTGGCGGTGGACGCAGCTGCGATCAGGCGATTGGGCAGCAGCGCGAGCCGATTCATCTTATCGGCGGCAAGGCTGCCGACCGCGCCTGCAGGCGCGCGGTTATCGTCGCCGAGCGCGAAGATTGACGTGCCGTTGATCGCCTGCGCCTGATAGCCCAGACTTTGCAGCGCGCCGCTGATGCTATTAGCATCGAACGCGCCTTCGAGGATCGCCACTTGGTCAGGCGCTTTGCCGATGACCAGCTCGCGCTCGATGGCGAAGCTATTGATGCCGAACGTGCTGAGCCATTCAGGCGCGCGCGCCAAGCCGCTCTGCTCCGAGAAATAGACCAAGCGTCCTACTTCAGAGAGATACGTGGCGCGTTGCGTCAGCGACAAGCGGTCGAGCGCTTCGCGGCTTTCCACTTGCACATTCAAGGCGCGCTTCAAGGCGCCAAGCGAGCCGAACCAAATGATCGTGCGCGACGCGGCGTTGTCGGGCGCTTGGCGCAGCAGATCGCGCAGCGCGCTGCTCTGCGCCTGCGCAGGCGCGCTCCACACTGCGCACAGGATGCCGATCAACACTAGTAGAAGATAGCGTTTTCCGCTCATAGTACATCCTCAAAACACTCTCACGGCGGCGGCGCGCTCTACCGCCGACTGTAACGCGCCTGCACATTGCCTTCAGCATCCAAAATGACCGCCACTTGGTTCGGATCGCCCCAGATCGCGCTTGGCAAGCCCCAGAATAGCGCTAACGGCGTGTTGCCGCCGCCGCGCGTGTAGACCACCACGCGCCGTCCCTCAAACATCTGATATTCAGGGAATGTGTATGTATTGCCCTTGCCGTCAGTCAGCGTCCAGCCGCCGATCTGGATCACGCCGCCGCTGATGTTGCGAATCTCAATGCCTTCCTGCGTGATGTCGCCCGGGCTGATGATCTGTGTAATCTCGATCTTGAGCTGCTCAGCGGCGAGCGTCGGTATGTCGGTAGCTGTTGGCGGCGGCGATGGCGTCGCGGAAGGCGCAGCGGTCGCCGTCGGCGTCGGCGTGGCGAGTCCGCAACCGCCCACAGGGATCACCAGCACCTGCCCAATCTGCAAGCGCGTCAAGTCCGCCTCGCGCAAATTGTTAGCGCGCATCAGGTCTGCCAGCGGCACGCCATAGCGCTGCGCAATGACGCCTGCCGTATCGCCTGCCACAAGCGTATACGTTGGGCAGGCGTTTGGGTCGCTCGCAGCGGTCTCCAGACCGACGGGCAAGAGCGCAGGATCGAGTGTCGGCGCGCTCAGCGTCAGGCGCGGCGTGCCTTCAGCAGGCGTGGGCTGCACAGCGACGCCGCTGCCAAAAGTCGCGGTCACCACCACATAAACGACGGGCGGCGTGTAATTCGGGTCAGGCGTGGCGGTGATGATGAACGGCAGCAAGTTGCGGACAGGCGTCGGCGTGATGCTCAGGCGCGCTTCGTTGATCAGCAGGACGCCCACCATCACTGTGAACGTGACGAGGACGTTCAGAAGCAGGTAGCCAAACAAGGCGCGGCGGCTCACAGCTGATCTCCACAGCAGACGGTCTATCTGCCGCGCAATTGTAGCGCCGCGCGGCGCGCAAGGCAACCTACGCTTACGCTGCACAGCATGCGCAGAAACAGTCTCTTCAGCGCGGAAGCAGTTGTTGGGAAGGCGAAAAAAATACGCTCAGACGTCAGGGTGAGGACGTAGAGGCGTTTGACGGCGCAGGCGCGGCGTTCCACCGTCGTCTTACTTCATAGGCTGCGATCCCTAGCGCTGTAGCGACGTTCATCGAGCTATTGACGCCGTACATCGGGATGTGTACAGCGCGCTGACAGTGAGCCAAAATATGTTCTGGGATTCCGTCGCGCTCGCCGCCGACGACAAGTGTGACTTCGGCGGGCAGCGTTGCAGCGAAGATGTTCTGGGATGTGGTTGTGATCTCCAGCGCGATCAGCGGCGGATAGGCGCACAAGTTGCTCAGAAACGTCTCGCTCGAGACAAAGTCATGCGGGACGGAGACGTGCGTATGCCGCGATACTTTCTTGATCTTGTTCACGTTGATCGGCGCGCTATCCACGAAGAGAAGGTGATCGCAGCGCACAGCATCTGCGACGCGAAAGATCATCCCGATGTTCTCTGTGTTAGCAATGCCGACGGCAGCCATGCACAATCTGCCGAGCAGCGGCTGAGCGAGTATCTCCTTCTGGCGCATGTGCAAAGTCGTCTCATCAAGCTGCACACCTGCTGGCGATATATGTGAAGAGGCATTCACAGCTTCAGCTCCATTCAGCACCTGTTTGAATCTTCGCAAGGCTTCAAGCCCGATGGAATAGTGATATCTCCATGCTCGTTCATTTTCAGCAACTTCCCGTTGTGATCGTAGTGCCAAGTGACATGCCCGCGCTCTTTTCCATTCACCTTCAACTGAACAACCTCATCATACCCATTTTTGGTAGTATACTTCACGTAATAGATGCACCAAACATTTCCGCTGTTGTCCTGCAGGCAATCGTTGCTTTTGTACTGCAACAAGCTCGGCATCGAAATCTCCATCTATCTAGAAAAGCATAGTTATCGAGAGCAGTTGCCTTTGTGCTGCTCGCCAGCGTAGCCAAAGGCTGTTTATGTTGTCAAGGCGCTGCGCAAAAAAGGACTTTACAAGAAGCGAAAGTGTGCTATACTATGAGCGTACAAGGGGATGAATTAGGTTCGACGGGGAAGGTTGAGCGCATACTGCGAGCCGAGGCGCCTGTCCGCGTTAAAACGGGCAAAAACAGTAGATGCGAACACACGCACTACACCTGCTCTCGCAATGGCTGCGTAAGCAATCTGAGCGAAGAGCGCTGACCTGCGGGTCAGCCGTCTGCCTGCTTCGGGCTCGGTCGGAGCAGCCGCAGGCGTGACCAAAACTGAGCTGCTGCGTTGTGACACCGATAAACAGCGCCTAAGATCATCGGTTGGCTGAGCAAGCGACCTCGTCAGGAAGGGCGCAGTTCGGCGAGATAAAAATCACCTGACTACGCTCGTAGATGTGTGCGGGAGAGCTTCTTCGGACCCGAGCTGCAATGCTCGGCATCTCCACTCAGACAAGCGGCGCGGTTGAAAAAGACCGCGCCGTTTTGTTTTCCAAACGCGGCGCGTCGCAAAGCGCCGAATCCTGAGGCTTCAAGCTGCGCACAAGGCTTTATGCCCATCAGATCGCCATTCGCATCTTAAGAGTCTCTCAATGTTTTGCTGCGCCTAATTTTCGCCGATCCTGTGCTGCGATTCGCCACTTGGCAGAGAATTGAGACATGATGCGCTTTGGCGCAACGGTGCGGCAAACGGCGTTTAAGCGCATCAGCACTTGCTGAACGCGTCTCGTGAAGGACTTAACAAGATAGTTTCTCAATGTAGCTCAAAGGAACATATGGTCGGCTTCTCAGCGCTGTTTGTAACAGGCTCGATACGCAACGTTAACCGAACAAGCGTGCGAAAATCTTGATTCTCCGCATGAATGCTTGACAGGACGCGCGAAGCATCCCATCATATGAAGCGGAACTCTTGTTAAGAGCGAGTGAAGGAGTTTTCTCCAATGCAGAAGACGGAATTGGTCAAAGCGATCGCCGAGAAGACGGGTCATAGCCAGAAGGCGGTCGGCGAGGTGGTGAGCGCCTTGACGGACATCATCACCGCTGCGCTCAAGAACGGCGAGAAGGTGACGCTGACAGGCTTCGGCACTTTTGAAGTGCGCGAGAAGAAAGCCCGTACAGGCACCAACCCAAGCACCGGCGCGAAGATCCAAATTCCTGCGGGCAAGAGTATCAAGTTCAGTGTCGGCGCGACGCTCAAAAGCGAAGTGACGGGCAAAGCGCCTGCGAAGAAGAGCGCCAAGAAGGCTTCCAAGAAGTAACGCGCGTCCGTCGGCAGCAGCGCACCGCGCCTGTGCATCCGCACAGGCGCGCGTGTTTCTCAGGGAAAGTTTATCGGCACA